>JAIRNA010000154.1 GCA_031258305.1 Treponema sp. | reverse complement strand
AGCCGTCCCTGCGGCGCGTAGCGCGACAGCCCGTTAGTATAGCGGAGTCACCGTTTGTCATACATAGCGCCATTTTACCGTATCCCAGCGCGAACATATGGCTACTTCGTTCCCCCTTGCGTGACCGTCCTCTTTTGATTATAATAAGGACCATGAAACGAAGACTCATAACATCTGCGCTTCCCTATGTGAATAACGTTCCGCATTTGGGAAACCTCATACAAGTATTGTCCGCGGACTGTTTCGCCCGCTTTTGCAGGCTCCGCGGCTATGACACGCTTTACGTGTGCGGCACGGACGAATATGGCACGGCCACCGAAACCCGCGCAGCAGAGGAAGGCGTTCATCCCCGGGACCTGTGCGGTCGTTATCACGCCATCCATGCGGATATCTATCGGTGGTTCAATATCGCGTTTGACAAATTCGGGCGCACGTCAACAGAAATTCAAACCGTTGTAACGCAGGATATTTTTAAGAAACTTGACGCGAACGGATTCATCACAGAGCATACGGTCAAACAATTGCATTGCCCTCAATGCAGCCGTTTTCTCGCAGACCGTTACGTGCGCGGAACCTGTCCCTATTGCGGACACAGCGAAGCGCGGGGCGACCAATGTGAAGACTGTGGCAAACTCCTTGAGCCGACTGAATTGAAAAATCCGCGGTGTTCTACGTGCGGGACAACTCCTTCGCTGAAAGAGACCAAACATCTCTACATAGACCTTCCCAAAATCAAGGACAAGCTGGAGGCGTGGATAAAAACCGTTGCTGACAAGGGCTTTTGGGCGAACAATGCGGTTGCCATGACCGAATCATGGATACGGGACGGCTTGCGCGAGCGGGCAATTACCCGGGACCTCAAGTGGGGCATCCCTGTACCGAAGGTCGGCTTTGAGGATAAAGTCTTCTACGTATGGTTCGATGCGCCCATTGGGTATATTTCCATTACGGGAACGCTCGGCGGTGAATTAGTCAAAGCAAACGGAAAAAACGCGGCCCCACCCCTCCAATCCTGGCAGACCTTTGTCGACGACTGGTGGAAAAATCCCCAGGAAGTAGAGCTCTTTCAATTTATCGGCAAGGACAACATCCCCTTCCACACCGTCATATTTCCTTCGAGCCTGCTCGGAACCGGTGAAGACTGGACTATGTTGCACCATATGAGTAGTACCGAGTATCTAAACTATGAAAGCGGTAAGTTTTCCAAATCGCGGGGTGTCGGCGTATTCGGCACAGACGTAATGGAAACCGACATTCCCGCGGACGTGTGGCGTTTCTACATGTTCTACAACCGCCCGGAAAAATCAGATACGCTCTTTACCTGGAAGGATTTTCAAGAAAAGGTGAACAGTGAGCTTTTGGGCAATCTGAGCAATCTGGTAAACCGTACCCTTGCCTTTGTGAATCGCTACTACGGCGGCAAAATCCCGGAGCATGATGCGGACAACGCATATGACTTTGCGGAAAAGTGGGAGATTGTACGGCAGTTTGAGGCGAAAATCACCCAGAGCCTTGAAAAAGTGGAATTGCGAGACGCTTTTCACACGATTTTCGAGCTTGCGGCCTTTGCAAACAAGACTTTTCAAGACGGAGAGCCATGGAAGAAACGAACCGAGTCGCCGGCTTCTGCGGCATCGCTCATCCGTTTTCTCACGTACATTGTGCGCGATCTTGCTGTGCTTGTGGAGCCGTTTATCCCGCAAACCGCGGAGCGAATCATGTCGTTCTTCGGTTTAACCCTGCAAAAGGGCGCGGAAAACGCCGTAACATGGGCGGACATAGGCAAGTCGGAAAAGCTTTCGCGGGTGGTGCATACAGAAGTGCTTTTTTCGCGCCTTGAAACTGAGCAGGTTGAATTCTTCAAGCAAAAGTATTCCGGTACCCAAAAGGAAAGAGAGGAATCGCAAACAAACGATGTCCCCAAAACCTTTAACGAGACCGTAGACCTCCGTGTAGCGCAAATCGTGAACATTGAAAAGCATCCGCATGCGGACAAGCTCTACATTGAGACGCTTGACATTGACGGCGAGAGCCGCGTCATTGTATCCGGGCTTGCGCCGTTTTACAAGATGGAGGATCTGCTGGGTAAGCGCATCATCATAGTCTACAACCTCAAGCCCGCGAAGCTCCGTGGCGTGGAGAGTCGGGGTATGCTACTCGCCGCGTCTGCCAAAGACACCGAGGGTAAGGAAACGGTCGAAGTGCTTGACGCTGGGGATGTGCCTACGGGGACGCGGGTTTTTGTAGCCGCGCCCGAAGGAGAAACCGCTGCGCCGTCTGAAATAACCATCGACACCTTTGTCCAATTCCCGATACGCGCAGAAAACGGACTTGTTCATATCGGCGGCAAGGCGCTGACTCTGTTGAACAAGCCGATTGTTACGCAAAAGGTACGTGACGGGGAAGTCCATTAAGGGAGGTCTCATAGAATTTTAGTTTTCGTGAGATGATTGAGCCTGTTTCAAAACTCGGTTAGTTTTGAAACTTAAAGCCTACTTGCTGTTGAGCCATTGGAGATAATATGCCCCATGGCTCATTTTTATTTAAATTGGAATTTGAAAGCGGTTATTTTACATATTTTATTGCGGTTCCGCGCATGGTGAAATTGGTGAAAATAAAGAAAAGAAAAATCGTTGTTTGTTTATCAATCATCACGTCTATAACGTAGTCGCAATCAGGGTATTGATTCTTTGCGACTTGCAACAAGGCTCTAAATCCATTCTTTTGCGTAACACCCATCACACTGCTGTCGTAAGTGACTTCGCCAAGAATAGTAAAGTCTTTTTTAGGATTGTCTGTATAGATCACAGGGACTGTTGATGTACACCCCCCCCCCCGATGACGAATACACTGATAATAATGAGCGATAAAATGCTCATCCGACTTTGTTTCAAAATTGAAGAAATGCTTTTTCTCATTTTTGAACTCCTTTCATTGAATTCATAGGATATAAATCCTGTTTTCCATTATGAGTTCAAAAAAGAAATTTGTCAACATTTTTCTAAAAAAATTTTTACCGTACTGTGTATAACGTTCCTTGCAAAGCATACATAGTATAATTATGTCTAGAACTTAATTTTTTTTATAAAGGGGAAATGGGCCAGATAAGAGTTGAACTTATGACCCCTGCCTTATCAGAGCAGTGCTCTAACCAACTGAGCTACTGGCCCAAATCCTCCGTGGGGGAGAGGAAGGAGGGAGGGAGACGGAAATACCTTTCAAAGTGAAAGGAGGTGATCCAGCCGCACTTTCCAGTACGGCTACCTTGTTACGACTTCACCCTCCTCACTAAACGTACCTT
>JAIRNA010000153.1 GCA_031258305.1 Treponema sp. | reverse complement strand
GCTGCGCCGGGGCTTAGACGGGTTTTTGTGAGAAAACGGAACGACACAGGAGGTATCGTATGAAGAATCGTATTATTTTAGGCGTCGTCGTGGTTGTGTTCGGGCTGCTTATCGCGCTTGGACCGCAGTTTCTGTTCAAGGTCTGCCCGGTTGTAGATGGTATGTATATGAGATGCCATTGGACGGCGCAGGCGGAAATCGGCATCGGAGGGCCCTTGATCGCCGCGTTAGGTATCGCCCTTATCGTTTTCGCCGACCCAAAAATACGGCTGGGATTGACTATCGGGGTCTTTCTTTCCGGTGTACTTGCTTTGCTTATCCCCCATGCCCTCATCGGCGGCTGTCCCGGACATTTAATGCCCTGCCGAAAAATCACCTTTCCGGCGCTTACCGTTATCAGCATCCTGCTGCTCATAATGGCGGCGGTCAATGTATTGTACCTTGCCCGAAAGAAAGAATAACACGCCCCGCTATCGGTTGTAGAACGGGACTATTGTAGAATTCTATGGATTCATGATAGAATGATAGGGAGCTTCTGGAGAACGTTGCCGAAGTTCCATTTAAGGACGGCGGAAGCGAGAAGCGCGACAAACCGTAGTCCGTTGCTTGGAACGCGGCCTGTATCGGTGGAAGACCTTAAAAATTTTCTGCCTTTGATACGGCAATGCCGTACATCTTTAGTTTTGGTTTTGACGAAACAGAACGAGGCAAGGTATTATACATTTGCCCCCACGGGGAAAACAACACAGGGGAAAAAGTCCTGTGGAGAGAAATTGTAAAGGCGATTGCGCCATAGAGTCAGCTACCCGTAGCCGAAAGGCTGGGCTTTACGGCGCTCTCGTAAAAAAGGAGACTAGGAAAATTGAAAACCATTACACTGGGAAGAACCGGTTTACAGGTTCCGGTAATAGGCGTGGGTTGTATGAGACTCAACAGTCTTAGCAAGAAAAACGCCGAATATTTTATCAAGACCGCTCTTGATTTAGGCGCGAATTTCTTCGACCATGCGGATATTTACGGTGGCGGGCAATGTGAGAGCCTCTTTGCTGATGCATGTATGCCTCATTCGCGTGATAAAATCATCCTTCAGTCAAAGTGCGGTATACGACCGGGAGTCGCTTTTGATTTTTCAAAAGAACATATCCTCGCGGCGGTTGATGGCATCCTCAAACGCCTCAAAACTGAATACCTTGACGTGTTGTTGCTCCACCGCCCGGACGCCCTTGCCGAGCCGGAGGAGGTAGCTTCTGCTTTTGACATCCTGCATAACGGAGGAAAGGTCCGTAACTTCGGCGTGTCAAACCAAAATACGTTCCAGATACAGCTACTACAGAGGTTTGTAAACCAGCCCATCGCGGTGAATCAACTCCAGTTGAGCGTCACTAACGCGAATATGATTTCAGCGGGACTACATGTGAATATGCTTGATGATGCGGCAATCAACCGAGACGGATCGGTCTTGGACTTTTGTCGGCTTAACAATATTACCATTCAGGCATGGTCGCCTCTCCAGTTTGGCTTCTTTGAGGGCGTGTTTTTAAATAATGAAAAATTCCCTAAGTTGAACGCGAAAATTCAAGAAACCGCCGAAAAATACGGCGTGACGGATACGGCAATCGCCCTTGCGTGGATTCTGCGTCATCCAGCGCACATACAGCCGATTATCGGTACTATGAATGAAAAACGGCTTACAGACTGCGTGAAATCTGCGGAAATCACGCTCTCCAGGGATGAATGGTACGCGATTTACTTGTCTGCGGGAAATACGTTGCCGTAAAGAGGAATGGAGATGCTAGGACCAGTTGTGAATGCTCTTACCATTGTCGTCTGTTCTTTGCTCGGATGTTTCATCGTGCGAGGTATACCATTTCGCTTCGAGGAAATTGTCAAAAAAGGCATGGGACTTGCCATCGTCTACCTCGGCATAAAAGGCGCGATGGAGAATCGGTACGTTCTCCTGCTGATTATGAGCATGGTCATAGGCGCTGTCATAGGGGAACTTGTGAACATAGACAGGTTGATGAACAGTTTGGGGCGGTGGGCAGGAAACCAATTTTTCTCCAAGAAAGAGACGGAAACTCAAAGGAGCGAGAAGCAGGAAACGTTTGCTAAAGGCTTTGTGTCGGCCAGCATCCTGTTTTGTACCGGCTCTATGACGATAGTCGGATCTATGCAGAGCGGCTTGCAAGGCAACCACGAAATGCTCTTCGCAAAATCCATACTGGACGGAACTATGTCCCTTGTTTTCGGGGCATCGATGGGTATAGGCGTTATGTTTTCGGCATTTACGGTACTTGTCTGCGAAGGCGGCGTTGCGCTTGCCGCATCCGTAATCAAGAGACTGCTCACGATGGAAATCATCACAGAAATGTCCGCGGTCGGTAGCCTTATCATTGCTGCAATAGGATTTAACTTCTTTGAAATAAAAGAAATTCGCGTGGCAAACCTCATACCGGCGATTTTCGTCCCATGGGTCTGGTTTGTGATAGCGGACATCCTGCAAAAAATGTAGGCAGGCGGCGCGGTGGCTATCTACCGCTGTCGTATATAGCTGAATGTTCGATACAGCTTCTTGAAAGGGGAGGGGAAGGGAAAATGGATTTACAGGCGTTACAAGCCAATTCTTCTTTGCATACGCATACCGTTTTTTGCGACGGTGCGGATGATGTTGAGACCATGTGTAGAGTCGCTTACGAGAAAGGGCTGGCGGCAATCGGGTTTAGCGCACATGCGCCTATCTATGAAAAGACCGGATGGAAAACAAACTGGCACCTGCGGGACTTTGCGGCCTATACTGCGGAAATTCAAGCGGCAAAAATACGATGGAACGGCAAAATAGCCGTTTACGCAGGGCTTGAAGTTGATTTTGTCAAAGGGTTGATTGGTCCGGCTGACTTCAAGGATGCAGGGCTTGATTATCTCATCGGCTCTGTGCATTACCTGGTGCCGCTGTGTGGCGCCCATTTTGCCGTTGACGGGAGCGCCGCTGAACTGGAGCGGGGTATAGCCCTCTTTGGAGGAGTTGAGGCGCTGGTGAACGCCTACTGGGACGCGGAAGAAGCTTTGATTGCCGAGGGCGGCTTCGATATTTTGGGGCATATTGACATTATCAAGAAAAATAACGGCAACGGTAGCTATTTTTCAGAAACCGACCCTTTTTACGTAGAGCGGATTACCCGCATAGCGGACCTCATAGCCGCCGCGCACACGCAACGAAACATCGCGGTGGAGGTCAATACAGGCGGGCTTAACCGCGGCAAAACGACGGAAATCTACCCTTCGCCTGCGCTTCTGCGACTTTTGCGGGAGCGAAACGTGCCTGTCATTCTCACGTCAGACGCGCATTGCGCGGAGCATCTCGATGGCAATTACCCAGCGGCCCGCTTCGAGATGGAAAAGGCGGGCTACTTGTAATTTTAGGAGGGTGGACTTGCTCAACAACCCGGTTGGTTGTCGCGGACTAAAGTCCGTTTTAAGTCTTGCGGTTTCTTTGCCAAATGGCGGGGGCGTTACGGGGTGGAACACCCGTAGAGCGGGAGCGGGCGCACTGGTTGACCCGACATACGGAGGCTGGTTGTGCGCGGCAGTGTGATATGGGCCGTTGTGGGGTTCGCTGCGCGAATATAAACGGTTATTCCTGTTTGCGTGATTTTTTTTCGGCGATTTTATGCCAGAAGAAGAGCAGGATTCCCCGAAGGGTGTCTCCGGCGGAAATGCCCGCCCAAACGCCGTAAAGTCCGAGAGCCGTACGCGACAGGAACCATGCAAGAACTGGTTTGAGCGAATTGGAAACAATGCTTGCCACTGACGGGGGAACGGTTATACCCCGGCCTTTGAAGTCTCCGGCCCACACCGCCTCAAGGTTCATCGGTATATGGCAGGCCGCGAGTATCCATAAATAACGTTTGCCAAGTTCCGCAATTTCCGGGTCAGGAAGAAAGATGAAGAAAACCTGTTTTCCCGCAATAAGGAAAAATATGGTAACCAACGCTCCCCAGGCTCCCATCAACGCCAGCGACAGTTTTACGCCCCGGCGGATACGGTCCATTTTTCCCGCTCCGTAATTCTGTCCGATAAAAGATACCAGGGCCGAGCCGAATCCGCCGCCTACAAGCCAAGTGAGCGATTCTATCTGGCTTCCGATTTTTCCGGCCGCCATCGCGGCGACACCGAAACGGGCTTCCATTCTGGAACAAAGCATGGTGAGAAAACAAAACAGAAGGCTTTCAAGGCCGATGGGAACAGACCATTTGAGCATTGCCTTGATTTTTCCGTAGTCCGGCCTGAAACGGAAAGAGTATGTTTCGAAGGGGCGGTTTCTGAACCGGGTAACGGCAATAAGCATAAGAACGCAGACCAGTATCTGCGAAACGACGGTTGCCAGGGCCGCGCCCAGTATGCCCATTCCAAAAAGGAAAATGCAGACCGGGTCCAAAATCATGTTGCACAGCAATCCCGCGCCGTTAATGATAAAGGGTGCGCGGGAATTTCCCGACGCGGTAAATGTGCCGGAAATGACCGCGGTAAAAAACATGGGAAGGATACCGATGCCGATGACCCGCAAATACAACGCGGCGGCGGCAAGTACCTTTTCGTCTCCCACGGGAAAGAAGCGCGCCAGGGCATCCGCGCCAAAAACCAGCGCCAATCCGTAACAAACGCCAAGAACAAGATTGATGACGAGGGCGTTCCGCGAGAAATCACGGGCCGCGGCTATGTCCCCCTTTCCAAGATTTTGGGCGACGCCTATTTCCCCGCCCATGCGCCCGACAAGGAGAAAACCCATCGCGAGCCACATATACATTCCCGCGGCGCCGCTTGCGGCAACGGCGGAACTTCCTACCCGGGCAAGCCAGAACATATCGGTCAGGTTGTAGGCCATCTGCATTAATTGTGTCCCGATAACAGGAACCGCCACAAGGAATATCTTTTTTAAGATGCCTCCTTCGGTAAGGTTGTATTTATTCTGGGATTTATACATTGAAAAACACCGTTAGTACCAAAATATGCTTATCCATAAAGAATCCTTTGGGCTTATTTTATCTAGATTTTATGTATTTAGAATACATAATCTATCATCAGTCCGTCAAGACCTCATGAGCTAACGAGTCGGCGCGCCAAATATTATTTTATAGACAGACATTATTTAAAGTCAGGCGCTCTTGCCGTGTTAATTACATAAGCAACCTGTTCATCCGTCATACCCGCCCATATCGGGAGGGAAACTTCCCGACGAAACGCGTTCAGCGTCTCTGGAAAATCACCTTCATAGAACCCGTTCCGCTTGCGGTAAAAAGGCATAGTGTGCAAAGGGATAAAATGCACGGAAACGCCGATACCTGCGTCCCCCATTTTTGTGATGAAGGAGTCCCGCGAAAGAGAATCCGCCAGCCGTAAAGGATAGAGCTGCCGTGCGTCGCCTTCGCCGGTGCGGGCGATGATGAAACGATCGTCTCCCGCAAACGCCGCATCGTAGGCTGAGCCTATCCTCTGCCGCATGGCGAGTAGTTCCCGACACCGCGCAAGCTGAACCCGCCCGATTGCGGCAAGAATGTCAGGCATATTGTACTTGTAGCCGGGCGCTCTAATCTCGTAATACCATGGGGCTTTTGTGTCCGTATAACGGTTCCATACGGTTCGGTCGATGCCATGCAGACGCATAAGCCGCACTCGTTCCGCGATTTCCGCGTCTCTCACCGCGACCATACCGCCTTCGCCGGTGGTGATAGTTTTTGTCGCGTAAAACGAAAACACACCAACATCGCCTATGGTCCCCAAAAAGCCGTTCTCTGTTTCCGAAGGGAAGGAATGAGCCGCGTCTTCTATCACTTTGAGCCCGTACTTTTTTGCAACCGTTCCGATCGCCTCCATATCGCTGGATAGTCCGCCAAAATGCACTGGAATCACCGCTTTGGGACTGCCTTGAGGGCCGAACCCGCCTCGTGCCGCATAAGGGGGCAGTCCTCGATCGAGCCTTTCCAGCGTCTGCTCAAGTGCGGCCGGGTCAAGGTGGAATGTGCCGGGCGCGATGTCAATAAAAACCGGTTCTGCTCCCAGATAGCGGACAACTTCTGCGGTCGAGGCAAAGGTGTAACTTGGCGTAAACACGATATCGCCGACTCCCACGCCGCAGGCCTCAAGCGCCAGATGCAAACCTGCGGTTGCAGAATTCACCGCAAGGCAATGTACTGGAGACTCGTTTCGCGAGTTGCGGACTCCGTTCAAAAATATGGCGAATTCATCTTCAAACGCAAGGGCTTCCGGGCCCGTGGTGAGCCAGCCTGACCGCAGAACGCGGAGACAGGCTTCCTCTTCTTCTTTGCCGATACAGGGTAAAGCAAATTGCACTTTTAAATCATTCTTCATAAAAAATCCTTCTCTAAATTAGGGACGACATCAGTCGTTTGTTATAACGGTTTCGTTGTACAGCTTCCCTTTTTACGGTTAATTCAAGGCATTGCCGAGAATCTCCCGCAAAAGGGCGCTGTCGCGGTAAACGGCCGGCTGTTTTTCATCGAAATAGCAGATAGGGCGTAATCTTTCTATTTTTTCCCTAAAAGAATGAATATCCTCCATAGCCGGGGCAGTTTTTTCAATCCGCAAGATGCGGCTAAAGCCGGTTTCAACTGTTTTTTCATTATGGGCGATGAGTTTCTCTTCGATTTTCTCGCCTAGACGAACGCCTGTATACACGATTTCAATGTCCTTGTACGGTTCGAAGCCGTAGAAACGAATCATTTGTTCCGCGAGCTCGCGGATTCGCACAGGCTCGCCCATGTCAAGCAGGTAAAGGCATCCATTTTCGCCCACGCCCCCAGCTTTCAGCACCAGAGAGCATGCTTCGGGAATGGTCATGAACCAGCGTTTCATGTCCGGGTGGGTTACGGTGACGGGTCCGCCTTTGGCTATCTGTTTCTCAAAAAGCGGAATGATAGAGCCGCGGGAACCAAGCACATTGCCAAAACGAACTGCCATAAAAGCGCCGTTTACGGCTACGCGGGCCGTTTCCGTTACGAGCTGTTCGCACAGGTATTTCGACGCTCCGTAAACAGAGGATGGTTCTACGGCTTTATCCGTAGTGATGTGCACGAACCGCTTGACACCGTATTTTTGCGCGGCGTACAGAATATTTGCCGCGCCGAAGAGGTTGTTCTGAATCGCCGCGACTGGATTCTCTTCCATCATCGGTACGTGTTTGTAGGCGGCCGTGTGGAACACCACATCAGCCTTGAGTCGGGACAGGAGAAGGTCCATATAGGGCGCGTCTTTGAGGTCCCCAATCACAGGCACGATGGTTGCTTTTTCACCGACGCCTTCCTCTTGTAAGAGCCGTAGTTCCTTATCAATCTGATAAATTGAATTTTCGCCATGCCCGAAGAGATAGAGTCGTTCAGCGCCGCCTGAGAGGAGCTGGCGGCACAGTTCGCTTCCGATAGAACCGCCCGCGCCTGTAATGAGAACTCGTTTTCCGCGCAAGTAGGCAAGGCTTTCCTTGAGATTGATGGCGACCGGTGCGCGTCCAAGCAGGTCTTGTGGATTGATTGCCCGCGTCTGTATGAGGTGTGCATCTCCTTCGATGATTTGAGAAATTGCGGGCAAGATGCGGATTTTTTGGAAGCCCGCGTCTCGTAAAACCGTGTAAAGTTTTTTCTGATAGTCCTGCGCCGCGCCCGGCATAGCGATGATAGCCTCATCGCCGGATTGCGGGGACAAGGCATGCGCCGCACCTTCGACTGGTCCCAATACCGGCGCTCCATCTAGTACGCGCCCGATTTTTCCCGCATCATCGTCCAAAAACGCCGCGACTTCGCCAAAAACAGCCTTTCTCTGTATTTCAAGAGCAAGGGTCTGCCCTGCAAAACCCGCTCCGATAATGTAGATTCGTTTTGTCAAATTTTACGCCTTTTGATATTTATCATTTCCACCGATTTATTTCCAGCGGTGTGGGTCGAGTCTTATGAACTCACCT
>JAIRNA010000126.1 GCA_031258305.1 Treponema sp. | reverse complement strand
AGATCGCCGTAAAGGAGCGCAAATACCAGCGTGTTTTTATAGGACTCGCCGTTATAAATGCTCCGGTTAAGACTGTAATCCGCCGATAAATCTATGGCAAGGGAACCGAAAACGGGAATCCCGCCGGAGGCTTTGTCAAGGCTTACGGCGATGATTTCCCCGCCCACGTCTTGTATGTATGGCGCAAAGACAAGCGCCATAACCGGTTGTCCAGAATGTTTCGCGATGGTTTCCTCATACGCCTTACGCACGGGGCCGTCTACGTTTTTGCCGGTGATTTCCACCGCGCCGACAATAAAATCCGTGTCGTCGCTGGTAAGAATCAGAAGACTCAGCGCCATTTCGCCTGCCGCAACGGGTGCCGCCATCCCCGCGGTGGTCATGCCGATTACGTCAAAAGGCAGGTCCGCGCAGATCGCCTGGACAGCGCCGGAATCAATAAAATCGGTGTAGCAGGTAAGGATGCCCAGAGAACTTTTACCCAGGCCCTTTATATCAATTTGTTCCAGGATTTCCGCGGCCGCCGCTTCAGGGTCGTCAATTTCAAAGGTAAAAGCCGTCATTGTTTTCATTATAGTGCTTCCTCATAATAAATTTTTGGGATAAGTTTCGATACATTTGCAACTATAACATCTTTTTTTAGACTTTTCAAGTCACCCTTCTCTTTTATGAGAATTTTCCTGGGGTTACTTTGATCCGTTCCAGAGTATTCTGCACAAAACCCATCTGGCTGGTAAGGCGCTTCACTTCTTTGCGTAGATACGCGATTTCTTCCGCCGCGGAACTGAATTCTTTTTCTTCTGCCGCCATTATCGTTCCTACAGAAGGCAGACGATGAACGTACAGTTGTGAAAGCGGTTTACGGCGCGTCCTTCTTCAGTATACACCGGACATATCTCGCCGCCTGAGTACCCGAAGAGATAGCCCGGAAAGTCCATCAGGATATCCCGTATTGTCTCCATTTCGGCAGTGGTATGGGATTCCAACGCGAAGTAGCGGCCCAGGCAGGAAAACATGAGGAGACATGAGCCGCCGTCATCCTTCTTCTTTGTAAGAATTTGTTCCAGCGCCTCACTGGTGGTTCGTATTATATTGGGATAATCTATGCCGCCCACCGACAGAGTTGCGTTTTCCGGAATGTAGCCGCCGCAGGCCGCGTATCCTTCTTTGGTGATAAGGAAGACGGAACGGACGACAGGTTTTGTTCCATCGTTGTAGTCAAGTACAAAAGGAAAGAGCGACATCGTCCAGGCGCCTTCTGTTTTCTGGATACCGAGGCTTTGAAGGTAATCAAGAAGCGGCATATTGTTCACTTCCATAAGGATGTTGTCTTTTGATTTGGTGACTATCCCCCGCTGTTTTTGTATCTTGTCTTCCGTGAAGGAGGTTACAAAAAAAGAAGGGCGCAGATCCCCGTAGAGGAGCGCGAATACCAATTTTTTTTCACAGGCTTCCCCGTTATAGATGGTCCGGTTAAAGCTGAAGTCCACAATAGATGAATCTATGGCAAGTGAACCGAAAATGGGAATCCCGCCGGAGGCTTTGTCAAGGCTTACGGCAATGCTCTCCCCGACCACGCCCGGTATATAGGGGGCAAAGACAAGCGCCATAACCGGCTGTCCGGGACGCTTCGCGCTGGTTTCTTCATACGCCTTACACACGGGGCCGTCTACGTCTCCGCCGGTGATTCCTACCGCGCCGACAATAAAATCCACATCGTCGCTGGTAAGAACCAGAAGACCCAGCGCCATTTCGCCTAATGCAACGGAAGACACCGTCCCCACGGTAGTCATACCGATTACATCAAAGGGCAGGGCCTCGCAGATCGTCTGGACAGCGCCGGAATCAATAAAATTGGTGTAGCAGGTAAGGATGCCCAGAGAACTTTTACCCAGGCCCTTTATATCAATTTGTTCCAGGATTTCCGCGGCCGCCGCCTCAGGGTCGTCAATTTCAAAGGTAAAAGCCGTCATTGTTTTCATTATAATACATCCTCATAATAAATTTTTGGGATAAGTTTCGATACATTTGCAACTATAACATCTTTTTTTAGACTTTTCAAGTCACCCATCTCTTTTATGAGAATTTTCCTGGGTTTACCTTGAAAAATAATAAACACCATACTATTTACGTCATTCGGTGACTCTGAGAAGGTAAAAACGGCACGACGTTACGCCTCTTAAGCGGAAACTTGCCGCAACGACATAGGTTCCGGCACTGGACGGCGCGGCAAAGGCAACGCTCGAACCAACTTTCGGGTCGAGCCTCGGCACGGATTCAAAGGCGCTGTCTTTGAACACATAAATCGTCCACGAGCCGATTATTCCGCTTTCCGCCTTCAGCGTAATGGTTCCGCCTTTTGAGATGGAAATTTCAGGTCCTTCCGGATTCAGCGCGAAGAGCATTACGCCCACGTCAAACTGATAGGACTTTCCGCCTGTAGAAACTGTTATAGTTTGAATACCTTCCCGTGTGGAGTCGAAACCAGATACGACAGGGGTCTTTTCGTCATAGAAGGTTCCGTTTCGGCGGAAAACCTTGACGTTTAACCCGTTTCGGTCAAACGGTTCCCCGTATTTGTAAAGCCTTTTTAACGGCGGAGTCACGGTTATTGAAACCACATCGTCTGGCGATTCATAGGACTCGTCGTAGAAAGGGTTTTCGCAGGCAATGAGAAAGAAAGTAAGAAATAAAAAGTAAAAGAATCGTTTCATTTTAACACCTTTTTAGAGATCAAAATTTACATCCGAATCTCAATCCGCCGCCGAAAAGAAACGGGTAACCGGTTTTTAGAAAAGGCTCCACGTAGTAGTCGCCGTCTTTGAATGGGTAACGCAGTCCTATGGTGAGTCCTCCCAAAAGGCGGGGTGTGACGTTAGCCGCCATCCCCATGTCTATGCTCATGCCCAAGTCGCCCTGAACAAAGAAACCACCGTCTTTTATGTTGAAAAGAGGCTGCTTCTCCAATAATGGGATTCTGTTGAATGGGAGGTAATAACGAGCGAAGATTTCCGGTTCTATAGCGGTGAATTGCTTGAAGTCATCGCTTATGGTCAGAATAATGCCATTGACTATGTATTTGAAGAGCTGAAAATCAACGCCCATAGAACGCCCGAAAGCCCCGCCGTGGGCTGTATTCATGTTTCCTTCAAGGCCAAATCCTAGTTGAACCGCCTTGTTCTGAGCGCGTACCTTGTCTGTGGGGAAGAAAATAAAAAATATAAAAAACAAAATCGGCAGATTTTTTCTCATTCGACTCTCCTTTTTCTATTATACCACATTATTAGAAATAATTCTACTGATTATCATACTTTTTACCACGCCATCCAAAAAATTACTAGACATAAGCTCCGTTTTTTTGTTATACTCTAAAGTAAATTACATTTGAATACAGTATAGTAGGTGCCTCTCACACGAGAGATCATAAACACTGGAGGAAAACGGTAAATGGCTGAAAACAAGAAGAGTCATGGCGATGCGACGCATCTGACTTCTTTTGAGGAAAAGGAAAAGGCTCTTGAAGCGGCGCGGCTTCAGATCGAGAAACAATTTGGAGCTGGAGCGATAATGAAAATGGGTGACCATACTATAGCGGCTGGCGTTGAGGTCGTCCCATCTGGGTCCATTCTTCTGGACGAGGCGCTTGGCATAGGCGGGTACCCGCGTGGGAGAATCATAGAAATTTACGGTCCCGAATCTTCGGGCAAGACGACTCTTGCACTTCATTGCGTGGCGGAAGCCCAAAAGCTCGGCGGTATTGCGGCGTTCATAGACGCGGAACACGCGCTCGACCCGGTCTACGCGAAAAATCTCGGCGTAGACATTGAGAACCTGTGGGTTTCCCAGCCGGATAATGGAGAGCAAGCCCTGGAAATCACAGAAAACCTCGTGCGTTCCGGCGCGGTCGATGTCATCGTCGTGGATTCGGTGGCGGCTCTCACGCCTCAGGCGGAAATCAACGGCGATATGGGAGACTCGCATATGGGGCTTCAAGCCCGACTGATGAGTCAGGCTTTGCGGAAACTCACCGCCATCATCAGTAAATCCAGAACCATTCTCATCTTCATTAACCAAATCCGCATGAAAATCGGCGTGATGTTCGGCAATCCGGAAACGACCACAGGCGGCAACGCTCTCAAGTTTTACTCCTCCATTCGCCTCGATGTCCGTAAGACCGAAGTCATTGAGAAAAGCGATTCTAATGCTATCGGCAACCGCGTACGCGTGAAGGTGGTAAAGAACAAGGTCGCGCCGCCGTTCCGTAAAGTTGAGATGGAAATCATATTCGGCAAAGGCGTTTCAGCGATGGGTGGTCTCTTAGACGCGGCCGTGAAATACGAGATTATCGACAAGAAGGGCGCATGGTTCTCCTACGGTGATGAAAAGATAGGGCAGGGGCGAGAGAGCGCCCGTACCTATCTGGAGGAACATCCTGAATTCGCGGACGAGGTCCAAACCAAAGTCCGTAAGCTTATATTCCCGGACCGCGAATTTCCCAAGCCTGTTGCGGTTGCAACCGTTGCATCGGACGTATCCAAGGATGGCGGTCTCCTCAAGAAGACTCGTTCCAAGAAAACTACAGCAATAGAATCGGAAATGCCCATAAATTCTGTAGCCGTTACGGATGACCTCGTTCCCGATACTGTTGCAGACACGATAGAAGAGTTTAATTAACCACGTCGCAGGGACGGAGTAGATGGAATTAGTCGTTTTAGGTCTCGGTTCAAATCGAGGCGATTCGAAAGCGATTCTGGCAGGCGCTGTGAAATGTTTGCACGGAATCTTAACGGATTTGCGGAGTGCGCCGATGTTTGAAACAGCGCCGCAGGGCATCGTAGACCAACCATCTTTTCTCAATATGGCGGTTTGTGGCTCTTGCGCTCTCACGCCGGAGGAGTTGTTGGAAATCGTTCACTACATTGAGGCGGCTTTCGGCAGGGACAGAATAAGGGAACGGCACTGGGGAGAGCGGACACTCGACATTGACATATTGCTCTTCGGTCGGCGGGTCTTGTCCGGTCCGTCCCTGACAATTCCCCACCCGCGCCTGCGGGAACGGGCTTTCGCCCTTGTCCCGCTCTTGGCGTTGTTGCCGAAAGCCACGGACCCACGCACCGGTGAGCCTTATGCCCGCGTACTGGAAGAATTGCCCGGCCAAGACGTCAAACAATTTAAGGGATGACTCGGCAAGGTTTATTCGGGAAAGCTTGCTATTCAGCAAGCGCAAGGCGGTTCGGACGACTCTCAATCGGATTTATGCGGCCTTTCCATGGCTGCGAAAAGAGTTCGTAATATTTCAGGCGGGATTCCACCAAGTCTTCCAGCTCCTTCAGCATAGCCATATCAACTTCGGCCGCGATGGGGAAAATGTACTCGACTGTTTCTTCTGTGTAGCGCTTGATGAATTCAGCCTTGTTGACAAAACCCAGGGAAATCATGTTCGATATCCGGTCGGCTACTTTTAAAACCTTAGCGTTTATGGAGCCATACTCCTGTATGCGGGTGAGGAACTGGGGCTTTGTCTCCTCATGCCGCCGCGTAACTTCGAGCACGAGATTGTAAACATCAGCGCTCTCGTAGTCAATAGACAAGAGTCGGTTATGGTTGAAATTCGGCACGTCTTCAATAACATCGTGGACGATAGCCGCCTTGAGCAGAACCGAATTAATGTAGCCATAGTCCACGAGAACCGCCATCGTGTCGAGTTGGTGTCGGAACATATTGCCCCCGCCTTCACGAGTTTTGCCAATCAGCACGGTGGCAAGCTGTATATAGGGCGCCAAATGCGTTCCTTTTAGACGGAGCATTTCCTCAACCGTCATGTTTTGTTTCAAAGGCAGACTCTTTTTTACACTTTTTTCTTCAGCCATAATGCCTCCTGTTTTTTATGGGAGTTGGGAGCTGGCAATAGAAATAGAAGTCTTGTTAGAAAATTAACTTGTTGTTTCAAGCAACATTCAGTAAACAAAACGCTACTTCCCCCGCCTAGTCCATATCCCGCACGTACGCAGAGAGTTTCTCCACGCGAGCGCGGGCGGCAGTGTGCTTTGCCCGCTCGGTTTTCACCAAATCAGACGGTGCGTTCCGCAAAAAGTTTTCGTTCGTGAGCTTGTTTTCCAAATTGTCTATAAATTTTTTATCTTTTTCAAGTTCTTTTGTGAATTTTTGCTTGAGAAGTGAAAGATCAACTGCGTCCGCTATGAATACAAACGCCTCAAAACCATTGCCTGCAAGCCCAATCGCGCCCTTTTTATCGTCGATGTTGAAGGAAGGTTTCCAAGAAAGATCGCTTACATTCGCCAAAAACTTCACAAGCCCGGCGTTTTCGCGCAAAAATTCCTCTAATTCTGCGGCGACAAAATTTACCGTAACACGCGCCTTTCTCTCCGGCGGAACCGCGCACTCGCTCCGTAATGTCCGTATTTGCCGCGTTAAATCCTGCAAAACCCCGAAATTTTTCTCAATTTCCGTATCCTTTTCGCTCAATTTTTTCTCGAAGGACGAAGGATATGGTGCGGTAATCAACAGCCCTTGCGTATTAGGCAGTTTGGCGTAGATTTCCTCGGTTACAAAAGGGATGAGTGGGTGCAGTAATCGTAGTGATTGCGCCAGCACATCCAACAATGTGGATACAACGCGGTCTTTTTCCGACTTATCCTCGGAATGCATCGATAGTTTCGTTGCCTCTACGTACCAGTCGCAAAAGTCGCTCCAGAAGAAGTCGTAAGCCGCGGATGCCGCGTCATTGTAGCGATAAGACAAGAAGGCGTCCGTCATAGTTTTCGCGGCCGCGTTCAGCCGCGAGTAAATCCAGCGATCAACCATATTCAAGGGGGGATTTTCTACCAGGTTACATCCTTCAAGATGCATCAAGATGAAACGACTGGCATTCCAGACCTTATTAGCGAATTTTGAGCCAAGTTTGAACGAATCTTTATCGATCAAAACGTCTTGCCCTTGTGTACACAGATAGGCAAGTGTAAATTTCACCGCATCCGCGCCGAATTCATCCACAAGTTCAAGAGGATCCAGCCCATTACCCAGACTCTTGCTCATCTTGCGTCCATGTTTGTCGCGCACCAGCCCATGAATGTAGATATCGCGGAAGGGAACCTGTCCGGTAAACTCAAGTCCCGCCATTATCATACGCGAGACCCAGAAGAAAATGATGTCATACGCCGTAACAAGAGCGGTCGTGGGGTAGAATTTCCGCAAATCAGCGGGATTTTCAAGAGCCGCCTGCTCTACGCCTTCCCATCCGAGCGTACTGAAGGGCCAGAGCCAGCTCGAAAACCAGGTGTCAAGCACGTCCGGGTCCTGAGCGACCGCGTTGCCGCAATGAGGACATTTTTCAATGTCCCTACGGGAAACTATCGTTTTACCGCACGATGCGCACGTCCATGCAGGTATGCGATGCCCCCACCATAACTGGCGACTAATACACCAGTCTCGTATGTTGGCGAGCCAATGCTCATAGGTGTTTTCCCATCGTTTGGGATAAAAGACAATTTCGCCGCGTTTCCACGCGGCAAGGGCTTTTTCCGCAAGCGGCTTCATTCGCACAAACCATTGTTCCGATAAAAACGGCTCTATCACAGTGCTGCATCGGTAGCAATGCCCAACTGCATGGGTGATTTCTTCTTCTTTTATGAGTAAACCTTGAGCCTTGAGATCTTCGACAACCGCGTTCCGCGCCTCTGCTATGGTCATATTGCGGTATTTGAGCGGGACTTCGGCGTTGAGTCTACCGTCCGTCGTCAAAATGTTGATGGTTTGCAAGTTGTGGCGTTTACCCACCTCCCAGTCGTTGACATCATGCGCGGGTGTAATTTTCATTAAACCGGTACCGAAGTTTGGGTCAATGTAGACATCCGCGATGACAGGAATATCATGATCGGTCAAGGGCAAATGTACGGTTTTACCCACGAGGCGTTTATAACGCTCATCGTCTGGGTGAACGGCGACCGCAGCATCCCCGAACAGAGTTTCTGGGCGGGTAGTGGCTAATTCTACAAAGCCACTGTTATCCGCGTAGGGATAACGGATATGGTACATTTTACCGGGCGTATCTTTATGTTCGACTTCATCGTCTGCCAGCGCGGTGCCGCACCCAACGCACCAGTTCACCAAATAATTGCCTTTATACAAGAGATTCCTTTCGTAAAGGGTGACGAACACGTCTCGCACGGCCCGCGACAGTCCTTCGTCCAGCGTGAACCGCTCTCGCGTCCAGTCAACACTGCCGCCCATAACCGCGATTTGTTTCGAGATAATGGCATGATGTTCCGCCTTGATCTCCCACGTTTCCTTGATGAATTCCTCCCGCCCCATATCGCGCCTGCTTTTTCCTTGCGCCTTGAGGCGTTTTTCCACGACGTTCTGTGTGGCGATGCCGGCGTGGTCGGTTCCCGGCACCCAAAGGGTCGGCTCCCCGCGCATTCGGTGGAACCGTATGGCAATGTCTTGCAGGGTCTGGTTCAGTCCGTGTCCCATGTGCAGGACGCCGGTAACGTTGGGCGGCGGTATGACAATGACATAGGGTGGCTTGTCTGTGGATTCCGCAGGGCTGAATGATCCGCTTTCCCGCCATTGCGCGTATATTCTATCCTCAAAGCTTTTCGGGCTATAAGCTTTTTCCAGTTCTATCTTATGCATAGGGGATATGATTGCATGTTTTGGATAAAGTTTCAAGAGTGAGACATTTTTATTTTGTGGGAAAAGTCCACTGATTGCGCCATAGGGCGGACAGATTAAAAAGATCAAAAGATTGTGTTAATCGCGGACCCTTTATGTTAAGTAAATGCACATGTGGACAGGGACGAGCCTCGCCTGTGGGTATGTAGCAGAGTCTGCGAGGCAGGCTCCCAAGCCAAAAGGCGCGGGTCTTTGGCGGGAATATTGAATGGCTTGCTGACGCCGTTTCCTTGTCCGAAAGACGCTAGTAACTCCATTTGAATCCTATAGATGGCATCGGAATCGGTAGTTGGTAGGTCGCCGTGTTACTGCCTTCATCCTCCTCGCCTGTGTATTGATTGAAGGAGGTGTTTCGAACTTTGGTTTCGAGAAAAGACAGCGCGTTTTCGATTGCGAAATAAAACTCCATACGACCGCGCCCTGTAGAATTGAAAAAAAGCCAAGAGAATTTTATATCAAGCGTTAGGGCAAAACCATCCCGTTCAGTATCAGAATATGCCGTTTTGCGGCGGTATTTCTGGATGATTTCGTCTTTGCCAACAACCCAAACCGGATAGGTTTCGATGTTGCCTACAACTACGGACTTAGGCGCACCGGAGGCAAACCCCATACGAGTGGCGATACTGAAAATCGGCGTGGGCTTGATGTTTAATACGAAGTTCAAGTTATGAAACCTGTGAAAACGGGGATAATACCAGTCTGATTGGTAATCGTCCGTAAGCGCCGGATTACGGTATTGGGCAACATTGAACGAATAGGCTATCCAGCCGTCCCAAAAACGCCCGATTGCCCGCTGGATCATCAAATCAAAGCCAAAAATGCGCCCTTCTCCATCAAAGTGCCGCTCTATCGTGATGTTTTGCAATGCGGAGTCGCTCCGCATTATCGAATAGGCACGGTCAAAAACAGACTTGTAGTAGCCTTCGAGGTTCACACTATAACCGCCGAAAATATTGAACTTTACACTCATGACCGATGTCCACGAGCGGTTCTGCTTGATCTCGTCTATGCCGTCTGACGATTGGATGCTCGAAATATTGTCTGTCATAGACGAGAAAAGCCCGGTACCGAAAACCGCGGTTATTGAATCGAAAATTCCCTTGTTTTTCAAGAAATTCCAGTCAACATTGAGCCGCGGGTTGAACGCGGGCTTAGTTTGCAGAGTAAAATCCTTGCCGAAAAGCGTCAAATGATCAAGACGCAAGCCGAGTTCCGCGCCCAAAGTATTGACAGGACTCGTCCATTCGAGCAGGGTATAAGCTGAGGACGTGAGGGTCTGGTTCAACGTAGAATTGTTGTAATCCGCCGGGAAAATGACACGCCATGAGCTGTCGAAAGTCAATGAAGGGGGAAGCGGCGGATATCCTTGGTACTCCTTCTCGGATACGCCTCGGTCGTTTTCCTCAATCGTTTCTTTCGCGTAAAGCCCTTGAACGCCCGCTGAAAATAAAAAGCCCTTGCCCAACT
>JAIRNA010000090.1 GCA_031258305.1 Treponema sp. | reverse complement strand
CCTGCGTACCTGCGTACCTGCGTACCTGCGTACCTGCGTACCTGCGTACCTGCGTACCTGCGTACCTGCGTACCTGCGTACCTGCGTACCTGCGTACCTGCGTACCTGCGTACCTGGGGTGAGGTCTGCCCGGAGTCCGGGGTGTAGTCAGCAATGAGGCGTCTATCGCTCATAGGTGGTGTATTTATACCATAAAGCGAAAGAACGTGCAAGGGGTAAAACAAATAGTAAATTAAAAATACTCTGTTATGTGCTGGAGACGGAGAGTCCACACTTTGTCCAAGGTTGCACGGTTGCCAAGAATCTCAATATCAGCCTGTTTTGTCAAAAGGGCGTTTTCCAGAGTGCGGTACCCCATAACGAGCTGACTCAATGCCGCAACCGTGCAACGCATATCCGGATACTTTGTTGTTTCCGAAACGCGCGCATGAGAAACACCGTCTTCGGGTCCATATTCCACCAGAAAGCGTCCGTTATTGGCGCTTATCTGCTTGTCAATAACCTCAAGCGTATAAGCTCCCTCGTGGTCCGGGCGGCGCATCAAAGACAGAGCGGTCTTCACATTGACGATGCGGGTCATATCCCGCGGCACGATGCGCTGGTCAACCGCCCACATATCGGTGATGAAGTCGGTCGGGTCCAAAAAAGTCGGCATAGCCCATTTGAATGTATTATATTGAGAGGAAAGCCCGCTCACCAGACTTAACGCACCGTAAAGCCCTTCTCGGTCAACAAAGGCAAGCTCTTTCACATGCATAACATTCCGTTCGCCCATCTTTTCGTGCTGATACTTGATGTAACTCTTGGGCTTACCGCTGTCGTTGTACCAAAGGTAGAGGAATATTCCGGTGGAATACGGATCTTCATTGGTGAAAACGCGCCAAGCGCGGTTATTCGCCCAATAGTTGCGGCGGATGCCGTGGTTCAGTGGTTCTATGTAGGCGTTATACACCAGGGCAAGCTCGCTCGTGTCATCGCCGGGGAAAATCTGGATGAATTTACCCCGTGATTTCAATTCGCCGAATTCCCGTGTAGAAACCGTGATCTCGTTACGGGCGCAGGCAAGCTCATAGCCGAATTTGCGGTAAAAGGCATGGGAAAAGGGCGTCAGATTGGAGAAGACGACCTCGTTTTCGTAAGCTTCCGGTAAGAGTTTTTCAAGAATCAAGCGGATATATCCACCGCGCCGTGCCTCTGGCAGCGTACCTACCCCGCCTATACCTGACATCTTAACATCGTGATGGTCAAACCGCATGAGATAGGGAATTTCATTCATGCAACTCTGCATTTTTCCGTCTTCAAAAGCGCCCCATCGCCATTCTGCGGGGTCTTCAAGTGGACTCTCGTCCTTTTTTGAAAAAAAATCGCATCGGTCGTTGTAAACGACTATCCAAATTTTACGGCATTGTTCTAATTCTTCCACTTTTACGCGACGTATTTCTATCATAATTGTCTCCTTTCTTTTTTGCCCGGTGGTTCAAAGGGGCGGACAAATATCCACCCCTTTCCACGACAAAATCGTTCTCAACAAAAAAGTTCATCATGTATTTGTCCTGAACATTTTCTTCATATTAGCGAAAAATTGCGCGGACTCAGCCTTCTCCTCTTCCACAGTTTTCTGAATCGGCGCATGTATCTCGATGAGGTGTGTCGGAATTTCCGCTAAAAACGGGGACGGCAAACAATTTATCGTCGTCTGCTGACGCCGACGTTGTTGGCAACTCGTGATAAAAAGCTTGTCCCGCGCCCGCGTGATTGCCACATAAAACAGCCGACGTTCCTCCTCTATACCACCAGCGGTAGTTTCAATGCCCCCCTCTTCAAGACTACGAGTATGCGGAATAACGCCGTCCTCCACACCTGCGATGAATACCACCGGAAATTCAAGCCCTTTTGCCGCGTGAATCGTCATCAGATTTACCTTACCCTTGTCGCCGTCATCTCCATCGTTTTGCGAAATCAGACTCACGCGGTTCAAGTACGAGTAGAGCGTTGGATCGAAGTTATCCGGATCAGACTCCCAGGTATGAATTGAGTCGATGAGTGTATCAATATTGGCGAATTTCCATCGTGCAAGCTTTTCATTTTTGCTGAATTCTGTCACCAAATAGCTCCAGTAGTCAATTTCATCCACGAGCCGACGAACTTTTTGCGATAAATTCCGCTTACTAAGCATTTCGGCTCGATGTTTTTCAATGAGCGCTATGAATTCCTGAATGTCAATGCGCCCCATCTCCGCGGCAAAGAGAACATTCGGCGCATTCTGTAGGGTTTCCAACGCGTCCCAAATCGAGCAATGCCGTGTTTCGACGATTTTACCAAGTTTTTCCACTACCGCGTCCCCCAAGCCTCGACGCGGCGTGTTGATTATCCGTAAAAGATTCACATCGTCATCAAGATTGCCGATGACCCGCAAATACGACAAAACATCCTTTATTTCCTTGCGATGAAAAAAACTCGTACCACCGGAGACTGTGTAAGGGATGTTACCCGCGAGAAACGCCTCTTCAATCGCTCGCATCATCGAATTGGTACGAACCAGCACCCCGAAGTCGTCAAATTTAACGTGTTCCTGAAACCGAATTCGCTTGATTTCACCCGCGATGAAATCTGCCTCGTTGCTTTCGTTCTGTGGATAGAAAAGCTCTATGGGCTTGCCGCCGCTGTTGCCTGACCAGAGACGCTTCTCTTTACGGTTCGTATTATTGCAAATAACGCCGTTCGCGGCTTCAAGTATCGTGGTGGTGGAACGATAGTTTTGTTCGAGCTTGATTTCGACCGTGCCGGGAAAATCCCGCTCAAAACGTGCGATGTTTTCGTAACTCGCTCCCCGCCACGAGTAAATAGACTGGTCGTCATCCCCCACGACGCAAATATTAGCGGATTGATTGGCATCTTCCCGCCAGGCAAGCAGGCGCATCAGTCGGTATTGTATGAAACTGGTGTCTTGAAACTCATCAACCATAATATATCGGTATTTTTTGCGGTATTTTTCGAGAATTTCGGGAAATTCAGTGAAAATTTTAAGCGGTAAAGCTAAAAGGTCGTCAAAATCAACAGCGTTGAATAGTTTCAACCCGCGGTTATATGCTTCGTAAACATCTTTATACGTGGAATTCGCGCTATCTCCCCAGTCCGTGAGTTCGGTTTTTATTTTTGAAAAAAGCTGTCCGATTGCGTAAACATCAACATTTCCTGGTGAAATTTTACATTCACGGAGACTATCCTTGATACGCTGGTCCCTATCAGTTTCGTCATAAATGGAGAAATTTTTTCGGTAACCAATCGCCTCGATTTCTTCACGGAGGATTTTAACGCCAAAGGCATGGAATGTACAAACGGTGAGGTTCTGTAGTTTTTTGCCGGTAATTTCTTTGATGCGGGTTTCCATTTCCTTTGCCGCCTTATTGGTGAAGGTGAGCGCAAGTATGGCGGATTGCGGGATGCCGAGATCAAGCATCGCCACGATGCGGTACGTAATGACGCGAGTCTTACCGGATCCCGCGCCGGCTATGATGAGAACGGGTCCTTCAATAGTGCTGACTGCCCGCTGTTGCGGGGAGTTTAGATTCGGCATTGGGCAATATTAACAAAGACTTTATGGTCTTTCAACCCCTCCAGGAAGAGGAAAAATTTAACCGCAAGGACATCCATGAACAATATAATAGAGATGGTTATGAGAGAGCGTAGGCAATAGAACAAAGCGCTATTTGAATTCAAACGGCATACCACCAGCATTATCAATAAACGAACGATTTCGGGCAGGGCGGATTTGAACCGCCGGCCTCTTGGTCCCGAACCAAGCGCGCTACCAACTGCGCTACTGCCCGTAAAAAAACCCGTCCTTGGACGGGTAACGGGAACGACGGGACTTGAACCCGCGGCCTCCGGTGTGACAGACCAGCGCGATAACCAGCTTCGCCACGTCCCCATATTGTTTTTATCATACCATACTACAAAAAAAATGTCAAGCGACTCTCAATAAAATTTTCAGCTATATGATGCTACGCCAATTTCTTTTTACCGTGTTTAACGGCGGCCTTGCATATCTTACAGATCTTGACGGATTTGTCCGCAGTTTTTTCCTCGTAAAGGACCTTCACCGTTCTGTCACAAAGTGGACACACCGCCCTCCCATGAGCCGGTAGGTCTTTCAGTCCCTTCCCTCTATGCGCCTTCGACATCGTTTACCTCCCTATTTATTCGCGACCTTCTCTTTTTTTGCCGCTTTCTTTTCAGATCCCTCTATATTAAGCTTATAGTCAACCAGTTCCAGAAGAACGATTTCCGCAGAGTCCCCTCTTCTCAGTCCAAGCTTGAGGATGCGCGTGTAACCTCCATTCCGCTCTTTCATACGTGGAGCGATATCTGTGAACAACTTAGCGACAATACCCTCGTCAAAGAGACGACTCGACGCGATACGCCGGTTATGGACAGAATCAATTTTTGCACGGGTAATCAATTTTTCGGCGCTTCGGCGGATTTCCAACGCTTTAGGCTTCGTTGTTCTGATTCGTTCGTATTTGAAGAGAGACGTAATCATATTACGACGCGTGGCTTTCCTGTGCGCCGACATCATTCCAAGAGGGTTAAAACCTCGTCTATGTTTCATTTCAAACTTCCTTTGGCTTGATTTTCAAGCTCGAAATATCGGTGGTTCCGAGACTCAAATTCCACTCTTTGAGCTTGTCAATTATTTCTTGAAGGGATTTTCTCCCAAAATTACGGGCTTTGTTCAAATCGTCTTCGGTTTTCTGAATCAATTCGCCAATAGTTTTGATGTCCGCCCCTTTAAGACAATTATAGGACCGTACTGACAATTCTAATTCTTCTATCTTCGTCTCAAGGATTGATCGAATGGCATCATCACTCGCTTCTCCAGAATTATCCGCAAGTAAACTATTTTCATCGAAGTTTATAAAAACCGAAAAATGCTCTTTTGCGATTTTACCTGCTTCAGCAAGGGCATCGTCCGGCTTGATAGTGCCGTCGGTCCAGATTTCAAGAGTCAACTTGTCGTAGTCACTTCGCTGTCCTACACGCACCGGATCCACTGTGTATTTCACTTTTTTCACCGGCGAAAACATGGCATCTATAGGAATAGTACCAATAACCTCAATATTCTGTTCGGTTATTTCAGATGGCACATAACCCCACCCCAAATCTATCTGTAGCTCAAACTCGAGATGCGCATCTTCCATCATTGTCAAGATATGCTGACCACTGTTCAAAACCTCTAACAACCCTTCTTTAGCAAAATCGTCGCTTTTGATGTCACAATTCCCAGACCATTCATACAAAAAAGCACCGGATTCCTGCTCGTCGGGCAACTTAAACCGAATCTGTTTTAGGTTATTGATAACTTCAAGCGTATCCTCCACAATATTAGGTATATTCTCAAATTCGCTGGAAATAATGTGGGGCGTTCCATCTTTACCGTAGGATGTTATCTTGACAGCCGTAATAGCGTTTCCTTGTATAGAAGAAAGCAGAATTCTACGTAAGGTATTACCCATCGTTGTACCATACCCCGGTTCAAATGGGGCAATGATAAACTTACCATAATCTTGCCGGAGCTCACTATGTTCAAAAGTGATTCCCTTAGGGCGTTTAAATCCTTGTAAAAGATTCTTACGGGCCATTATTGATTGAAACTCCTTTTTGTTCAGGCAGGACATCCTGAAGATGTCTCGCCCAGAACAGACTATTTCGAATAGAATTCAACAATCATCTGTTCTTTAATATCCGCCAAATCAGTGATGTCAATCCGCCGCGGAACCGCGAGGAATTTACCCTTCATAGCATCCACATCCAGGCGGAGCCATGGCACCACCCCGGATTTACCGAATTCTTTCAGTGCGTCATTGATAAGCGTCAGATTCTTACTCGTTTCGCCAACAGCTATTTCATCTTCATTTTTCACAAGGTAAGACGGTATATTCACCCGCCTGCCGTTCACGGTAATGTGACCATGAAGCACAATTTGCCGCGCTTGACTACGGCTCACCGCGAGACGCAGGCGGTAAACCACATTGTCGAGTCGTCGCTCCAAAAGAGCGAACAGATTTTCACCCGTGATACCAGGCATACGTAAAGCACGCTCGAAAAAGAGCTTAAACTGTTTTTCCTGCATTCCGTAGATTCTCTTGAGCTTCTGTTTTTCACGGAGCTGAACGCCGTAATCCGACCGCTTCCCCATCCGAATTTTCGGATCTTTGCCCGGGGCGGCTCGCTTTTTATTGATAGGACACTTATCACTCTTGCACTTGTCCCCTTTAAGCATAAGTTTTTTCTGTTCTGTTCTGCACAAACGACAAACCGGTCCTGTATATCGCGCCATATTTTCTCCCTTTCCTTTTAAATACGCCGTGTCTTGCGAGGTCTACAACCATTATGCGGAATCGGTGTAACGTCGTTAATAGACCGTACCTTGATGCCCATACTACCGAGCTGTCTAATAGCCGACTCGCGCCCCATACCAGGACCCTTCACATAGACATGAACTTCACGCAAGCCGGACTGCATCGCTTTGGCGGCCGCAGTTTCCGTAACCGCCTGAGCCGCGAAAGGCGTAGATTTCTTCGCGCCGTTGAACTTCAACTGGCCAGAACTCGCCCAGGAAATGGCATTCCCTCTAAGATCCGTTATCGTAACGATAGTGTTGTTGAAGGTGGCCTGAATAAAAACCTTTCCTTCATAAACCGACTTTTTCTCTTTGCGTTTCTGTTTCTTGGTATTAGCCATTTACCCCTCCTATGCCTTCTTCTTTCCAGCAACAGTTTTCTTCTTACCCTTGCGAGTGCGGGCATTA
The DNA here is from genome assembly GCA_031258305.1 of Treponema sp. Taxonomy (GTDB): domain Bacteria; phylum Spirochaetota; class Spirochaetia; order Treponematales; family Breznakiellaceae; genus JAIRKH01. The sequence continues at coordinate 15,988 of JAIRNA010000090.1, read as the reverse complement.
GTACGCGTTCGCTGTCCTCGCAGAGGCAAACCTTTCCTGTGCCGCAAACCTCGATAACAACCAATATCCATAAGCCGTTTAATATTCAGCGCAATTTCTGTGCGCAAACGTCCCTCAACTTTATAGTTGTTTTCAATAACCTGCCTTAAAACATTGATTTCATCCTGGGACAACTGGTTTATCAGTCTGACCGGATCTATCTTTGTCTCCGCACAGATTTTATCCGCACTCGACCTGCCGATACCAAAAATATAGGTCAACGCAATGTTCACATGTTTGTTAGGGAGGTCAACCCCTGCAATACGCGCCATATTTACTCCTAACCTTGCCTCTGCTTATGCTTGGGATTCTCACAAACAATACGGATAACGCCCCGCCGTTTGATAACCTTGCATTTGTCGCAGATAGGTTTTACACTTGTTCGGACTTTCATCCTTACCTCCTTATATTCGCTAAATAAAACACTTGCACGGTTTTTATTAGCCGCCCTCAGGCGAAATAGAATTTTTATTCTAATAAAAAAATTACAAAACGTCAATCCCTACAAGGGTTTTTACGGAGTAGAGATATTATTAACAAAAACGCTTATCCCTATTTACTAACAAAAAATCCACTCAAACTCCCTATTATAAATTTCTCCCCCGTAACCTGCCATGCTTGGTCAAACCATCGTGATGATGCATTTTCAGCAAGCCCTCTATCTGAGACATCGTATCGAGGTCAACGCCTACCAGAATCAAGAGGGATGTACCGCCCATAAGATACGAAATTGATGATGGGAATTTAAATGCCCATTGAATAATTGATGGAATAATAGCTATCAACGCCAGATAGAGCGATCCGGGAAGAACAATACGGTTCAGAATCTTCGTCAAATATCGCTCAATGTTTTCGGCGCGGATACCCGGAATAGAGCCGCCGTTCTCTCGTATATTTTTAGCAATTTCTATTGGATTCAAACTAACTTGCGTGTAAAAATATGCAAAGAATATAATTAACAGAATATACAAAACATTGTAGAGCAAACCGTGGGGCGTCAAAACCCCCGCCACCGCCGCAAGCCACGGCACATTTCCACCGATAGTCGACGCGATTTGCAAGGGGAATGTCAGGATTGATGAAGCGAAAATAACCGGAATCACACCAGAGGGGTTAATTTTGAAAGGAATATAGGTGCTTTGCGCACCATACATCCGTCGTCCCACGACCCGTCTCGCGTAATTAACAGGAATTTTGCGTTGTCCTTGCTGTTCAAACACGACCAGCGTTACGACTGCGCTGAACATCACAAATACCACAATCACAAACACGAGGTTAAGATCTCCGGTTCGCACCCGCCCGAAAAGCTCCCATACTGCATGCGGCAGACGCGCTACAATGCCGGCAAAAATCAATAAGGACACGCCGTTTCCAATACCCCGCTTAGTGATTTGTTCGCCCATCCACATAAGGAACATCGTCCCTACCGTAACGGTGAGCATAGCAATGAGCGAAAATGGCACTATCGGCAGGGTGAGGAGATCGCCTGTCTGACGCGAGATGCTCTGCGCGTATTGGGTTACGGCGAAGGACTGTATCAAACATACAACGACTGTGCCGTAACGCTGATAGGCATGTATCTTTTTCTTTCCACCATCCTCTTGAGACAATTTCTTGAGCGAAGGAAACACGATGAGGAGCAATTGCATGATGATTGACATAGAAATATAGGGCATAATGCCGAGCATAAACACAGAAAAATTAGAGAACGCGCCGCCCGCAAAGAAGTCAAGATAATCGACAATGGCGTTGCCGGAATTTTGCTGCGCGAGGAAGTAGTTGTTCAACACCTGGACGTTAATGCCTGGAACCGGAAGTACCGCGCCGATACGGAACACGACCAACAACGCAAACGTAAAAATGATACGCTCACGTAGCTCTTTGACCCTGAAAATACCGATAAAAGGATTCGCCATACTACCCTACTCGCCTTTTTTCCCACTTTCTTCTACGGAAACCGTTCCACCCGCTTTTTCAATCTTTGCCTTTGCCGCGACCGATAAAGCCGATATTTTTAAAGCAGACTTTTTGGCGGATGTGCCGTCTCGCGGCATTTCGCCCAATTTAAAAGAAAGTTTCTTGGTGAATTTGCCCTCTCCAAGGATTTTCACCTCCTTTGATCCCTTGACAAGCCCTTTAGCAAACAGAGAAGCCGCGTCAACAGTTTCACCTTCTTCAAAGTGTTTTTCGATATCCCCAATATTGACAATCTGAAACTCTTTTTTAAAAGGATAATTCGAGAAACCGCGACGAGCAAGCCTGCGATAAAGAGGCATTTGTCCACCCTCGAAACCGACGTAAGTTTTACCGCCAGAACGGGCTTTCTGCCCCTTGTTGCCTCTACCCGCAGTGGTGCCGCGTCCACAGCCCTGTCCTCTGCCGAGGATTTTTTTCTTTTTATTTGCGCCGCTAGGCGCATGCAAATTAAAATCGTGCATTATTTTTACTCCCTGATATATTGGAGAATTGAAAATAGGGTTATTGTTAGCATAATGAAATTTGATTTAGGAACAACAAACCTATCTTTAACATTACTTCACTTCCTCCACGCTAACCAAATGAGACACGGTTCTTACCATACCCAAAATAGCGGGAACTGTTTCATGTTCTCTACTTGAACCGATTTTACGGAGTCCCAAGCACCGTACCGTCGCTCGCTGGTTGGGTTTCACTCCTATTGTAGAGCGGACAAGCCGCACTCTAATTTTTGCCATAACTCACTCCTATTATTGAGAGTAGAGCATGGGGTTTTGCTTTAAAACATTGCTTGAAATTTTTAAACTTTGTTTTGATGACAGCAACCCCCACCTCCTAATCAGCCCCACAATTCTGAGAGGGGCTTACCTCTGCCTCTGGCGATTTCCTTCGCATTCATCATTTTTTTGATACAATCAAAAGTGGCTTTCAGCACATTATACTGACTAGAAGCACCGATTGATTTGCTCAATACGTCAGTGATGCCGCCTGCTTCCATAACCGCCCGCACAGGACCACCTGCGATGATACCTGTTCCGGAGCAAGCTGGCTTCAGGATGACGTTGGATGCTTTAAAGACTCCATGAACCTCGTGGGGGATAGTACCATTTTTAACAGGAAGAAGTACAATGTTACGCCGTGCCTTTTCCTCGCTCTTGCGGATGGCTTCGGAAACATCATTAGCCTTACCAAAGCCGTAGCCCACACGCCCTTTCTTATCGCCAATCACCGTGAGAGCGGAGAAGGAAAACCTACGCCCGCCCTTCACCACTTTAGCGGTTCTGTTCAATTTTACCAACTTGGAAACCGGAAATTCTTTATCTTTTTCCTGTCCTTTATCCCGGTCATGCCGCCCACGCGATTTTTCCGATCGCTCATGGCGCTCGGTTCTTTCCTGTTTTTCTTCTGCCATTTTTCCCCCTAGAATTGAACCCCGGCTTTACGCACACCGTCAGCCATTGCTTTAATGACCCCATGGTAAAGATAGCCGTTTCTGTCAAAGACAACGGTCTTGATGTTCTGTTCAAGAAGCCGTTTGCCCATAATTTCACCCAGTTGCGCGCCACCCTCGACCGTTGGCTTAATAGAACGAAGATCTTTTTCAAGCGTGGATATCGCGGTAAGCGTATGCCCTTTATTGTCGTCAACAGCCTGTATCGACAGATGCTTATTACTTCGGATAACAGTCAGACGCGGCTTTTCCTGCGTTCCAAAAATAGTCTTCCGTATGTGAATCTTCCTCTTCAACCGTTTCCGGTCTTTGTCCGGCATTTTTCTTAACATTTACCTTTCCTCTATGTATATTAGAAGGAATAAATTTTTGTTAAAAACACTGCTTGAAATTTTCAAGCTTCGTTTAATAACAATAATCCGACTTCCCCCACTTCCAACTATTTTACCCCAGATTTTCCGGGTTTGAGTTTGACGCGCTCGGTTTCATAGCGGATACCTTTACCTTTGTAAGGTTCCAGAGCGCGCAATTTACGAACTTCAGCGGCAAATTCGCCAACAATCTGCTTATCAATGCCTGTTATGACGACTTTGCCGCCAGCTTCTACAGCAACCGAAATTTCATCAGGTATATAAACGTAGATATCATTTGAGTAACCCAAGCTTAAAACGAGCAATTTATCTCGAACTTCCGCTTTGTAACCCACACCCGTCACAATCAACGTCTTTGAGAAACCAGCGGACACACCGGTCACCATATTATTGAGTAGGTTGCGATAAAGCCCGTGAAACGCCATAGTTTGCTTTTCGTCGTTTGCTCTATTCACAGCAATTTCACCACTCTTCTCTTCAAAACTAATAACCGGATGGTATTTTTGAAACAATTTCCCCTTTGGCCCCTCAACAAAAATAGTATTGTCTTTGAAACTAACTTTGACATCCATGGGGATTTTGACAGGAATTTTTCCAATACGCGACATTTTTCCCCCTCTTTTACCAGACAGTACAGATAATTTCACCGCCGACTTTTTTTTCGACAGCTTTTTTCCCAGTGGTAACTCCAATCGATGTAGACACGATAAGCGTACCATATCCGTTAAAGACCCGAGGCATATCTTTATACCCAGTGTATACACGCCTGCCGGGTTTTGATACCTTCTCAATGCCGTGAATAATCGGCAAAGTAGAATCATCATACTTCAAATAGACGCGAATAATGTTCGAATTATCCATTGTTGTCGTCTTCTTGAAATTCTTGATATATCCTTCCGCTTTGAGAATCTTGACTATCTCAAGTTTCAATTTTGAGGAAGAAACATCAATTTTTTCATGCTTGGCCATCCCGGCATTCCGGATTTTGGTCAGCATATCCGCAACGGGGTCAGAAATGCTCATAGTTCCCTCCTACCAGCTTGATTTTATAACGCCCGGAATAAGCCCTTCACTCGCGAGTTTGCGGAAGCAAAGACGACACATCTCGAATTTCCTCATATACCCGCGTGCTCTGCCACAAATGCGGCACCGATTGACCTTTCTCGTCTTATATTTGGGCGTCCTCAACGCCTTGATAATCATAGCCTTTCTTGCCATATCCACCTCTTGTTTATTTGCTAAAAGCATTTACCAAAAATTACCTAATCTACCGATATCATCGAGGTACTGATTCTAAACGAATACCATAACTCTTCCCATAGCTCTTTCCAAATATAAAAGACAAATTAAGAAGCTATTGCTGAAGGCAAATTATAGTCGGCGCTATCTGTCAGAACATCGGACGCTTTAATGATTTCTTCACCCATCATTTTAACCGCCGTTTCTTAAACGCCGTCCGGTACCCCTACTTCCTAAACGGCATCCCGAATTTCGCTAAAAAGGCTTTCGCCTCCGCGTCCGTATATGCCGTTGTAACGATGGCAATGTTCAACCCAGCGACCCGCTCTATCTTGTCGAAGTCAATCTCTGGAAAGATAATTTGCTCGGTTATACCTAACGAATAGTTCCCATGCCCGTCAAAAGCATTCTGATTGACTCCGCGGAAGTCCTTGACACGGGGAAGCGCGATATTCACCAGCCGATCTAGAAACTCAAACATCATAGCGCCTCGAAGCGTTACCATCACGCCGATTTCCTGCCCTGCACGCACCTTGAAATTGGCGATGCTCTTACGGGCTTTGGTTTTGACCGCTTTCTGTCCCGTAATGGCGGTCAAATCATCGACCGCCGCGTCGAGCAGTTTCTTGTTGCCAAGCGCCTCGCCTACTCCCATACTCACTACGATCTTCTCCAAACGAGGAATCTGCATCGGTGTCTTGTATGCGAATTCCTTGAAGAGTTCGGGCGCTACTTTTTCACGGTAAATCTTCTTTAATCGCGGCTCATACTTGTCTTTTTTCTCATTTTTATCAATCTTTTCGATAGATTTTTCAACCGTTTGTTTCGTTTCACTCATTACAACGCCTCGCCGCATTTCCTGCAAATACGGGTTTTCTTGTCCCCGTCAACCTTAATCCCAATTCGGGTCGGTCCGCATTTTTTACAGACTATCTGCACATTCGAACTATGAATAGCCGCCTCTATTTCGATAATACCGCCTCTGTCCTGTTGATTACGGCGTTTCCTCGCCTTTTTGACGATGTTCAAGCCTTCAACAACAACGCGGTCCTTATCACGCAGAATACTCAAAATCCTACCACGCTTGCCCTTATCCTTGCCTTTCATCACCTGAACGGTATCTTCTTTTTTCAACTTAAATTTATGCCGAACAACTTCCGCCATAACCTGCTCCTACAAAACTTCCGGCGCAAGAGAAACGATTTTCATAAAATCCTTTTCTCTTAGCTCGCGGGCAACGGGTCCGAAAATACGTTTCCCTTTGGGATTCAATGCCGCATCAATAATAACACACGCATTGTCGTCAAAACGGATATACGTCCCATCCGGTCTACGGTATTCCTTGTGAACCCGAACCACAACAGCCCGCTCCACAGTTCCCTTTTTGATGACGGAAGTCGGAAGAGCGTCCTTCACGGCAACCACAACAATATCACCGATTCCTGCATATTTACGCTTGGATCCGCCCAGAACCTTAATACATTGCACACGCTTCGCACCTGAATTGTCCGCCACATTCAGGAATGTTTCCACCTGAATCATTTTTCTACCTCTACTTGGCTCTTTCGATAATTTCCGCCAACCGCCAGCATTTTTCCTTACTGATGGGACGGCATTCTATGACCCGGATCTTGTCGCCAATCTTGGCTTCGTTGTTCTCATCATGAGCTTTCACTTTCTTAATCCGTTTCACATACTTCTTATAAAGAGGATGCAAAGCAATCGTTTCAATAGCAACGACGATAGTCTTCATCATCTTGTCACTCTTCACGACTCCCACAAACTCTTTCTTGCCGCTTTTCTTCACCTTTACTGCTAATTCCGCTTCTTTCATTTCAAAGCCTCCTTTAGGTTTAAAGAATTGGGAGCGAATTTTTTGTTAGAAAACAAAGCTTGTTCATTCCGACTCACTCTCAACTCTCTATTTTGCCGTTTCCTGCTGATGAATCAGCGTATTGAGACGGGCTATCTGACGGCGTATGGTCCGGACGATGAGTGGATTGTCCATATGCCCAATAACCTTTTGAAAACGAAGTTCCATATATTTTCGGTTGAGCTCGTCCCGTTTGGCTCTCATTTCGGGAAGCGTCAAATTTTTGAATGAATTTTTCACCTCTGCCTCCTACAGTCCCAGCTCGTAATCGGCGCGGACCGCAAATTTCGTCTTAATAGGAAGCTTCGCCCCTGCCAACGTCATAGCCTGCTCCGCGAGCGCCTTGTCGATACCGCCAAGTTCAAACATTACGGTACCGGGTTTAACAACTGCTACCCAGTACTCGGGTGCACCTTTGCCCTTACCCATACGAGTTTCCGCTGGCTTCTTGGTATAAGGTTTGTCCGGGAATATACGAATCCACAGCTTACCGCCGCGTTTGATATGCCGATTCATAGCAATACGTGCGGCTTCTATCTGCCGGTTCGTTATCCATATCGGTTCCATCGCCACAAGTCCGTAATCACCGAACGCTATGGTATTTCCACGTGTGGCGTTACCCTTTATCCTGCCACGCTGAACTTTTCTATGCTTTACACGTTTCGGACTTAACACTTCCTCCCCCCCTTTATTCCTTATGGAAACGATCGCGGCGTTTATTACGGACAAGGGCGCCTGCATCGTCCTTCTGTTCCTTACCGTACTTCATTCCATTAAAAATCCACACTTTCACACCGATGGAGCCAAATGTGGTATGCGACTCGGCAAACCCATAGTTGATATCCGCTCGTAAGGTATGCAAGGGAATTCTCCCTTCTTTCGCCTCTTCGGTACGGGACATTTCTGCGCCTCCAAGTCGCCCAGATAACCGTACCTTGACACCCTGGGCATTGCCTTTTTTCATGGCATCGCTTATGGCTTTCTTCATAGTCCGCCTGAACGAAGCACGCGCCGCGAGTTGTCTGGCTATATTCTGGGCGACTATCTGAGCATTATTTTCGACATTGCGGACTTCCTTGATTTTGATTTGAATCTTCTTGGAAACCTGCTTCTGGATGTCGTTACTAATTTTCTCGATAGTTGCACCTTTGACACCAATGATAACACCCGGACGCGCCGTGTGAATCGTCACAGTGATACGCTGGGGATGCCTAATGATTTCCAGTTCAGCGATGTCCGCCCCCCTGGTTTCAGGCATTTCCAGTATCAACTTTCGGAGCTTTATGTCTTCATGCAAAGTGTCAGCGTATTCCCGCGGCTCAACATACCATCGCGAAGCCCAGGTCTTGTTGATACCAATTCTCAATCCTATCGGATTAACTTTCTGTCCCATCATCAAACTCCTATTTAATTTCATCAACCACAACGGTGATGTGACACATCCGTTTCAACAGCATATCCGCCCTACCTTTGCCGCGGAACCATACCCGTTTCAGACGCGGCCCATCGTCAACCATCACTTCACGCACGAGGAGCATATCCTCTTCGAGCTTCTTGTTCCTAGCGAGCGCATTTGAAACGGCCGATTTCACGGTCTTTCGCAAAAGTTTCGCTCCTTTGTGCGGCATATTCTCCAGAATTGCCACTGCCTCTGTATAAGGCTTACGCCGTATCACGTCAGCAACGGGTCGAATCTTATAAGGCGAACCAATCAAAAACTTGCTCACCGCACGAAAACCGCTTCTCTCAAATTCTTTACTTTGCTTTCCCATAATATCAATTTTCCCTATAAAGCCACCGAATCATCCGAATAAACACGAACCATTGAATTGAAAGGTATATTTATTCGGTGACCATTTCCTCATTTAGACGCCTTTTTATCGGAACCCGCGTGTCCACGGAAAATCCGCGTAGGGGCAAACTCTCCAAGCTTGTGTCCCACGAGGTTTTCGGTGATATAAACAGGAATCCACGCTTTGCCATTGTGAACGGAAATTGTTCCGCCAACCATTTCGGGTATTATCGTGGAACAACGAGAATAGGTCTTCACCATCTTCCGACTCCCAGCCTTGTTCATATCCAACACTTTCTTGTAAAGGCTCTTCTCAATAAAAGGACCTTTCTTGATTGACCTAGACACTCTTCTCTCCTTTTCGACGCGCAAATAGAAACCGACACTGAATACAAAGTGTTTTCCGCGCCGTATCTTCTCAATATGCCTATTTTTTCTTTGGACGGCTCACGATGAACCGCTCTGAAGGTTTGTGCTTTTTCCGCGTTTTAAAACCCTTGCACGGCTGTCCCCACGGAGTGACAGGGTGAATACCTTTATTTTTGCCTTCACCGCCACCATGTGGATGGTCAACCGGATTCATCACCATGCCACGTACTGTCGGCCGAATACCAAGCCATCGCGTCCGCCCTGCCTTGCCAAGCTGTGTGTTCATATGGTCTTCGTTTCCCACCACACCGATAGTAGCGCGGCATTTCTTGAACACCATTCGCATCTCACCTGAGGGCAACTTGAGCGTCACATAATCGCCCTCTTTGGCGGCAACCAGAGCGCTCGCTCCCGCGGAACGCGCCATCTGCCCGCCTTTGCCTAGGGTCAGCTCGATATTATGAACCGTGAAGCCAAGCGGTATGTTTTCAAGTGGCAAAGCATTGCCCACTTCAATGGACGCTGTTGGTCCACTGAGTATCATTGTTCCTATGATCAATCCTTTCGGCGCTATGATGTAGCGTTTTTCACCGTCAACATAATGAATAAGCGCGATATTAGCACTGCGGTTAGGATCGTATTCAATAGAAGCAACTTTCCCAGGTATACCGGTCTTATCTCGTTTAAAGTCGATTTCACGATAAAGGCGTTTATGCCCGCCGCCTTGATGACGAATACTGATACGCCCGTTAGAGTCGCGTCCCGCCCTCTGTTTTCGCCCTTTCGTCAGAGATTTTTCAGGCTCTTTTTTAGTAATTTCTGAAAAATCCAAACTAATTCTCTGTCTCATCCCCGGTGTAACCGGCTTGTATGTCTTTATTCCCATTTCTTTCCTCGATTGAGAATTGAGAGCGGGGTATCTTGTTAACAAACAACACTTGTTTTTCAAGCGGTATTTATTAACAACAGCCCTAACTTCAACTCTCTAAACCCCTTCGAAGAGGCTAATTTTCTCGTCCTTGGGCAGGCGCACGATGGCTTTCTTCCATGAAGCCGTATAGCCCGCCCGGGAACGCTGACGTTTAGGCTTGCCCGCCATATTCATAACGGTACAGGAAACCGGATGCACATTGAATAATCGACGCACCGCTTCCTTAATATGAGCTTTTGTGGCAGACGGATCAACCTTGAACACATATTTACCTTCTTCACGCAGGAGGTTAGCTTTTTCTGAAAGTACGGGTTCTATTAAAATCTTTTCCAAGATCATTTTACCTCTCCTTGTGCATTATAAAAAGCGTTAAGATTCTTGACCGCTCCTTCAAGAGCAATGACCTGTTTTGCGTAGAAAAGGTCGTGCGCCCGCAGACGGTTATATGACAGGAAACTCAAACGGGGAATATTTCTGCCAGCCTGCTTGATTAACGGGTCATCATCTTTCAAAATGATGACCGTCCGCTGGTCGAACAAAAAATTCTTCAAAATCCCAACCAAGTCTTTTGTTTTGCCTGACGCAATGGAGAAATCTTCCACAATTTTCAGGGTTTCGGACTGGACCTTAAGACTCAAGATGCTCTTCAACGCGAGCCTTTTTGCCTTCTTTGGCATAGAATACGAATAATCCCGCGGCTTGGGACCGAAAATCGTACCGCCCCCCCGCAAAAGCGGGGATTTCTTGTCGCCGCGCCGCGCCCGTCCAGTGCTTTTCTGCTTATAGGGTTTAGCATTGGAACCATGAACCTCGCCTCGATCCTTGGTGCAAGCCGTTCCCACTCTCTTATTGGCAAGCTCGTTGTTTATAGCATACCAAATGACATCTTCGTTCACTAAAAGTCCGAAAACCCCATCGTCAAGCTCCACATTTCGCAATTCCTTGCCTTCAATAGAATATACAATTCTTTCCATTTCTTTACCCTTACGGCGCCGCTATTTTTTGACTGCGGGCCGGACAAGCACAATATTCTTATTTACGCCCGGAACCGCGCCGCGAATGAGCATGAGCTGTTTATCGGTGTCAATTTTTACCACTTTTTGGCTCAAAACCGTTACTCTTTCACGCCCCATACGCCCGGGAAGCTTCACATTCTTAAAAGTTTTGCCCGGATAGGTTGATTGTCCGGTCGAGCCCGGTTCGCGGTGAAACTTGGAACCGTGAGAGTAACGCCCCCCCTGAAACCCGTGTCGTTTCATAACGCCTTGAAAACCCTTACCTTTAGATACGCCGGTAACATCAACGTAACGACATCCTTCGAAAACCTCCACACCCAGCACCGCTCCTACTTCCACTTCTTCATCAAAATCGCGGATTTCACGTAGATATTTCTTTGGAGCGATACTTTCGGGAAACTGCCCCGCGTAAGGTTTCGTTATATGGTTCTTTTTCTTGTCATCTATGCCAAGTACAACCGCGTTGTACCCATCTTTTTCTTTATTTTTCTGGGCTATGACTACATTCGGATCAAATCGAAGCACGGTAACCGGAATAAGATTGCCTTGCTCGTCAAAAACCTGTGTCATTCCCACTTTCTTCGCCATAAGTCCTAACATATTTCCTCCATGGCGCCCTACTGCTTAATGCCGACATCAACGCCTGCGGGAAGCTCTAGTTTCATAAGCGAATCCATCACTTCCGCCGAAGGATTTATTATGTCAATCAAACGCTTGTGTGTCCTCATCTCAAATTGCTCACGGGACTTCTTGTTCACGTGCGGCGAACGAAGAACCGTTATTTTATTGATACTAGTCGGAAGCGGAATAGGACCCGTCACCTTGGCACCCGCTTTTTGCACCGCCTGCACAATAGACTTCGCGCTCTGGTCAATCAATTCTATATCGAAACCACGCAACTTCACACGAATTCGCTCTTTAGCCATCATTCCCTCTCTCATCGGAGATTTTACTATATTTGAATTGAACCACAGAGGCGAAAAGGCACACAAAGTTATCTTTAAAAGAACAAAATTACCTTTCCGCCTCTGTGATTAATTATTCACCGTAAAATCTTTTAGGCGCTACTCAATGATTTCCGTAACCTGTCCGGAAGCGACTGTCTTGCCGCCTTCACGGATAGCGAAGCGGAGACCTTTTTCCATGGCTATAGGATGAATCAACTCACCGATGATTTCCGTGTTGTCACCAGGCATAACCATTTTCTCACCAGGCTTGGATTCACCCGGAATCGTTACTGTGCCGGTGATGTCTGTCGTACGGAAGTAAAACTGAGGTCTGTAACCTGTCAAGAACGGGCTGTGGCGTCCACCTTCTTCTTTAGAAAGACAGACGATTTGCCCTTTAAATTTGAGGTGAGGGGTTATACTACCGGGTTTCGCAAGCACTTGCCCGCGTTCCACTGCTTTTTTGTCGATACCACGGAGCAGTACGCCGATATTGTCGCCTGCCTGAGCAGAGTCGAGCAATTTATTGAACATCTCAAGTCCAGTGGCAACCGTCTTTTGAGTGGACCTGATACCAACTATTTCAACATCTTCGTTAAGATTAATAATACCACGCTCTACCTTGCCAGTAACAACCGTACCGCGCCCAGAAATAGTGAACACGTCTTCAATCGGCATAAGGAAAGGCTTCGCCTCATCGCGTATCGGATCCGGGAAATAAGCATCCATGGCCTGGAGCAATTCTTCAATACATTTAGTATCATCCGTTTCTTTGCTTTCCAAAAGCTGAGTCATAGCTTGAAAGGCAGAACCTTTAATGATGGGAATTTCATCTCCCGGGAAACCATTGTCTCTGAGGACATCCTTGATTTCCTCTTCAACTAATTCGAGCAATTCCGGATCATCAACAAGGTCAACCTTATTCAAGAATACTATCATACTCGGAACGCCCACCTGACGGGCGAGAATGATATGCTCACGTGTCTGGGGCATAACAGAGTCCGGCGCCGACACAACGAGGACAGCCCCGTCCATCTGCGCCGCGCCTGTAATCATGTTCTTGATGTAGTCAGCATGACCCGGACAGTCAATATGTGCATAATGTCTCTTCTCCGATTGATACTCAAGGTGCCTTGTATTGATAGTGATGCCACGCTCTTTTTCTTCCGGAGCGTTGTCAATATCATCAAATTTCATCACCTTATCGCCATACTTCTTTCCGCAATACATCGTAATAGCGGCGGAAAGCGTCGTTTTGCCATGGTCGACATGCCCGATGGTCCCCACATTCATATGGGGTTTCGTGCGGTTAAATTTGTCTTTTGCCACGGTATATCCTCCTATATATATTCAATGCGCGGCGAGTTCATAACTAAAACATCTGTCATTTTGACTGATGTTTCTACCACGCCGGCTTAAAATCCTGCCATTATGAACAATCCATTCACAACAGCGGAATTTACTATAACATTATTAAGACGATTTGACAAGGGGGACAAAACAGAGAAATTCAGACATTTTAAAAATATCCGCTTGTTTCTGACCACCTATCTCATCGTTTCAATCGCTTTTTATGCATCAAAAACGCGATGATCGGTTTGGCGGCTAAAAATGAAAACAAATCTTCACTTTTCAGCGCATTCTTCGGAATCTCACGGAAAGCCGTGAAATCTCCACGAACCTATCAGTAAACCTACCACCTATAGTGGGCAAACGCCTTGTTCGCTTCCGCCATCTTGAATGTGTCTTCCGACTTTTTCATTGCCGTGCCGCTCCTATTGAAAGCATCCAACAATTCAGCCGCCAAACGCTCACCCATTCCATGTCCGTTCCGCGAACGCGCCGCCTTGATTAACCACCGCATTGCAAGCGCCTCGCGCCGCGTTTCCCGTATCTCAACCGGCACTTGATATGTAGCGCCACCAACACGGCGAGATTTTACTTCAAGTTTAGGTTTAACATTATCTATCGCTTTCAAAAAAATGTCAAGGGGTTCCTCACCAGTTTTCTTACGAATTTCTTCAAAAGCGTCATTGATGAGATTTATCCCTATGGAACGTTTGCCGTCCCACATCATACGGTTGACGAATTTAGAGACAACCACACTGTTGTACTTGGGATCAGGGGCAATACCTCTATCTATAGACTTCTTCTTACGTCCCATACCTTTCTCCTTATGCCTTCCGTCTCTTTGCACCATATTTCGAACGTCCGCGTCTGCGTTCATTAACACCAAGCGTATCCTTCGCCCCGCGGATGATATGGTACCGCACGCCGGGCAGGTCCTTCACGCGCCCGCCGCGTACCAAAACGACTGAGTGTTCCTGTAAGTTGTGCCCTTCACCCGGAATATAAGCCGTTACTTCAATTCCATGAGACAAACGTACACGCGCCACTTTCCGCTGGGCAGAATTCGGCTTTTTCGGCGTAGTCACCATGACACGAGTACAAACCCCCCGCTTCTGAGGACAGGACTGCAACGCCGGAGACTTCGTCTTCGAGGAAACCTGTTGTCTTCCAAATCGAACCAACTGATTGATTGTCGGCATATAACTAAAAAACTCCTTTTCTTAACAACTCCCCGCGTCCTTTTAACTCAAACGGAAGTTGTTTCTATCTAGAAATAGTATTTTTACAAAAATGAGAAAAAAAGTCAAGAGGGGAATCTTTTGTTTTTGTAAAAAAAGTGATTTTTTTACAAAGTTTACAAAAAGTTAAGAAAATATGCCGGCCACCCTCTTTTTCAACGCCTGCGCCAAAATCACTGCCAATAAAACAGTCTACGGCGTGGGCGCGGGTTATTTTTCCCAATAGTCGGTAAATAGTTTTCAGTCCGGCGGGTACCGCCTTGCGGTCCTTGTACGGCACAAACTGTACCGAGTTGCAAACCATGTGTACGCTACAGAGTTGAACCGCGGTTTTAGGAAACATGGTGACAAGGAGAATGTCCTTTACCTCGCGGTTCTTAATCTCGTTCATGATCCACATCCAGAACGCGAACCTTCGGTTCATGTTGGTTTAGAACTGACTGTGAGTAAAAGCGAACTGGAGCGTCTTTTCTCGTAAGTTTAAGGTTGAAAAAAATATTCAGTTGTGGTAAACTACCCTAGTTTTAAAGTTAAGGAGGCATCATGAGCGACAACCGGTCTTTGATACTGCTTGTTGACGACAACATTGCCAGTTTAATGGACGCCCGCAACATTTTGACGAATCGCTATGACGTATGCACCGCGACTTCGGCGGCAGGCATGCTTGAAATATTAAAAGTGCAATATCCGCATTTAATTCTAATTGATGTAAATATGCCGGGAATTGACGGCTTCGGCGCGGTTGACATACTCTCAAAGGATCCATGTATGGCGCGCATCCCTATTCTTTTTATGGTTGATAATTATGACTTGGCGAAATATCATGATAAGTTAAACAGCGCCGCTGTTGGATATATTTGCAAGCCGTTTTTTGGACCAGTTTTAATTAAACGTATTGAGACTCAATTATTTGTGTCGATGCAGCAACGGGCTATAGAGCAGCAACAGCAGGCATTCCACAATTTTAACGCTAACCTGCAAAAAATGGTTACAGATATGAGCGTACTCATAGAAGCCGAATCGCAGAGAGTCTGGGAATTGCAAGCCGCCATTATCAGCGTTATGGCTGAAATGGTTGAGTGCCGCGACGATGTTACCGGGGGACACATTGAAAGAACGCGCCGCGGCATTGGTATCTTGCTGCACAGACTTCAGGAAAAAGACATTTACACGGATCAAACGCTTGACTGGAACATTGAGATGGTGGTACAGGCTTCGCAGTTGCACGATGTGGGCAAAATCTATATAAGCGACGCTATTCTTCAAAAACCCGGCAGGCTGACCGATGAAGAATTCAGCGCCATGCAACGGCACACCGATTACGGAAACACTATCATTGACCGCATTGAGGCGTATACGCGCCCCAATGAATTGACGCGGCATGCGAAGATTTTCG
>JAIRNA010000083.1 GCA_031258305.1 Treponema sp. | reverse complement strand
TCAAGCTGTTTCTTCCGGCTATACTACCGTTTTGAATCAACGCCAAACGCCTCGCTCACATCCTTACATGTATGCCCCGCGTCTTTATATTCAATTACGCGCAGTCTAAATTTTTTATCATATGCCATGCTTTAAGCATAACAAATATACTCAGCTTTGTAAAGTAGAATTACTATATCACCGAGAATAAGTTTATTTACCGTAAAATCTAATTCATCATTTGCCACAAACGCCATAACCTCCGAAATATTTGCGACATTGGGATTTATTTTTACAACATTTTCAGATACTTTCCAGAAAATGCCGCGCCCAAATTGCACATAACAATACGTATCCGCGAGAAACACATAGCAGAAATTTTAACCGCAGCCACGGGTTGCTGCAGCCTTTATTCAGTCAGAGCGGCAACCGCGGCGCCGAAAAGCGAAGCTTGTTCGACCGGCGTTATCGTATAATAGAACGGTTTATGGGAGGCAAGGGCTATATGGAGATAAGATTCGAGTGACTTCCGTAGTCCACGGTAAATCATATACGTTGTACCTTCAACAGCTATACGTACCGGAATGAAAGGGTCAAAGCCGGCCGCGGTCTTTTCCACAACGGCGGCAAGCACCGCGGCTGAGAGTTTCGCCCCCCGCTCCGTAACCATCGATGCGAGATAGGCGAATGACGCGAGACTGTCTCTTTCATCAAGCTCGAACAGCTCGCCGATGGGACCCTCTTGTCCAAGCGGGGCGTGCATAAACTCATTCACATCCCGCGTTTGCAAGCTGGTCATCGCCAAAAATTTTTCTGATTTTTTGAATTTGACAACTCCATCCCTGACAGCTTGTTTCCAGATGCGGACCGTAAGCGGTCCGATATACGCGCCCGCCGAGACTTTTTCCTGCAAAAAAACACCTGGATTCTTAGTGGACGCATCGAATTCCTTGTCCAAGCATCCCAGATATCGAGGCATGAATCCGCCTGCTTCACAGACCACGATTTGCGCCTTATCAGAGCTAAAGCCGATTTTCGGTATTTTCTTTTCTGGATAAGCCATATTAAAGCCGGTTCCTAGTATGAATCCCACCACAGGGCCCGTCTCAACGCCATAGAGGTCCTTACCGCGGAAGACAGGATCTCTTGCCTGCACCAGCCCTGCGAGCAGAGTCGCGGACGTGTCGTTAAGAAGTACTATCTTATCTGGTACTTTCACCCCGCGGCGGTTCAGAGCTTCACGTAAACCCTGTCCGATGGCTTTGCCGATGACTTCCGGCGCATCTATCTCTTTACTAAAGGCGAGCAGAAACCCATCAAGATTCTTAGTCATTTCCATTGGATAGGAAAAAGTAAAGCCAATACCTTGGACATTCGGCTCTTTCTCAAGCAGAGGCGCGGTTAGACTCGCCAGATGGTCAAAAAACTGCTTCGGCGACATCCTGCCCTTGGTACCGGGCATGAAGGACTTCTGCATATCCTCGGCCGTTGCTTTACCGTTCTCTTCGAAGCGCACTAAGGCGGCTCTGAAATTCGTACCGCCCGCGTCCAAGGCGATGACTTTTTCCCCAATCGGCACCGTTGAAACCGGATTGATATACGCCGGCAACATAGCCAACACGGACGAACACCCGCGCAGTCCCCGATCCATCTCAACAAGTACATCTCGCTTCACGGTCCCGATATCCACGATATCATAGTGAAAACCGTAATATTGGGCAAATTCAGATAATAAGTGTGGATTAAACATAATTCCCCTTCTTTACAAATAAGACGTTAAACGCCATTCTTATGACGTTACAAATCTATTATACTTTATATACAAGTCAATACGCAAGAGTATATCAAAAGATTTTATTCCGTAAAATATCGCAAATTTTTTTCAATACTATATTGACAAAAATAAAATTTACCGATATTATAGAAGACAATTAAGGCTTATTGTTTGAAAAATTTGAAATTTCCAAATGTCAAGGCTTTTTATAAACTCCGAAGGTCTAATTCCTTTATAAATGATAGAATACTGTTACCCGTCGATGGGCTTTCTTTTATAAATAAACAATAAAATTCTTATAAAATCGAGCTTGTTTTTGAACAGGCTCGGTTGAGAAAATAAAGGTGGATTTTAATGTCAGTAATAAGAAAAATCAGAAAAATCAAGCCGGCAAATGACTCTGATCAGTCATCATTTCCGTTACAAGAAAATGAACTAGATGAGCCGGAGGCAGCCATCGGAGAAGAGTTGGCTGTTGAGACAAGCGAAGAAGGCGAATGGGAGGAACAGTCGGCGACTGAAGCCTTGTCTGTTGAAACGACTCCGCAAAAGGTTGTGGTGAGGGCGAGAACAGTCAGACCTCTTCTCCGTTCCCATTCCGTTCCCGCCGAACATGGAGAAAGAATGTATCCCTTGTCCCCTCTGCCTAATCTCCCATCCATGCCGAATCTTTACGGTAAACCAGAACCCCGCTCTGAAGACACAGGTAAATCGCGTCTCTGCATCAACGAGCTCATTCGACTCAATATGATGGACCTACGAGAGATGGCTGTTTGCTATGGCATCTCCCACGAGGATATGGTTTCTATGAAGAAACAGGAAATCGTTTTTGCGGTCTTAAAACAGCATACCGAGAGAGGCGGGGTCATCTATGCCTACGGTTCCTTAGAAATTCTACCTGATGGATACGGATTCCTTCGCAGTCCGCAGAATTCCTACCTTCCAGGTCCGGACGATATCTACATCGGGCCCAGTCAGATACGGCTATTTGCGCTCAAAACCGGCGATACGGTTTATGGGCAGATACGAAGTCCTAAGGAGAGCGAGCGATTCTTCGCCATGCTCCGTATCGAAACCGTGAACTACGAGGATCCTACCGTGGCGCAGAATCGCATTCACTTTGATAACCTCACCCCGCTGTACCCGAATCGTAAGCTCCATCTCGAAACGAGTATTGAAGGCATATCTGAGCGTATTATCGACCTATTCTGTCCCATCGGCAAGGGTCAACGCGCCCTCATTGTCGCTCCTCCGCGCACTGGCAAGACCATCATGATGCAAAGGATCGCCAACGCTATCACGCAGAATCACCCGGAAGTCTACCTCATCGTTTTACTGATTGATGAGCGCCCTGAAGAAGTTACCGATATGGAGAGAACGGTACGGGCAGAGGTTATCTCGTCAACCTTTGACGAACAGTCGAGCAGGCACGTGCAGGTGACGGAGATGGTGCTTGAAAAGGCGAAGCGGCTCGTGGAACACAAGAAAGATGTGGTGATTCTGCTCGATTCCATCACGCGCCTTGCCCGTGCCTATAACCAAACTGTCCCGGCATCTGGCAAGATTCTGTCGGGCGGCGTTGACTCAAACGCCCTACACAAGCCAAAACGATTTTTCGGCGCGGCGCGTAATATTGAGGAAGGCGGTAGTCTCACTATCATATCGACAGCCCTGATTGAAACCGGTAGCAGGATGGACGAGGTTATATTCGAGGAATTTAAAGGTACGGGTAATCTGGAAATCAACCTTGACCGTAGAATTTCCGACCGCAGACTCTTCCCGTCAATCAACATCAAGAAGTCCGGTACGCGTAAGGAGGAACTACTTCTTTCCGAAGAAGAACTTCAGAAGATATGGGTGCTTCGCAAAGTCATCAATCCGATGGACGACGTAGAAATCATCGAACTGCTCATTGACAGAATGAAGAAAAGTAAGAATAATGAAGTATTCTTGAAGAGCATGAATACAGGTCCCGTAGGCGAATAAAAGGGAACAGGTATTGGAGAGCGCGAGATTATTTCCCGTGTTCCCATCACTTAAATCAAAGGAGAAAACAATGAAAGAAAAAATTCATCCCAGGTATGAATTGACAAAAATCACGTGCGCATGCGGGAACGTGATTGAGACTCATTCCACTGCAAGAGATATACACGTCGAAATCTGTTCGGCGTGTCATCCTTTCTTTACCGGTAAACAGAAGCTGGTAGACACAGCCGGCCGCATCGAGCGATTCCGCAAGAAGTACAACATCAAAGATTAAGTTAATGAATAGTTATCGTCGTCGG
>JAIRNA010000041.1 GCA_031258305.1 Treponema sp. | reverse complement strand
TCGAATACCAAATTCTTTCATATTTCAACCGACTCTCATTTTTACAACTCTTTTTCTACGCGGCAAAGAAGCTTTTATTCAAACTATATCACAGGGCATTTTCCTTGTCAACATGCCGCGTCCTCATGTGAGATAGGTGCGGTAACGGTTGTAACACGTGTTTTTAAAATAGTCAATCAATTTCCACGGCATTTCCTTATCAGGATGTATGATAACTCCCGCAATATGTACCGCAGTCGGCACGGCGGCCGGCTATTACGGTATAGCGTTACTTCCCCCCGGCGTTCTGACCAGATGTACGATAGGCTTTCTCGCCGTTTACGCAGGGAGCATAGGCGCGGTACGAGCGCTCTTGGTCCTTTCGGCGTCACGGAAAAATCGCGCCGCCATCTTGCTGTTCACGTCAGCGGCGATAGGCGTCTTTATAGGGTTCGCGGCCGGTAAGCCGAATCTTCCAGGGCTTGGGCTGCCTTCTGAAAAAATAGCGGCCATCTATGGAACTTTGCGGGATGATCCGCGCTCTTTTCTCACAGAACACGGGGAACAAGCTAGGGGAACACTGGCGCTCAAACGCGTAAAAGGATTCGGCAAAGTAGAAGTATCGGCTAAAGGGGATGTTCTTGTGTTTTTCCCGGAAGGTGCAATCCCCCGCTTAAAAGAATTCGGACGAGGCTGTGAAGTATATATAGAAGGTACTTTCCTGGAGGGAAGAAGGGGAGAATTACTATTTTCCGCAAAATCTACCCATATTACCAGGGCCGCGCCCCGTATAGAGCAGTTCCGTACCGGATTACGCGCGAATCTCGTGGAACGTTTCTCTCGATTCACATGGAGTGGGCTTGGACTCGCCTTACTTCTCGGTATCAAGGACAATCTTGACTCAACGCTTTCCAAGCGATATCAGGAAGCGGGATGTTCTCACGTCTTGGCTCTCTCTGGAATGCATCTTGCCATAGTTTCCGCGGCGCTCGCTTTTTTCCTGAAAAAACCCTTGGGACTGCGCGCCGCGGCTATCATAGGCGCTGTCTTTATCATGGCTTACATTTATCTGGTGGGGAGTCTCCCTTCGCTCAATCGTGCCGCGCTTATGTATTTGCTTGGAACTTTTGTAATTCTGTTTAATCTGCCCAAAAACACGTTGTCCATCCTCTCTATGACCTTTGTCCTACAAATCGTCTTTCAGCGGCATGAAGGTATGTCGATTTCCTTTGTTTTGTCATATTTAGCTCTTTTCGGCATACTGGTTTTAAGCAAGCCAATTTATGGCTTTTTCAGAGGATGGATGCCGGACCCACTGGGACAGAGCCTCGCGGCATCCATGGCCGCCTTTCTATGGACGGCCGCGGCATCCGCGGCCTTCTTTTCCGTATTGCGCCCCATCGGCATTATCGCGGGCTTGATCATCACACCACTGACATCGCTTTTCATGATAGGTACAATGCTTGCGATGGCGGTGAGTTTCAGCTCTCTGCCGTTGTTATCCTTGCTGTCCAAGCCGCTGTCCCTCGTATATGCGGTCATTAGCCGTTGTGTAACATGGGCAAGTTTCTCTCCACCTCTGCCCGCCTCAAACACGACTCTTGTCCTCTTAATAACCTTGGCGCTTACAGGGCTTGTTTTGTCTGCGGATAAACTAAAATTCAGGCGGCGTTGGAGAAGTGAATAACAAGTCTCCAATTCCCTAAAGATTAATCTATCTGCGGCCCTTGATGAGGAGATTTTTCCTTGGGGTACTCTATACGTGAATGATAATAACTCGTAAGCACCTTGACAAAGGCTTTCTTGATAGTTTCTAATTCGTAGAAGGTAAGTTCCGATTCGGCTAACTGCCCGTGTTCGATTTTTGTATCGATCAGCTCTTGGACGGATTTTTCAATTTTTGCGGCGTTTGGCTTTTCGGAATTAGTGTTTGTATAACGAGAGCGCACGGCCGCTTCGGAAATGTCCGCGAGCATCACCACCGCCGCCTCACGGGACCGCGGCAGTGGACCAGGATAGGAAAAATCTTCACGACTCACATCTTTCTCCTGTTCGAGCGCTTTGTTGTAAAACCATTGTATCAAGGAAGCGCCATGGTGCTGGGCGATGATGTCAATGACTGGCTTGGGGAGATGCATACTCCGTGCTTTTTCCACGCCGAGTTTCAGGTGGCTCCGGATGATGGTCGCCGAAAGACGAGGTGGTATTTCGTTATGCTTATTGTAGCCGGACTGGTTTTCAGTGAAATATTCAGGATGGTCGATTTTTCCGATGTCGTGATAGTAACCGCCCACACGGGCGAGCAGGAAATTCGCTCCGATTTCCTCGCAAGCGGCCTCCGCAAGTCGGGCGACCATTACCGAATGGTTGTAGGTGCCGGGCGCGGCAGTGAATAGTTTCTTGATGATGGGCGCATTCAAGTCCGATAGTTCTATAAGCCGAAATGTCGTTACCGCGTTGAGGGCTTGTTCCAAAGGCGGCAGAAGCCACATGACCAGCATACCGGACGCTATACCGTTGAATGCGGTCCAAAACAAGACTAAGGGATAAACGGACACGGAGGTGTGTTGCAGAAGAAGCACACAGACTGTAGAGGCGCAGTTTGCGGCCGCTATAAAAAGCCCTGCCTTCACCAAATCCATGCGCCACTGCGCGTTTCTCAACGTGTTGGATGCTGTGACTCCAGACGCTATCGCAACGATGTAGGCGGATATGTCAAAAGAACCGGTCAGGAACGCGGCAAGCGGTAGGGTCAAAGCCCACGCCACCGCAAGATTTGCGCTTATCAACACGGAAAAAAGCATGGTAATAAAAGCTGTCGGCATTACGATGGAAATGGGGAAAGATATCATGTTAAAAGGGAGGTTCCTGGCAAAAGCCGCGCCTATAACATAGAACGATGTGAGCATTATTATGAGGTAGAGTTCGCTATCCGATAGATTCTTACCGATAAAACGTGGATTACTCAAAAAAACGAACAGGATAAAGAGCATGATAAGGACAAATACGCGCCCTACTATACTCGGAACATTCCTCATGGACAGCTTGACATCTATAAGAGTCGCCATATCTTCTTCACTCACGAGAAAGCCTTTTCTTATGACACGCTCGCCCTGTTCCACGATGAAGGTCAAAGGGATTTCCGCAAGTACGCTTCGTTCAGCCGCGCTACCCACTCGATTGAGATTTTCCATCGGGGCATCCGTATTGTTGATGATCACTAAAACGGAAAGGATGAACGCGGCGCCCGCAACTATTACTGGATACCGGTGTATACCCGCGTCTATGAATGTCTTGCGGACATAAGAGAAAAGGTCGCTTGCCGATTTTTTCTCATTTTTCTTCGTTTTCATAGTTTTCATAAGCTTGTATTATCTTCTTGATAAGGGGGTTGCGGACCACATCTACGGTGTGGAGATAGGCGAAGTAGATGCCGTCTATATTTTTAAGAGCGGATGCCGCATGCAACAGCCCGGACTCTGTCCGTTTCGGCAGGTCTATCTGGGTAACGTCTCCGGTGACAATAACCCGCGACCCCTGACCGATACGCGTCAAAAACATCTTCATTTGCTCTTTGGTGGTATTCTGCGCCTCGTCAAGAATCACGGCGCAGTCATTCAAACTGCGCCCGCGCATATACGCGAGGGGCGCTATCTCTATTGCCCGCGTCTCCTCCAACCGCCGTATGGTCTCAAATGGAGCGAGAGACTCCATTGCGTCTTGAAGCGGACGAAGGTAAGGGTTGATCTTTTGCTCCAAATCCCCGGGCAAAAAGCCGAGACTTTCACCCGCCTCTACGACCGGGCGAGTCAGTACAAGTTTCCGTAGTTTCTTGGATAGCACGAGCCTGAGCGACTCGGCCACAGCGAGGTAGGTTTTGCCTGTTCCGGCCGGCCCCACACAAAAGCTTATGTCGTTTTCGCGCATTCCACGCACATAGAACGCCTGATTTTTGGAACAGGGATGAACACGCCGCCCGCTCGGGATGTTGATAACGGTTTCCCATATTGCGCCCGCTGTAGCAGTCGGCTCCACGTCGCCGGCCAGGGTTTTCACGTATTCGGACGAAGGCGTTTCTCCGCCCCGCGCGGCCGCAATAAGTGCGTCTATGACGGCTCTGAACTTGTCTTTCATAACGGGGTCGCCTTCCATGCGGATTTCATTACCCCGCGCATTGACACGCACATTCAAAGCGCTCTCAATCATTTTAAGATTTTCGTCATTCGCGCCGCACACTCGCGCCAAAACAATTTGGTCCTCTAAAACGATGGTTTCTCTATTATTTTCCAGCATTTGCTCAAGTTTATAGCACGAAAGACCATGAGTCAAGAGGGTAAATCAATGTTTGATCCGGACTCAGGTTCCAGAGAAAACACCGTCTCGTGGAGGGTTTGAACCCCGTTAGCGCCGATCGTTACTCGTTTGAGGGAAAGTATTCTACCAAAATGTTCGACAGCATACGTCATATGCGGCTCGTTTTCAGGTCGCAATTCCAGCATTTCCATATCTCTTATACGAAAAAAACTGTACATACCAGTCAGGGTATTTTCACCTAACGTCAATTCGTAAACGCCGTTTTTGGAGAACTGGATTCTCCCTATGACGCCGTTGTAAACGCCGTCGATGAAGGACGGAACGTTCTTGTCGGCTTTCGGCGCTGGCGAGGGCATGAAATTCGCCCTTTTGTAGGAACCGTTCCATCCCGTGTCTGTACCGATTTTGAGACGCACGTCTTCAGAGACACGGATACGCACACTATCCAGCGATTCAAGGGCTATGTCCAAAGAGCGGCGTAGAGTCTGTACCGAAATGTTCTGGGTAGAAAGGTAGACACCGTAACGGGTCGCGCCGGAATTCTGCCACGTGAAGATTTGCTGGGTGTCATCCGTATAGAAGATGACCTCCTTGTTTTGGGGGTCAAAGTAGATGTATTGGCGGTTGTCGATAGCGCCGTCCGGCGTCGTCCAGTACCATAGCCCACTGACGAATCGCTCGAATGAGCGTACGCCGCCGCTCAAAATATCGCGGAATTTTTGTTCTTCTATTTGTTTACCCGGTATACGGGTCAGGCTGTCTTGTTCGTATTTTTCGGAATCGCTGTCATAAACGTAAGAGATTTCGATTTGGTCTAAAATATTGCTGGACTCCGTGTCTCTGCCGCGGGCGACTATGGGGAAGGCGCGGCTGTTCGCCATACCAAGTTGATAGGCTTGACTACGCTCGACTTCCTTAACCGTGATACCGCCTTCTATTCGAATGTCCACGATTTTGAGGAACGGCTCTATACCGCCGCTTTTTTTAAAAGCGGTCAGGGTGAATTCACTTTCTGTATTCATGCCGCTCAAGAGAACACTGGGTATGTGGTCGCCGGTGAGGTCTTGTATGTATAAATCAATAGTTCCCGGACGGACAGCCGCTGTCTCCGAGTTCCAAACTCGCTTATACATCTGAGTCGATTCGTCAAAATCTATGTAGGCGATATAAACTGGGCTGTCATCTTTCAGGCGGCTACGGTAGGCTATGATTTGCTCCTCTTGAACGTCGTTGTCGAAGTTGTCATCCAGAGTCGTCAGGAGAATTTCGTCTTCATTCAAAGAAACTTTCGCCAAGGCGCTGTCCTTGTATACAACGCTGTCAGCGGGTGTAAAGAATTCGGACTCGGACGCCTCCCCGCGCTCAATGATGCGGGTCTGCTTGATTTCTTTCGGCTTCGGTTGACGAAAGAAATGATTGGGAAAGAACGACAGTGCGGTTATGACGCCGCCGGTCAACAAAAAGATAATTATCGTTAAGATATGCGATGTCTTTATTTTCAAAATAGACCTCTTTTGTTTTGTGAAAGACGGATGATCTTGCGCAACCACCCACTATGCCCTATTTCACAGACAACTCTTGTATCGCCTGCTTGAAAAGTTCTCTTTCCTTTTCGGCCGCGTTCAATTCGGGCGGCAGGGCCGCCGATCGCTTTGCGATAACATCCGCTACAGATCGCTTATCGAAGCCCATTGCGGCAAGAGCTTCGACCAGGTCCGCATACGGAGAGACGGACTCGTGCGCTTCTGGCGCATGAGAGAGTCTCCCCTTTAGGGCCAAGAGCATTTTCTGCGCGGTCTTCTTCCCAAGCCCCGGCACCTTTTCGAGCCGCCCTATGTCTTCGGAATCAAGAGCGTTCTCCAGTTCTTCTTGCGATATGCCGCCCATTATTTTGACCGCGCCTTTGGGACCTATGCCGTCAACCTTGAGCAGTTCTAAAAACGTATTCCGCCTCGTCTCGCTACAAAAGCCGAAAAGCCGCATACCATCTTCTCTGTGGTAAAGCCAGGTCAACACTCTTCCGTTTTCGCCTGCATCGGGTAGAACCGCATTGTCCGTAGCAGGCACAATGAGGTCCCACTCTACGCCACCTGTTAAAATAAAAAGCGCATCGGCGCTCTTTTTCGTAATGACGCCTTGAATACTATTGAACACTCTCTTCTCTTTAGCCTCAACGTATTATAAGATAAAAAAGCGCAATCTGTCAATATTCTCACATTTTTAAATGTGCGCTTGAGGCTGTTTATCAAAGGGTTTTCAGAGAATGTGATTGGCAAGATAACAAACGGTAAGTCTAAACTTTAATGGACTTGTTCAACAACCCGACTGGTTGTTGAACAAGTATCGCAGATTTGACAAATTTCTTGCAGAAATTCGTCAAATCTGCCGTCTTTTAGCGGAAGTTGTTCTCATTAATCATCGACCGGGGGTAGTGGTTAATTAAAAGCATATTTTTTGGTTTATGACATAAACAAGATGCTCCCAACTTGGAAAGTGACAGCACAGAGAATCCAGCCCAGCAACAACAGGAAGAATATCTCGAAGACAAGCCATTTTCCGCCGATTTCCACTTTTATCGTGCCGAGAGCTGCGAGACATGGCGGAACGATCAGAGTAAAAAGCATAAACACGAAAGCGACAAGCGGCGTCATATTTGGATCCCCCGCGATAGATTCGCGTAAGGCTTCGCTCTCCTCGTCCTCTTCTGCGCCCACGCGGTAGAGGATTCCGAGCGTTGACACGACCATCTCTTTTGCCGCAAAGCCGGTGATGCTCGCAGTGGCGAGCTTCCAATCAAAGCCTAAGGGACGGAACACCGGCTCGATGAAATGCCCTAACCTACCTGCAAAGGTTTTTTCCATCGCAAGTTGCGCCTCAGCGACTTCAACATATTGAGAAAGCGCCTCCTCGTCCTCAGATAGGTTTTCGGCTTGGAAAATAGCGGCGAAATTCGCCCGCTCCGCATCGGTCGCCTCGTAGCGCGGGAAAGTTATGATTATCCAAATGCCAATGGACACGGCAAGGATGATAGTCCCGGCTTTCTTCAGGTAAAACAAGAACTTTTCCCATACGTGCCAGATCACGCCGCGCAGAGTCGGGGCGCGATAGGGCGGCAGTTCCATAACAAAGGGGGTCGGGTCACCCTTCAGCACCGTCCGTTTTAGGATAAAAGCGGAGAGCAAAGACAGGACAATGCCGATAGTATAAATCAAGATCACCATATTCGCCTGGTTATCGGGAAAAAGCGCGGCCGCGAGTAAGATATGGACGGGCAATTTTGCACCACAATTCATAAACGGCGTGATAAGCACGGTCAAAATACGGTCGCGGGGATTTTTCAGTGTGCGCGACGCTAAAATCGCCGGCACAGAGCAACCAAAGCCCAGCATCATCGGGAAAACCGATTGTCCATGAAGCCCAATCGCATGCAAGAACTTGTCCGTAGCGAACGCGGCCCGTGCCATATAGCCCACATCTTCCAGAATAGATAGGAAAAAGAACAGAATTATAACGAGTGGAACAAACGAAAACACCCCGCCCACACCCGCTATGATGCCGTCAACGAGTAAGGAGCGGAATAGGTTGTCCGGCAGGGCATTGATCAGAGTCTCCGACAAAAAGCTGAAGAATACCTCAAGCCAGTCAGCCGGATACTGCCCGATGGCAAAGGTCAGTTGAAAAATGCCCCACAAAACAAGGATGAAAATCGGCAGGGCGAGAAAGCCGTTCATTATCACGCGGTCGATACGCTCGGTGAGGGAAAAATCTGGCTGTTTAACGATTTTAATAGATTCTCGCACCGCACCGCGGATATACCCGTAACGTTGCTCCGACACGACGATTTCCGCATCTCGCCCAAAGTGTTTGCTAATCCACACGACGGACTCTTGGGCAAACGCCGCAATCTTTGCCCCATTCTTATGCTCCTCCAAATGCTTGAAGGCGTCGGCATCTTTTTCCAAAAGTTTCACCGCAAACCAGCGCGGCGGATATTTTTTTAAAAAAGCCGCGTCTTCGACAATAAGTTTTTGCAGGACTTCAAGTTTATCCTCGATTTCATTACCATAATTGACGGTATGAACGCCGTTTGCCACTATCCCGTCAATAACTTCATCAATACGGTCGAGCAGCGGCTCCATACCGATGCCTTTGTGCCCCACCGTTTTGACCATAGGGATACCAAGGGACGCGGATAGGCTCTGCTCATCAATATGGATACCTTTTGCCGTGGCTTCATCTGTCATGTTGAGCGCCCCGATGACCGGTATGCCGAGTTCTTGGAATTGCAGACACAGGTATAGGTTGCGCTCAAGGTTGGTGGAATCCATTACGTCCACGATGATATCTGGTTTTTCATCAAGGATGAAATCCCGCGCCACGACCTCGTCGACTGAGTAGGCGGTGAGGCTGTAGATACCAGGGAGGTCGATGAAGCGATAGCGACGGTTGTAGCGTTGGACAATGCCTTCCAGTTTTTCAACGGTAACGCCCGGGTAGTTGCCGACTTTACGGTGGGCGCCTGTGAGGGCGTTGAAAAGGGTGGTCTTGCCGGCGTTTGGGTTACCGGCGAGGGCGATTCTGACATTACTATTCACAGCAGTCACAATGCCCTCCTTTTTTGACAGCGCCGAATTTTTTTATGCGCTTGGGGCCGATGAAATGCGTAGCGTCATGCGCCGCGCTCCAGTCCCCGACCGGCTCGACTTCGATGCCGGCGGCTTCAAACCGCCGTATCAAAATGTCACACCCCCGAATCCGTATTTGTAAGGGTCCGTGGAAAATTCCAAACCTCACGACAGCGCCTTCCGCGCCGGCAGTGAAGCCCATGTCAGCAAGCCGTTTGCCGACCTCTTTGCCAAGTGTTACCTTGACGACTGTGAATGACGCCCCTTTAGGCGCATCTGATAACAGCATAGTTTCTCCTCTCCCCCGCTCACCGCTGTCTACAATGCCGCGCTTTTCGCGCTTGTGGCGGAGGTGCAATCAAGCTTTGAAGGATTTCTACCGCATACCGCGGTCTTCCATGAAAGCGACAGTATTATAACAAATCTTATCCTTCTTATCAAGAATAATCTGAAGTTCAGACGGAAAACCCATGCAGTTAAGAACACATATCGAGTATTCGCTTACGTCATATCATCTGCGACATTTTTGTATATTTTCTCCAGATAATCCAGAGTGGTTCTCGGTACCAGTTGCTCCAACCGCCAGACAATCTCCGCAAAAGTCCCTGACCCCAACAACTCCCGCACCCGACTCGCACTGATGACCTCTCCCTCCGCCTCCGCGCGGGGAACCTCCTCAAACGCAATCCCATACTCCGGCAGCACCCGCCGCATCGCCTCGTTGTACTGCCGTGTCACCGCGTCCAACGGCTCCTCCCCCGCAAAACGCACGTCGACCCCGAGTGCAGGCGCTATCTCTTCACAAAAGAGCCTCACGTCTTCCGTCGGGTCTATCACCCGATCCTGTATCTCGGACTTGTTAAAATAATCTACAAACGTCAGGCTGCTGATGATGAACTTCCCGCTGGGCAGCACCGTCACATTCGACAAGTCCGCAACGCCCCGCTTGATGAGCTCCAGACGGTCCGCGAAGGGGAAAATGGACTTGTCCTCCTCAACGGCAAAGACATACAGGTGTTTCACCCGTCCAGCCGCGTATTGGACCAGGTAGCGGTGGCCGCGGGTGAAGGGGTTGCAATTCATGACGATGGCGCCGATTCTGCCGATGGTCTCCGTGCGGGTTTTGGCTAACAAGCCCTTGTAGGCGGCGAGTTCCGCGGCGTAGGCGGTTCGGAGGGGCGGGGTAGTTATGGGGCTTAGGCTGTCTTGCGGGATGCCGAACATCGGCGGCGGGGCAATGACGGGGAGAGGAAGTACGTTCTGGGGGGGGGGGGGCGAATCGGTTTCAAAGAAACTGTGTTCCTGCAAGAACTTGAAGAGCGCATCCGCTATCGCGCGAAACCCGTTCTCGTTGTAATGCCGATAAGTATCAATGAACAATTCGCCGTAGTTGTGGGGGCGTTGGAATAAATCTCTCAAGTTGATGGAAGGGAAGTATTCAGGCATCCATATATGGGTGAGAATAATATCATTCGGCTTTGCGGGAATATACCATAATTTCTTACATCCAGCACTGCAATTACCCCAGGCGTTAACCGCATAATTTTCCACTACGAT
Organism: Treponema sp.; assembly: GCA_031258305.1. Lineage (GTDB taxonomy): Bacteria > Spirochaetota > Spirochaetia > Treponematales > Breznakiellaceae > JAIRKH01. Next base: position 6,688 of record JAIRNA010000041.1, on the reverse strand, counting down.
GCCGAGTTCCGCCGCGTCTTCGTTGAAGCGTCTTTGCAGATACGACCATATAGTTTTATCATCAGGCGCATAGACGCCCGCTCCGTAACATGGTCCAAGTATGAAAATAGTACGTTTACGCTGACACGGCTGATCAGTTGTAACGCGCCGTTTGTCGGCGTAATTCACCAATCGGCTCTTTCTGTCTTTGTAAATAAGCTCACCGTCTGGATTATATACTGTATCGCCTATTGTGAACAATTCAATCAATTCCTCGTTTGTATAAGGAAAATTGTCAAATGCATGTGTGATTCTTTCTCCGTTCTTTAGGGCGTTCAGTATTTTCTCAATAGTTAGTCCCTTTTCTTTTATTTCCCGCTCACCCGCGCTCCAATCTTTCGTCGGGAAAAAAGGCAGGTTATAGCAAACTATTTTAACATCTGAATGTTTAGCCGCATAATCAATATAAGCCCTTACTCCTTCAAAAATATAGTTGTGCATCCATGTTGCGATTTGTTCCAATGTAATGACGCGCAAACCGCCCGCCTCAAACCTTTTGATGATTTCCATCTGTGGATTGGGATGTATTACTAGCACCGTATCTCTAGGATCCAGCCCAGCGCCGTTTATATTAACGAAGTTTATATTTTGGAACGTCCATTCGCTGCCGATGGGTTTCCGTCTAAACGGCTTTGACGCGCAATAAGCGCTGACTTTGACTTTACTATTGAGTAAGAAAGATATACATATATTCTCCGCTATATTCCAATATTCTTGCTCTGAATACACGATGACGTTTGCTATCTTATTATCGATGCAGTATTGTGGAATAGTGTATCCACATACAGCAAAGGCACTCATCTTTCGTTGTAGAATATCGACTATCTCTTCCAGCCGTGAACACGTGTACGCCGCAACCTGCGTATCAAAGCATACCGCGTCTATCACGGTCCGCGTTGCCGCATCAAACACCACTATATTCAGCCCCCGCCTATTCGTCGCATAATCAATGCCGTCTATCTCTATTATCGCAAAGGCACCGACATACGACTTGCTGACTACCTTATACGAAATCCCATCTCGCGTCGCTGTATAATATGATTGCCCTTTTTGTTCACTTAACGTCTCGCACACCACTTCCCCGCAGTCCAGCACTCCGATGTACGTATGATGATACTGTTTCTTCAGGCCTTTCTCAAAACTCAAGTCCACCGCAAAGCCCAGCGCCTTCATCTCAGCCGCAACCTCATCGCTTAAATAAGCGCCCGTTGTGTCCTTCACCGCGATAATTATCGTATACTGTTTGCATAAGCCTTTCAACAGTCGCAAATAATTCAGCAAACCCTTTTCCGCCTTCAACGACACGCACGGTAATTTTCCCGCGTCCGCGGTCAGCAGCGCCTTGATTTCAGCCTTTAATTCGGCAACGTCCTGCTTACGCACCGCAGCGGCGCCCGCCGCCTCCACCGTAGACTCCAATTCCGCTTGGGTCTTCGCGAGGGAAACGCGGGTCTTTTCCGCGTCCGCGGTCAGCAGCGCCTTGATTTCCGTCTTTAATTCGGCAACATCCTGCTTGCGCGCCGCCGCAGCGCCCGCCTCCTCCACTCTTTGTTGTACTTCTGACAGTTTATCCGACAATACGCCTAACGCGGTAGTAGTCAAGCCCTCCACCTTTACCGCAAGCTCGTCCTGCTTCTCCAGCACCTTGACCAACAGCTTGTTCCGGAGGCTTTTCATCGCCTCTTTCAATACGCTTAAAAACGCCATCTTTTACTCCTTTGGGTATGATTTGGGATATCGCGCTTTCCCGCTGCCCTCGCGGTTATACCAAGGTGCGCGCGATACGCGCTATGTCCGCGAACACGCCGCCGGCCGTCACCTGTGCGCCCGCGCCCGGTCCCTTGATGACCATAGGGAGAGTCGAGTAGCGGTCGCTCGTGATGACTACCATATTATCCGCGTCGGTGAGGGAACGGAACGGGCTGTTTTCGTCCTCCTCGCGCAGGCTGATTTTGGCGGAGCCATCGGAGACGAAATTCCCCCGCTCTATGACCGCGACATAACGAAGCTCTTTGCCGGCTTCTTGCGCCTCCAAACGCCGCCGCTCAAAATCTGCGTCAGCCTTTTCCAGTTCCCGCCAAAACGCCTCCACGCCAGATGCGGCAAAACACGCGGGCGGCAGAATCGGTTCGATGGAAACCGCCGAAAACTCAAGCGGTATACCGCACTCGCGGGCAAGCACCAGCGCTTTCCGCGCCGCGTCCATAGCATTCAGGTCGTCCCGCGGGTCAGGCTCGGTGTACCCCTTTGACTTGGCTTCCCGCACCAGCTCTGAAAAAGACCTGGAGCCGTCGAAGTTGTTGAAAATGAAACTCAAGGTGCCGGAAAGCACCGCTTCGATGCGGTTCACCCTGTCTCCGGACAGAAACAGGTCGCGCAGGGTGGAAATCACCGGCAAACCCGCGCACACTGTGGTTTCGTAAAGGTAGGGAATGCCGCGGTTACGCGAATAATCGATCAATCGGTGGTAATAGTCCAAACTGCCGGAATTGGCTCGTTTGTTTGGCGTAACGATGGGAATTGCGGACGTGAGAATCGCCTCGTATTTAGCGGCAATGGCATCGCTCGCGGTACAATCGCAAAACGCCGTATTCGGCAAGTTGAAAGCCTTCATCTGAGCGATGAAGCCGTCTATATCAAAAGGAGAGCTTTGCTCGCCAGATGAGCAAAGCTCCTTCGGCGTACGCTCCCCCGCCTTGAGGCGTAATTTCACGGTTTTGGGGTCAAGCCCTTCGGCGGAAAAGAGCATCTGTTTAGAATCGGCAACGCCCGTCAAATTAACGCAGATCTTATGTTTATCCGCCAGAATCTCGCGGTGAGACGCGAGCTGTTCGAGCAGTGTACCGCCAATGAGACCTGTTCCGACGAGAAATAGGTTGACCGAGCGCGATCCTGACAGAAAAAACGCCTCGTGAATGGCGTTGACCGCCTTCGCTTCGTCTTCTCTCTTGATAACCGCCGAGATGTTCAGCTCTGATGAGCCTTGAGCGATGGCAATGATGTTGACGCCGTTACGTCCCAGCGCGTGAAAAACCTTGCCTGAATTACCGGAGATCTTCCACATATTGCTCCCCACTATCGCAATGATTGCCAAATCAGTCTGGGTTTCAATCGGCTCAATCACGCCTGTTTGCATTTCGTAGGCGAATTCTTCCTCAAGCTCGGCTTGAGCTGTCGTAAGGTCCTTGGGCAAAATGGCGAAGCAGATGGAGTACTCACTGGAACTCTGGGTAATCAGGATGATGTTGATGTTTTTCCGCGCTATGGCCCCGAAGAGTCGAGAGGAAAATCCAGCGACCCCGACCATACCGGAACCTTGTACCCGCACGAGCGCGGTTTGGTTCATCGAAGTGACGCCTCGTATGGGGAAATCGCCGTCTTCCGCTTTGTTCTTAATCCTCGTGCCTCCGCCCTGAGGATTGAAAGTGTTGCGTATCCAAATAGGGATGCCTTTTTCGAGCGCAGGACGCACGGTGGGCGGATAGAGTACCTTTGCCCCGAAGTGGGAAAGTTCCATTGCCTCAATATAGGAGATTTCTTTTATACGGAATGCGTTTTTGACGATTTTTGGGTCAGCGGAGAGGATGCCGTCGACATCCGTCCAGATTTCGACTACTTCGGAATCGAGCGCCGCTCCGAAGATACCGGCGCTCAAATCAGAGCCGCCGCGTCCCAGAGTCGTGGTTACGCCCTCCAGCGTAGAACCAATGAAACCGGTCGCAACGAAGACCGTTCCCTGATGTTCGGCGAAGAATCTTTTGATATTTTCAAAAGTCTCCTGTTCCAGAAATCGGGCTTTACCGAAGGTATCGTCCGTTTTGACCAGGGGTCTTGCATCCAGGTATTCGGCGTTTATGCCGTTCTCGCGGAATATTTCGGTTAAGATGGAAGCCGAGAACCTTTCGCCGAAACTCATCACGTTGTCTAAAGAGCGCGGGGATAGTTCTTCAAGTGCAGACACACCGTCCAAGATGCGTTTCAATTCAGAGAACGGCTTTTCAATACTATGAATCGCCGAATTGAGCGCGTCCGCCGAGAGGAAAGAAGACGCCATGTCGTAATGCCTCTTTCTCAAGTCCTCTAATATTTCGATAGAGCGGTTGTCGCGGTCCCGGCATTTCCGAGCAAGCTCTATAAGCGTATCGGTTACTCCGGAAAAAGCAGACGCCACGACAACCGCCTTTTCGTTCCTAACGATGTCAATGATTCGTTTCACAGCGGACGGGATCCCCACGGATGTACCGCCAAATTTCATGATTTTCCAAGATTTTATATTTTGCATAGTATCCTTTTATCATATTTCCAATTTTTACACAATAGGGAGGGAATGGAGCATATGTTTGCACACTTTTTAACGGTATGGCAAAAACTAACGGAAAAAATTGAGAAAAACATTGACACGGGACAAAAGGAGTGATATTGTACGTACGAGAGGTATAGTATGAAGAAGACAAAAGAAATCGGTCGTAAAATCTTACGAAGAATTTTGCAGGGATTAGGATTAAGTACCGTAGCGTTTGTTTTTCAAGCGTGTTACGGACCACCGCAGGCTATGGGGCTGGACGTTCTTATACGGGGCGCTGTAAAATCGAAAACAACAAATAGTCCGATTAAGGGAATAAAAGTCTCGGCTAAAGATATGTATTCATATGAATTAACGGATGAAGACGGCAAATTTCAGTTTTATGTTCCACAAGATGAGCCTTGTACCATACAGTTGGAGGATATTGATGGTCCAGAAAACGGATCCTATGTATCAACGGAAATAGCTGTTGATTTGTCAAAAGATAAAATAGACTTAAAAGATATATTTCTGAATGACGCCGAATAAGATTTTACGCTGTCTCTTCCATCTGTTTAGAATAAATGAGGCAAAATTACATGCATTAAATTATCTATTCTGGGAATGTACCCAGCGGTGTAATTTAAGATGTCTGCATTGCGGATCGGATTGTACAGCCAATTCAAAGGCGGCGGATATGCCCTTTGGCGATTTTCTACGGGCAATTCTGCCGATAAAACAGCAATATAACAGCGATGATATAACGGTCGTGATAACGGGTGGTGAGCCGTTGCTGCGGAACGATTTGGTTTTATGCGGCAAAACCCTGCGGGAATACGGTTTTCGCTGGGGAATTGTTACCAACGGGTATTACTATACGCCCGATATGCACGCCAAGCTGCTTGCAGCGGGAATGGGGAGTATTACCATTAGTCTTGATGGACTTGAAAACACCCATAATTGGCTTAGGGTAAACAAAAAAAGTTTTGAAAATGCGGTTAAGGCATTGGAATTGATTGTGTCTTCAAAAGGTTTAGCCTACGATGTTGTAACCTGCGTCAATCGAAAAAACATCAGCGAACTTTCCGATTTAAGAGATTTTTTGGTTTCAAAAAAGGTAAAAGCGTGGCGGTTGTTTACCATAGCGCCCATTGGAAGAGCGGCGGGCAATAATGATATGGTATTAACACCCGGGGAATTAAAACAATTGATGGATTTTATTGTTTTTTCTCGTATGCAGCATGATATTGATGTTAAATTTAGTTGCGAGGCGTATGTTGGACAATATGAAAAACAAGTGCGGGATTTTTATTTTTTTTGCCGTGCCGGAATAAATATAGCTTCGGTGTTGATTGACGGATCAATATCGGCGTGTCCCAATATCAACCGAAGTTTTGTACAAGGAAATATCTACGATGACCATTTTTTAGAAGTATGGAATAATCGGTTTGAAATGATGAGGAATCGTAATTGGACGAAGACAGGGATTTGTCTGCATTGTAAAGAATATAAAAATTGTAATGGAGGAGCTATGCATTTATGGGACGAGAAAAAAGATACGATACTTTTTTGCATAAACAAAATGCTTAATGAATTTATTTAAAATTGGGACTGGGTTCAAAATACTATTAACGAACTGCGAACCAAGAATCCCGCGCCGCAAGGCGTGGAGACGCGTCAAATCTTGGCAGGGGCTTCAATCGGGACAGCCCCCGTAAGACAGCCCGCTAAAAATTTACATTTTTCAAAAAAATGCTTGACAAGGAAAAGTCTGTAGAGATATAATCTCTTCATGCGTTTAGACGGGGCTTTCACCAACAAATCTTCTCAGATCCATCCTGAACCGATTTCTTACATGGAGAATAGCAAGACTGTCTTTACCCCCCCCCCCCGTATAATATTTAGTATATACTGGACAGGCAAGTCCGCGAACAGGCGGATGTCCCCATACCCTTTGAGGTGTTCCCGATACGGAAAATCAGTCTCTGACTCACGGGAGTCAGGTTTTAAATTCCGAGAGTCAGATTTTGACTCACGGGAGTCACGTTTTGAATTCAGAGAGTCAGATTTTAAATTCCGAGAGTCACGTTTTGAATTCCGAGAGTCAAACTTTGAATTCCGAGAGTCAGGTTTTGAATTCAGAGAGTCAGGTTTTGACTCACGGGAGTCACGTTTTGACTCACGAGAGTATTTTTTTAGGAGGAGTAGAAATGAGTAGTTTCATGCCGTTTGCCGAGGCGAAGTTTGCGGAGTTCGCGGAGGTTTTCACAGAGGCTGCGGAGGATCTTGCCGACACGCTGGGCATACCGGCCGATGCAGCAACGAAGCAAAAGGGGCAGTTCACCGCGTACAAGGCGGCGTTTACGG
>JAIRNA010000144.1 GCA_031258305.1 Treponema sp. | reverse complement strand
CTGTTCACCGCTTTTGACCTCGAAACTACCGGTCTGAATCCACAAGAAGACCGCATCGTGGAAATCGGGGCGGTTAAGTTTGACCGGCGCGGGATTATAAGTAGGTTTTGTGTGCTTGTGAATCCGGGCGTTCCTATGCCTGTGCACGCGAGCGCGGTAAACAACATTACAGACGCTCTGCTTGCGGATAAGCCGCCGCTCGCCGCTGTTCTCCCGCACTTTTTGTGGTTCATCAAAGGCACGTCCGTTATCGCGCATAATACGTCTTTTGACTGCGGTTTCATAAACGAAAGTCTGAAAAACATGTCCCGGGGAAATGCCCAGTTCACCGAACAGAAGCCGCCCTTTTCCGCTCTGCCGAACCGAATAGTCGATACCATTGAATTGGCGCGGAAGGTTTTTCCGGATTTGCATCACTACAGCTTGCAGGCTTTGGCTTCGTTTTTCAAGATAGATGTCAAGAACGCACACCACGCCGAAGACGACGCCCGCGTATGTATGGAAATTTTCATCCAATGTTTGTCCAAACTCCGCTCATCCGCACTTGACAGTTCTATTCCAAATGTTTAATCTGGAGACGTGCAGTTATCTATCATAGGGTACGACCCCCTCGGCGCATGGAAGAAAACCGCGGAAACCGTTGACGAACTTTTAAGTTATAGAAATCCATCCGGAGTTACATGGATAAACGTAGACGGACTGGAAAACGGGGATGTAATCAACCAACTGGCGGAAACATACCGCATACATTCTCTTACCGTGGAAGATATACGCGATGTTGAACAACGTCCTAAAATCGAGGAATTCGATGACTATATCTTCATAACGTTCAAGGCCGTCAACCACGCATCGGAAAACGGCTTTGAACAGATAAGCATCGTGCTTATGCGAGACACGCTTATCACATTTCAAGAGCTTTCTGGAGACTCTTTCAATCCTATCCGCCGCCGTATCCTCGATAACGCGGGCAGAATACGGAAGATGAGTGCGGATTACCTCGCCTACACCATCATAGACTCAATGGTAGACGAATATTCCCTAGCGCTGGACGATATGTCTATGAAGATAGAAACCCTTGAGGAACGGGCGCTTGACGAAAACGACGAGGCGTTTATGCCAGATTTGCAACGGCTGAAGCAGGCGCTCATCCGCATAAGAATAATTGTACTGCCCCTGCGCGAGAGCTTGAATGTTCTCCTGCATATAGAATCTCCGCTCATAAAGCACAACCTACGCCCTTTTTTCAAGGACATCCACGACAATGTGATACAGACAGCGGAAACCATCGAAGGGTGCCGCGAACTGCTGGCCGGACTTATGGAAATTAATCTGGCGACTATGTCCAACCGTATGAACAAGGTGATGAAGGTTCTGACTATCATTTCAACCATCTTCATCCCGCTTACTTTCATTGCGGGCGTTTACGGTATGAACTTTAGATTTATGCCCGAACTAGATATGCGTTACGCCTATTTCATCGTCTGGGGTGTTATGCTCGTCATAGCCGCAGGCATGCTTGCGTTCTTCAAACGCCGTAAGTGGCTTTTCTAATGCGTCCTACTGTCTCGGAGGGAAGTAGCCGCTTTTGTCGCGGCCGGAGCGTTCCATAAGATAGACTTCGGCTTCCACAGGCAGGTAAGCGTTGCCGAAGTCCGTAGGCAGTTGAGTCTCGTAGCTCAAGATGTAAACGCCGCTTGGTTTTGAGACGAGAGAGCCGATGACCGGTTTGACGCCTTCGCTCCGATAGAGAGGGAGAACCGCTCCGCCGGTTTCCTTGCAAAGGTATGATAGGGACTCGTCGGCTTTGCCGCCGCCCACGACAACTGCGTAGAACGCGATGCCGTTGTTCGCTAGATAGGCCGCAAGCTCGGATAAGCCATAGTTCTCGAAAGCAAGCTCGCCCAAAGCGCCCGCCCCAATGAAGACTACGGCGCGTTTCTTTTCGGCGGGTAAGAGGTCGGTCGCAGAAAGGCGTAATCCCAAGTCAAAGCGCCATCGCGGCGAATAAAGCGCGCCATAGTGCGAATCGCCTTGCCGTGCGTCCGAGACTTGCTCTTTTGACGGCTGTTCCCCAGCCGATACTAACGAAACCACTCTGCCGGCGGACGCGCTTATGTCCTTGACTGCGGTTGCTATGTCTTCGGTTAGATTTCTCGTCGATTCGGAACGCTCCACGAGAATAGAGACGTCGGAAGTTGCGGCGCGAAAACCCGCGCCCAAGAACTGCTGTCTCAAAACCGGTTTGCCCTGTTCACTTAATATGAAGTTGCGGTGGTCAAGCCCTACGATGGGACGGCGAAGCTTGTCCTGCACCGACACTTCCACCGTGACCTTGGGAAAGGCGCTTGAAACGACCCGCTCTATCTGCACGAAAAGCCCGGAAGCCATATCGTCGAGTCTGGTGAGGATGGAGACTTCGCTTGCCTGAAAATTAGCGGCGAGAATTCCCCCGTTTCTGTCCATTTCCGCGCTTGTGAGCCGCACCTTAGCGTTGCCCACGCTCCCAAGCTCGCGGATAATGGCGGAATCAACGTCTATCAACAAAACGCGATTGGCGTCCGTAACCAGAAGCCGCCCGTCCGACAGGAAGCGGAGGCTTTCGGGAGCTACGAGTCCTGCCTTTACCAAAACACCGAGAAACCCGCCGTTTGGGTCGAAGATGTAGATTTGTTTGGATACGGCGTCTGCAATGTAGACTCTGCCGTTCCTCGCCGCAATTCCGGTAGGCGAGATGAATCCGGGAAAATCAGGCAAATCTTTAATTTTCTTGCCGAAAGAAAGCACGAAGTCTCCATCGGGACCAAATTTTGACACACGTCGATTGCCGTAGTCCACGACGTAAAGATAGCCGTCTTCGTCCACCGTGAGATTCTGGGGACCTACGAATTGACCATCTTCAAGCCCTTTCTTACCGATGTACGCCTGCCAATCTCCGTTGCTGTTGAGGATACTCACCCTATCGCCGCGGTATTCGGACACGTAGAGTCTGCCGTCGAGTCCTCGCGCAATGTCATAGGGTCTGTCAAAGCCGTTTATGGGACCGCGCTGCCTCTGTCTCACGATGCCATTCACGTCGATGCGTACCAGCTCGTTGCTCCCATATGCGACTATCCACACGGAGCCGTCTTCATACGGCAGAACCGCGGTGGGCTGACGGTAGAGCGTCTGCTGTTCAACATGACCGGGATAGCGGCCAGATTCCACATAACGGACACTGTCGTCAGCGATCGGCAGGTAGTTACGCCTGCTTTGCACGATTTCAATACGGCTATTGGCGAGCATAGCTTCGGCAGAGAACGGGTCCAAACCCGCAACTACAGAGCGCCATGCGCGCACTGCGGCTTCTTCGAGACCAGAACGGTAGTACGCGCGTCCCAGCCAGTCCAATATCAGAGGCTCTGCGGGAAGGAAGGATAAAGCCCGCTCAAAGGAAAGAATCGCTTCATTGAAAGCGAAACGGTTGAACGCTTGCACTCCAATACGGAACTCTTCTCGCGCATACCGTGCGTTGACATCAGGGTTGTTTGAGACGACATCCTGCGTAAACGCAGAGGCGCAGACGAAGAAAACGACAACTGTAAACCGAAAACGAGATTTCACTCTTTTTTATTCTCCACAATGGAAATATGAGTTTTGATTTCGGAACTGTTCGGCGCTCTTGTCAAAGCTTTGTAGAGGTACTTCTTCGCGTCCTGAATCCTACCATCCATAAAGTAAGCCCATCCCAAAGAATCGAGGTACACAGGGTTGTCCGGCGCTTTTTCAACGGCTTTCTTACAGTACCGTATTCCGCGCCGTGCATCCTTGCCGCTGTCCGCGAGAATGAAACCGAGTCCGTTTAGAGCGGTCAGATTGTCTGCGTCAACGGAAAGCGCCTTTTCGTACCACTCAATAGCCCGTGAGAACGTATTTTGCGACCATGCGGCGTAAGCCAGGGTCGCATAGAGCTGTGCGGACTCAAAGCCGTTGTTCAGGAGCATAGTAAGCTCATATTCGGCTTTTTTTATGTTCTTACTCATCACGTAAACGTAAGCCAGGGTCATTCTACATTGGTAAACGCGCGTACTGTCATGGGATTCAGCTATAAATTTTTCCAAATGCGGCGCCGCTTCCGTGTAATACTTGAGTTTCGCGTAACAGAGCCCGGTATAATACGCAATCTCCCTCTTTTCTTCTTCTTTGTCCGCCTGTATATACAGGAAGACGCTCAGTGCATTTTTCCAATCACTTTTCTTAAAAAGAACTATGCCGTCCTGTAAAGTCACTGATGCCTTATTCTGTTCGTTCATGCTCATCCTCCGTTCTGCTGTCTCGTCTCCACAGCTGCATATCCGGGCGCGTTTGGACACAGGTCTCTTTGCACGACCGGATGAATGAATACCGCGCTTACAGAGGCTTTGTTCCGCGAAACCGCATCGCAATCGGAGCCAGGATCGGGTTCAGCGGACGAGACTCCCGCGTCCATGAAACAGTAGCGTTTGCGGTCCGGCGCATCAAATAACTTTATCTTATCCTGGTAGACTCTCAGCGATGGAAACGTCAATTCGTAATCGTCCGGTCCTTGCGGCGCGTTGGGAAGATTCACGTTGATAAACACATCAGGCTTCCACAAGCTGGCGAATTCTTCCAGATGTCGAACCGAATACGCTATTGCCGCGTCCCAGTAAGCTGTTTTCTCCCCATCTCGTACCAGCGAAAAGGCCGCCGCCGGAATATTGTGTAAGGCGGCTTGACGCGCCGCGGCGGTCGTCCCAGAATAAACGATGTCGGTTCCCAAATTTGCGCCGTTGTTTATGCCGGATACAACAAGGTCAACTGAAAAATCCAAGGCGTTCATTGCACCCATCATCACACAGTCCGCCGGCGTGCCGGAACACGCCCACATATTCTCCGTCAGCTTTCTGAGGCGCACGGGACCTGACAGGAAGGTTATGTGGTGGGAAAACCCCGATCGCTCCCCGTCCGGTGCGATGACAAACAAGGTATGCCCCGATAGTTCCCGTAAAGCTTCCGCAAAGCGGATAAAAAATTTAAAGTCAATACCGTCGTCATTCGTTAAAAGTATATTCATGGGTCTCCTTCCAGCACTCTCGCTCCATCGGCAGTATCCATCTCATATATTATCGGACGAAAACCGAAAATTCTCTCATAATCCTCAAGCCGTTTTTGGTAATTTGCTATAGCGTTAGCCTTGATGAAGACAAATGTACATCCGCCAAAGCCCAAACCTGTCATACGGGAGCCGGCAACTCCTTCCGTTTCCTGACTGCGCTTGACGAGCCAGTCGATTTCTGGGCAGGATACTTCGAGTAGGTCGCGTAAACCCTCATGCGAATGGAACAAAGCCCGTGAAAAGTTCTGGATGTCGTGTTTCTTGATGGCTTCTTCCACTTCTGACACACGCTTTAGTTCCTGTACCACGAAGAAGCTCCGACGTCTTATGGTTTCCGGGAGGTTCCCATCCGCCTCGATAAAGTCCGCCGATGTAAAGTTCCTGAAGTTGAGACCCGGTCTATGTTGGGAAAGAATTTCGAGTCCTTTCCGTATATCGTGCCGTCTCTGGCGCAGTTCATGTTCGACATCAATACGCGGCACCCGCGAATCCAGAATCAAAACCTTATACTCGTCGAGGTTTGCTTGAATGTACCGGATGTCTCTGACACTCTCATCAAAAATCATAAAACAACCTTTCTTGGCGTTCATTATGATTTCATAATCGACAAGCGAAGCGCTTTTACCCAGAAAAATCTCCCGCATCCGCGCCAGTTTTGCGACCAGATCGCGGTTGCTTATGTTGGCATGGAAAAATTTCTTCAGGGCGACCGCGGTCGATATCTCGACGGCCGTTGAGGATGCAAGCCCGATTTGCTGGGGAACATCCCCGTCAATGGTGAAGTTTAACCCTTTATCTATGAAACCCATCCGCACGAAAAGTTGAATGGCGACCTTGATGTAGTTCGACCACCGGTCCTCGCGTTTGTATTTAAGGTTTGTCAATGTAGCACGTTTATGCTCGTCAAGAGCAACCGCGTAAAAACGGAACGAGGCGTCTTTACGGGCGCTCACGGCGATACGGACATAGCGGTCGATTGCCGCAGATAAAAACAATCCCGCTCTCGGTTCCCCGTGGTCGCCAAGTAAATGAACCCGTCCGGGCGCCTCTGCAATGACAAGCGGTTCGGATTGGCCGTATTCTTTGCGATGAATCTGACCGATTTCCAATGTATTCACCCCTTGCCTCCGTTTAGTTTCAACGTTATTTAGGCTAGGAAAACGCCGTCTGTTAATCGACGCTTACCTTAAAGACCTTTTTCTATCATACATGAAAATGAAAATTTATTCAATAAAATGTGGAAATATTTTTTAAAATTGTAAAACATGTCTTGCTTTCCCCCCCTTGCCTTGACTCCATAAATTCTATATATTTTATTTGTTATGATAATTAAAAGAATCTTCTTTACTTCTTTATATATCGTTTTCTTTGCGTTGACGGGCGCACTCAACGCGCAGATTGTTCACGATCCAAACGACGCGCTTTACAAAGACATAGATAAGTGGTCCGTAATGGGCTATATCACCCACCCTCTGCCGATTGTGCGCCCATATCCGAGTCAGTTGTTGGACGTGTTTTTTGACGAAACGCTTGAAAACGGCAGTCTCGAGGCGCGGGAAAAAGCCGTAAAATACAAAGCGGCAATTTCGCCGAACGCGCGGTTCTTCCACGTAGGGTTGACAATCGGCGTTGAAGGGCGGGACGGGGACGCCTCCCTCTTGCTGGCGCCTTTTGCAGACGGAACCATCCGCATCCGGGATTGGCTCAACGCCAGCTACGCTCTGTTCGGATGGGCTTCGACCAAAATGCCCGGCAAGGAGTTTAACGTTCCTGCCACATGGTCGCCCTTCCCAGATTTCATACCGGATGATGCCAACATCGGAGATTTCAGTCTCTACCAGAATTGGACATCAATGATCTCCATCGGAAAGAGCGATTTTTATTTTCAGGCGGGTATAAGTCGCTCGTCGGTGGGGCCCTTCTATGACAATGGCGTGATTGTGGGACCCCAAGCAGGATGCGCTAGCCATATCAGTGTCAACTTCCGTGAACAAAAATGGTCATTTGAGGCGCTTTTTCTGGGACTCACCGCGTCAGATGACTTCGGTGAAGGTACGTTCACCGAAAAATACCTCATATTCCATACATTCAACTTCTACCCGTGGCAAAATTTTGAATTCGGTTTCCAGGAATCGGTCGGATGGGGCGGACGCTTCGAGCCGCTTTACCTTATTCCGTTTACGTGGCTCTTTTCCGCGCAATCCCTTGGCGATTTCAGTGACAATTCTTTCATGGGTTTCCATGTCCGATGGAACTTACCTCACAACGTCAGGCTTTTAGGGCAATTATATATCGACGATTTCCAGTTCAACGACTTCATCCGTTTCAAATGGAATACAAAATACAAGTTTGCGGGCGAGGCGGGTATAGTTTGGGCGCGAGAGTCCGGTGTTTTTTCATCTCTTGTCGTAGATTATACTATGGTGTTCCCCTATATGTATTCGCATTGGAACGACCCTGAACAGCCGGCCGCCGGTAGTTATGTCCACGGCAAGCCGAACTATATCGTGTATTCTCATCGCGGCAGGAATCTGGGAACGGATTTGGATCCGAATTCGCACCGTTTTTCCGTGCGAACATCGTGGAGAACCTTGCCCGATTTGAATATTACTGCTTCATTCTACTTTACTCAACATGGCAACGCATCGGAAAATGTTGACGCAGAGGACCACGACAAGTCTGACGAGCGCCATGACGGTACTATTTGGGATGATGGGGATACGAAAGATGGTAGTAACTATAAGGTCATTCGGTTTTTGACCCAAGATGTGATTGATACCCGCGTCGCCGCGGGAATCGGCGTGAGCTGGGAACTGCCGTTCTTCTCCTTCGGCGTATTCTCGGTGAACGCAGAATACGTGTTTGAATACGGGTGGAATCGGGACCTTATTAAAGATAACAACGGGTTCACCAATTACTGGAGCGCGAGCGGTTCATGGCGGTTCTAACCCAGGTCGAGCTTATACGGGAAGCTTTCCACTACCAGAGCCGCTTTGACGGCTCTACAATGGTGTTCAAGATTGATTGTCCAGTTACCGAAGCCCCGCGTTTTCCTTCTCTGATGCGGGACCTGGCCTTGCTGTCAAAAATCGGTTTCCGTATCGTCATTGTGGCCGGTGCGAAGGAGCGTATAGACGCGGTTTTACGAGAATACGATGTGGCGTCGAGTTACCACGGTCCTGTCCGCATTACGCCTTCTGTGGCGCTCCCCTTTGTTGAGATGGCCGCGTTCCACGTGGCAACCCGTTTTATGACGCTTTCCGCGAGCCGTGTTGACGCGGTTATCGGTAATTTCGTGCGCGCGCGCGGGCTGGGTGTGGTTGACGGCGTTGACATGGGACATACAGGCTTTGTAGAGAAAGTGCTGGTCGATTCGCTCGAGCGTACCTTGCGGCAGGGTATGGTGCCGATTCTGCCTTGTATTGGCTGGAGTCCTGCGGGCAAAATATACAATGTGGCAAGCGATGAGATTGCTCTTGCCGTTTCCGCGGCGCTTGGTGCGGTGAAGCTTTTCATTGTTTCGGTTGATGGAGGACTAAAAGCAGGTACATATGTTCTGCCGCCTCATGTAAAGCGTTCCGAGGTTGATGAAACCGGGCAAGTCATCCGTCTGACCCCACAGGAAACTGAATTCATCCTTGTTGCGAACAGAGATAGGGGGGATGATAAGCCCCTCCAGGATTTGAGCCTTGCCCTCAAAGTCTCGAAAGCCGGTGTGGAGCGGGTACATATGATTGACGGCGAAGAAGAGGGCGTTATTTTGCAAGAGCTTTTCTCTAATATGGGGTCAGGTACTATGGTTTACACGGATGAATACGAGTCGATTCGAAAACTCAAAAGTTCAGATGTGCCTGATATTCTGCGGCTTATGGAGCCGCTTATGCAGATGGGCGTACTGATTCGGCGGACGCCGGAACAGATTCAGGAGAAAAAAGATGACTACGTTGTTATTGAGATTGATGGCTCGGTGCGGGCTTGCGCGGCTCTCCACGACTGGGGGGAGCGGCAGGCGGAAATCGCCGCGCTCGCCACGGACCCGTCGTTTACCACTCTTGGGCTTGGACGGCGTATCGTCCGCTTTTTGCTCGAAAAAGCCAAACAAAACGGTTTTCGCCGCGTGTTTGTCCTCACGACTCACACCCACGACTGGTTCGAAGCTCTTGGGTTCACATCAGCCTCTGTTGAAAGTCTGCCCTCCCGCCGTGGTCAGCTTTACGACCAAAACAGGAAGAGCAAGGTCTTTGCAGTGGAATTTAAATGGTAGAAAATGAAAGAATATTTAGAAACAGTAACATTGGGGGCTTCTTTTCTAAGGGATAGTACTCCTCGGTTTATGGCGCTGATTGAAAAAATGAAGACACGAAGCATAGCGTTGCATCTGCTCTTTGTTTCCCTTGCGCTTAACTTTCCTATCATGTTCAGTATAGCGCGGCTCTCGCCGTATCAGGTCTTTTCCAGACTTTACGCGGAGAATTTCGTTTCGTCTCTGCCTGACGATATGCGGATACGAATGGAGTCGAACACGGATGCCGATGGTTTCGTCATTGATGAAGCTGTTCACGAGCAAAACGTAGATGACTTCAATATGGCGATGCTGCAAAACGACTACGGCAAAATAGCGATAGCGCTTATGGGAATAGGCTTTCTCTTGGTGATTGTCTTGCAGATCGCATTCTATTTGACGGCTGGTTTTTGCATGGGGCTGCAACGTATGGTTATTGCGCCGCTGTCGTTCCGGGTCCGTATCGGAATACTGGCGTTTTCTTCTACGCTTCCGGCCTTTGCGGCCGCTCTTATAGGGCTATGGATGCCCACGCTTCACATCATCGTGTTCTATTTTGCGGTCATCCTCATTGGATTCTGGCGGAGCAAACAGGCGTACGATAGGACAAACCTTTCCACCGTATAGAATGATTCCTATTCGAAGGGAGAACATTGACCCATTTTGCCAGAACCTACATTCTGTCTGTTTCTTCTATGATTTTCATTCTGTTATGACCAACAAACGAATCCTGTCGTCTAAAGTTTGTTGGAGATATAGTGACATAATAAAATTAAGAAATATTATATGAGAAGGGGAGGCTCGTCAAGCGTTTTTCCAAAAACTTACGGGAGTTTTTTAAAAAAGATGCGGGAGTTTTTCCAAAAACTTACGGAGTTTTTTAAAAAAGATGCGGGAGTTTTTCCAAAAACTTATGGGAGTTTTTTAGAAAAGATACGGGAGTTTTTCCAAAAACTTATGGGAGTTTTTTAGAAAAGATACGGGAGTTTTAGGAGTTATTGAGTTTGTTTTTCCTTTTGTAAATGAATGGATAAAAAACGACCGTAAAATAGAGAAATGGAACAATAAATAATGGGCGGACAGTTATCGCCGCTATGCCGCCCGATTTTATGATACTGTAGGAAATACCGTGAGACGCACGGAAATTGCGGCAATGTTGAGGATATATGGAGAAAAATGAAAGATTTACAAGAAAAACGAAAAAAAATGAAAGTTTTGGCGCAAAAAGGAGCGCCGAAGTTCCGCGAACATGGATTTTGCCGAAATGTTGCTAACCGCGGGTGTTGATGATGATGGACGAAGGCTCGATCGCATACTGCGAAAGACCTGTCCGAACCTGCCCCTGTCTGTCATATATCGACTGTTGCGTAAGGGCTGCATTCTCGTTGATGGAAAACGGGCTTCGGCGGATGACCGGGTCCGCGCTCGGAGCGTTGTTTTCATTCCGTTAGCCGCGGGCGTTGATATCGTCTCAGAAGGAACGGTACGTCATACGGCGCATAGCAATCAATCGGCAGATTTGGAAATAATAGCCGAGTCGGATCATCTGCTTGCGCTCAACAAACCGTCCGGGCTGGCGGTTCACGGCGGAGAAGACAGTCTTGCATCGCGGGTTGTCGAGTATTTGGCGGGTAAACTGAAATCGTCTCTGTCGTTCAAACCAGGTCCCCTGCACCGTCTCGACCGGGCGACGAGCGGACTCATTGTCTTTTCAAAGAGTCTCGAAGGGGCGCGGCTTTTCACAGCCCTCCTCCGCGAACGCGCGCTGGTGAAGCGCTACCTCGCGCTTGTGGAGGGGCGTATCGACAAGGAATGTCACTGGGAAGATTTACTCCTCCGCGACCATAGTCGGCGCAAGACTTTTGCCGCTATGGAAGGTAAACCCGCGCTAACCCGCATCGTTCCGCTTGCGGTCTCATCCGGTCAATCCCTGGTTTGCGCGGAAATACTCACGGGTAGAACCCACCAAATCCGCGCCCAAGCCGCTTGCCACGGGCATCCCTTGTCAGGCGACAAAAAATACGGCGGCCGTTTCCACGAAAACGGCTTCCTGCTCCACGCTTTTGAAATGGAATTTCCCGCGGCTTCTAAAAAACTCTTTTCTCCAAGCGGTCTTTTAGAAGCCGATTCCACAGACGAATCCGCGGATTCTAAAAGACTCGTCGCGCCCCTACCGCAGGCTTTTCAAAAGAGGGTAGAGGCGATATTCGAGCGGAAAATTATTATTGCCAGGTAAGCGATGACGAAAAACACGATGCAGAAGGTTCGGAAGACCGACTCGTCTTTGGTTCCGGCGCCTATCTTTGCAAAACGGAAGTAACGAGAGGAAAACGGGTAAAGCCACGGTACGCCCTTGGGGTTGAGTGTGTCGAGTACCAGGTGGCTGAACCAGCCGAAGCAGAAACCGAGCCACGCGCTTAGTACCGAATCTATGAGGGGAGACGCTTGGATAAAACGCGCTATGTAGATGTTGGGGAGGAAGAGCATAACCATAAGAAGTCCGCAATGGGTTACTTGTCGGTGTCTTGCTTTGAATACGAAGAGGCTGATACAGCAAAGCGCGAGAAATATCAACGAAAAGAGATACGCGTTATCGCGCACGTTATCGCGGTAAAAGAAAAACAACAAAGGTACAGAGATGATGATGGACGCGATGAGGACACGCCTCACTTTTTTCCCAGCCTTACTGTT
Organism: Treponema sp.; assembly: GCA_031258305.1. GTDB lineage: Bacteria > Spirochaetota > Spirochaetia > Treponematales > Breznakiellaceae > JAIRKH01. Next base: position 651 of record JAIRNA010000144.1, on the reverse strand, counting down.
CGGCATATCGACATCTGGGCCCAATGCGCCCAATACTGCCGGGAAAAGTCCGATTATGGGATAAAGTATATGAGAACCTATGCTAAACCCCAATTTTCTTTCGGCTATGCTGAATGCCACGGGAATCCCTCCGCACAATCCGCCTACAACCATGTGTGTATAACCGTTCATATCTATCGTCGAAATCAGAGGCTTTCCCAAAATTCAGTTTTTGGGAAAGCAACCTTAAATTTATTAGAAAAAGCGGACATTAGACTACTTTTTCGGAAGTCTTTCCCAAAACCAACCGGGTTTGGGGAAAGACTCATCATACAATTTATAGACATCGTTGTCAATGAGCGTCTAGTCATGGAGACGCGAAAACGTCCTTTGCCTCATACGGTAAAGTATATTTTGAAAAAATTTTAAAATTTTTCTGGAATTTTTTTCATATCGTTGTATAATGATAACAACGATATGCGTTGCCGGTTCCTCAACCGCGGACGCAAAAGAGGCGCAGTTAAGCGAATTCTGGACAGCGGTCGACGAGATAACTGAAGAGGTTTTAAGCATGACTGAGGAGGAGTTGATAGAAGCATTCGGCGAGGAAACCGATACGCCGAGAAGCCTCGTTGTCGACGAATACTCGTCAACCTATCAGCTTAACCCCTG
>JAIRNA010000119.1 GCA_031258305.1 Treponema sp. | reverse complement strand
GAAATATACAAATATTAAATTTAAAACATGGAAATAATAATGTCGGAATATCTGATATAATAATAGCACAAAATTGTATACAAAATGGATTAAAATTAATAACAAATGATAAACATTTTTGGATAATGACAAAATATATACCATTAAAATTATACACATAAAGCAGCGCAACTACGGCGCATAACAGGACTGTTTACGCTGCGCCCGCAGCAGCGGGCTTGGTCTTCCGTTCGCTCTGGTCTCGCTGCGCTCCCCAGCTACGCTGGGGAACATTCCCACGCTCACTCCAGACACATTTGGGCGGCACGAAACCCTACGGTTTTTTTATGGCGCCGCCCCAACGTCGTAAACAGCCAGAACGTTATGCGCAATTTCCGTTGACGTTGTTAAAAATTAGTTGACAAAAATATTTCGATAATGCCTTTAACAAAAAATTTTCGTGTGATTTCTATTATCTTACCAATTTGAGGATGCAAGAGCGGTTCCCCTCCCATTAAATGTATTCTCTCAATTTCCCAATTAAGCAATTCACCAAGCCTTGAGCAGTCACGCTCATAATTACCTACATCAATATATTTCTCTTTTGACAGCGGTGAAAAATGTTCGCAACCGACACAGTTTAAATTACAATGGTCTGTAATATTTACTTCAAATTTAAGCAATCTCCTTGTCTTTAACCGCTCATGAGCGGTCTTACGCAATGAATCCAAATACAATTCTGTTTTTATTGAATTAGTCATTTTTATATACTCCATTACCATATATTTTTACCGTGTCTCCATATTGATCCATAAAATCAAATGATTGACCATCCGTTGTGTAAAACAGACCGATGCCGCTTTTTAAATTGCCGATAATATTGTAAAAATTGATAAAAGATGTAATGCTTTATTCATATTTTCCATAATATCTTGTTTCAAAATATTTGTCAATATACCTTAAAAATTCAGCGGAAATGTCGCATAACGTCTTGGTTTACTATAATTTACGGAGCATTGATGGAATTAACGTCCCGGTATCCACATCCAGAGTCCTTTCGTTACGAGAAGTTTGCCTTCTTTAGAAAAATAGGTATCCACGGCACTGGAAACTTTGATTTCGAGGATATCGCTGGTGAGCGGCGCCGCGAAGGGCGATGCGCTTATCCACGGTCCGTCCGCAGGAGCGGGTAGGGAAAGCGTCTCGCGCTCTGGCACATTCACGTACTTCTTGTTGAAACCACCGGCTACTGTTTTTTCGCATACCGTCTCCCAATCCACAAGCCATAGGTCGTCTTTTGCGTCCTCGAGTATCTCCCGAAACCTTACCCAGTCGAAGTACTGTGGCTGGTATTTGGATGAACGTTCGCTGACTCGTGCGAGGTTTAGATAAAATTCAGCTGATACGCCTCCAATCCATGAAAGAACAATAGCGCCATCTTTCTTATCAAAGGGAAAAATCGCGCCGGCACTTTTCAACGTCTTAGGGCTTACGCCTTCCCAATATGGATACGCGGTAACCGGACTCGTCCATTCTTGTAGAACGTGAATTCTTATATGCTTCATAGAATCTGTTTCAAGCGTCTCCAAATTACCGTCACGGTTGAGCCATTCTATGCGCCATGATGGCTCGCCGAAAACCTCAATCCATGACGGAGGAATCTCAGGCAGTTCCACATCATAAGACGCACCGACCAGTGTACCTCCGCATGCTGAGATAATGCATACGACGGCACCGCACAGAATTTTCCCTAAGAGGCTATTCATATCATATGTACGGAAGTCTGCTGGGATTTGCTTCTCTTTTTGGAGTTTGTTTGATATTACGTGCGCGAATAATGGTCGCGGATCAGTGTTCGCCACGCGGGTCGATCATCCTCGTTTTCTACGTTTTCCCATTCGAACACTTTCTTAATAGTGAAAAGCGGCTTGTCGCGGCGGAGATAGGAGCGGTCGTTAAAATGGACTATCCCGAAGCGTCCACCACCGATATAAGCTATAATATCGCCCTTTTCAAGATACTCCTTTTCCGCGATTTTTGAGATAATACATTCCAAATGGACAGGTATCTCGGACATTTTGTCAGTAACTGCAGAGGCGAGGTCTCGAATGAGCTTCCCGCAATACGGACAGTTCAACAATGGATACGACTCGGTCGACATTTGCGGAGGCGACCATTTAGGTCTGTCGTAAAAAACGGTGCGCTTAGAGGAAGTATCAACGTTTTTTCGGTTTTGCTGATTCTCCGCCTCTTTTTTCCCCTTATTTTCCTTTCGTTCTTTATGTTCCCGATTCGGGTAACGCTTGTTTCTTGCCATTTTTTACCTACGTTTTTCAATTTCGGCGCTTACCATTATGCGGTAAAGGCGTTTTGTATATGGGTAAAAGTCTCGCCTTTGATGAAAATTACATCAAAACGCATCGCAAATCCATTATATTCAGGATGCGCCAAGAGAAATATTTCGGCTGTTCTAATGATACGGGTCTGTTTTCTTTTATCAATGCTATATTGTATGGAGTCTATGCCGAATGTCGCCCAGGTTTTGACTTCAATAAACACAATAACGTCTTCTTTTTGGGAGATAATATCCACTTCTCCATATTGCGAACGGACATTCCGACTAAGAACAATAAAACCGTGGTCCTCCAAAAAAGCTACGGCCCGTGCCTCGCCTTCCTGTCCCTTCTTAACGGCCTTTTTTATATTCCACACGGTTTAAGTCTTCTTCACTATCAATTCTTTAATTTTCGCCGCCTTACCGACTTTACTGCGGATGTAGTAGAGTTTTGCCCTACGGACCTTACCCATACGTGTGACTTCGACTTTTACGATACGCGGAGAGTAGAGCGGGAAAATCCTCTCAACACCCACACCGTAAGAATTCTTCCGCACTGTAAAGGTCTTACTGGACTGAGAGTTTTTCTTCGCAATTACTAATCCTTCGTAAATTTGCACTCTCTCGGTTTTGCCTTCAATAATCTTGAAATGCACCTTCACCGTGTCGCCGATGTTGAATTTTCCCGGCTCACTCTTCATCTGTTCGGCTTGAATAGCCTTGATTTCATTCATTCTTTGCTCCTTCTTATAAAATGTAACAGAATCTCAGAAAAGATGATAGACCAACAAGACACATAACACCGGGGGAGTATGTTTTATTGAGAAAGTTTTATCACTAAACCTTCTGACTTACCCTTCTATTCCCCATTCCCGCCGTATTTCCCTATTATTGTCCGCCATACTTTCCAGAGCATCTCTTATAACCTTTCGCGTTTCCGCGTCAAACAAGCCCTGTTCCAAACCTGCCTTAACGAGGTCCGGACGAACAGCGAGCGTCTTTTCCACTCGCTTTTGTAGACGCCATCGCCGTATATTCTCATGATGCCCCGACAACAAGATATCGGGCACCACGAGTCCACCGTAAACTTCAGGTCTTGTCCAATGAGGGTACTCCAGAAGTCCTCCCGCAAAACTCTCTTCAACAAGCGATTCTGGACTAATCACACGGTCAACGAGCCGATAAGTGGCGTCGATCACCGTGATTGCGGCCGCCTCACCGGACGAAAGCACATAGTCCCCGACAGAAATCTCCTCGTCAATATAGGCGTCAATTATCCTCTGATCAACACCCTCGTAACGCCCGCACAAAAGAATGAGTTCATCCTCTTGCGACAACTCCACAGCAAGTTTCTGGTTGAAAAGCCTTCCCGAAGGCGTTAAGTAAATCTTTTTTGACTTTTTAAAAACACGAGTTGCTTCGCCATACTCGGCGCTCTGTCTCTTTTCGGTTTGTTCCGCTTCGGCGAACCGATTCCGCACGCCAATAGATTCAAATGCCCGTGCCATCGGTTCTACAAGCATCAACATACCGGCGCCGCCGCCATAGGGCGCATCATCGCACGTTCTGTGTTTGTCGAAGGCAAAGTCTCTGATATTGACCGACCGATATTCCACAATACCGCGCTCTATCGCCTTGCCCATGATAGAACTATTTACAAAAACGTCAATAATTTCTGGAAAAAGTGAAAGAACCGTATATCTCATCTGATTCTGGGGAGTTGGGAGTTTGAAAGTTTATGTCTATCTTTCAAATAGAGTTCCAATTCTCAGTTACTCCAATATCCACCCGTTGAACAATTCCGCTCTGTTGGATGCCGTATTGATTTCCCCGAAAAACTCATCCCGAAAGGGAACGAACCGCGTTTCACCGTTTAATAGCTGAATTTCCGCGAGGAAACCGCCTCCCCCCTCTACTATGTCAACAATTTCGCCAACGACTTTGCCGCCTAGTTCCACGTTCACACCCTTTAAGTCCTCGATATAGAATTCACCATCAGCGAGAGGTGTAGCTTGTTCGCGGGAAACGATGATTCTCGCTCCATTCAAGGCATGGGCTTCTTCAGGACTATTGATTCCACGAAATTTTATGACAAAACCTTGAAAAACTACCGCGCTCTCCTCTATTTCAAGGGAAAGTTCATCTTTTTCAGTATGTAAAACCACTTTTTTGAGAGTCAACAGATGCCCATATTCGCCGGATAAGGAATGTGCCTTTATGAAACCCTTGACCCCAAATGGAGAACCTAAAACTGCGGCCGTGAATTCTTCCCGCTTCAGTCAAGTATCTCCAACATGGTCCGTTTCCCCAAACGCATTGTCGCGGCTTGCAAAATCGTCCGTATAGCTTTCGCTATACGCCCATGCCTGCCTATCACTTTACCAATGTCTTTTGTGGCAACCTTGAGTTCCATCATAGTAGACTTTTCACCTTCGATAATATTGACTTCAACAGCGGAAGGGGAGTCTACCAGCGATTTTGCGATGTATTCGATTAAATCTTTTTCCATACTTTCCACTGCCTTTATACGTTTGTGATGCGAATTTGTTTGTTCAAAAGACTACGGACAGTGTCGCTTAATGCGGCGCCTTTCTGCACCCAACCCTTCACTTTTTCCACGTTTACAACGAGTTGTTTATCTTCCGCTTCAACTGGATGGTAGTAACCGAGTTCTTCTATGGTTCTACCGTCCCGAGGAGCACGATTATCCATAACCACTATTCGGTAACACGGGCGTTTTTTGGTTCCCATCTTTTTCAGCCTGATTCTGGCGCTCATAAATCCTCCTTAAAAATATCGTTTGCATAGTATATAAAACTGTCGTATTTTAGTCAAGTGGGATAACCTTATAAATCACGATGGAAGGCGTTCGTTTCTCAATAGATTCGGACGTTTTAATAATAACCTTTAAAACGTATTATGCTAATCAGTGAACATCCGCGCCATCTGCGGACACATTAAGGAAGAAAGGTCCACTGATTACCCAGATTAACGCGGATTAAGCATTGAACATGTCCATTAATCTAATTCTATTAAAGTGGAATTTTCATGCTTTAAAGTCTTTTCAAGAACTATTCGCTTTCTTCCAATTCTTGTTTTTCGCGGATATCGTAGAGCTTGCGGTCGAGTTCAGCCAACTTCATCTGTTGCAAGGCGCGCTTGTACTCAACCGGCGTGATTTTCACAAACCGATGGCGGTTTACTTCCCACTTTTCAAGAATAGAACGAGCGTAATTTGA
>JAIRNA010000092.1 GCA_031258305.1 Treponema sp. | reverse complement strand
ATAGTTCAAAATCGTTTTGGGCTGTTCGGCGTTTTTGCGGGGTATAATTATAATTATTCCAGTTATGTTTTTGTGAGAACCGGGCAGTATTATGATGAACAGTGGGGCGATTATTATATTGAAACCGATGTGGAACATATTTATGAAACAGCGCATAATTTTAAGTGGACTGTCGTTCCTTTGGTAAATACCGATGAATTCCCGGTGATGGGCATTGCCGTTAAAACTATTATGGGGTATTTTGGTTTGGATGAGTTGGATTCTATTAGCTGGTCGATTCGGCTTGTTTCACAGTCATTCAGTCTTGGGTCATTCAGGTTTCAGGCTGTTGAACCGTATTATACAAAAGAAGCCTACAACCTACAGACAAAAAACCATCTTTTCGGCCTGAAATTTAATATTATGTTGCATAATACCCTGCTTCAGCTTGATATGGGCTACCGTGATTTTTTTGATACAAAAGGCTACTGGTATTATGATGATACGCTCTTTGGACGCTTATTAATTACATTAGGTGATTATAAACCCGATGATTGGGTAGGGCTCTCTTTTTATATGGACAGCAAGTTTCTGCTGCCGAAAATAGGTTGTATATGGAGACCGGAAAAGTTGCTGGTACTCGGAGAAGCCGGATATAGTAAAAATGTATTCAACTTTGTTTTTGCGGTAAAATTGGGTTTATACTAAGGCATATCTGTTCTGGTAGTGGAGAATTTATGAATAACAATTTCACAAGATTGGCATGTGGCAGTATAGCATCCCTGTTCCTCATCGTTGCTTCCTGTGGAAGCGATATGCATGAGCAGCCTCTGCCGGCGCTTGCTGATTTAACCGGCAAATGGGTTTGTGAAAATAATGCGGCTGTTTATTTTGTTTTTACCGGTAACAGCGGATATTTGCATATAGAAAATCTTTCTGAAAATTTATCATCAAAATTTAAAGAAGTCGATTTTTCATGTACCTACTCTCTTTCTATAGGTGACGCTGAAAGCAGCATGTTCTACTTGACATGGACAGAGAGTCCTTATTCAGGCTATACGCCACGCCGGGAGCTTCTTTTCACTTCTGACTATTATGACTATGAAAACCCGTGCTTAACATGGTATTCTGATTTGGGGGATTTTTATAAAAGAAAGTTTTTGCATTAAAGGGTTGTACAGTTTTTCCGTATATAAAAGAAATCCATCCTAAATACACGCGGATAGGCGGATTCTAGGCGAAGGCTTGCTCCGTGAAGCCGCCCCGTCTGAAATTTATAGTATCGCCGAAAATACGTACTTGACCTTTATGGCTGTGTTGTGTTATTGTATACACAATATTTTTTGATTTTTAAGGAAGTTATCTATGAATTCATTGACATCGTTTCTCTTAATGGCGGCGCCTGACGCCGCGAACACGGCAAACGCACCCGGGGCCAATCCCCTCGTTTCGTTCCTCCCTTTCATTCTTATCATTGGGATATTCTACTTTCTCATTATAAGACCGCAAAACAAGAAACAAAAGGAAACCCAGAAGATGCTCGATTCGCTCAAAAAAGGTGACAAGATCGTCACCGTCGGCGGCATCCATGGGACGATTCAGAGCGTCAAGGACAAATCTGTCATCGTAAAAATTGATGACAATGTTAAAGTCGAGTTCAGCCGCTCGGCAATTTCCGGCGTCGAAACGCCTGCAAAGGACAAAGAGGAAAAAGACGCGAAAGAAGTGAAAAAAATTGAGGACGATGCGGCAAGGGACAAGGCGGAACCTGCGCCGTCATCGACAGGGACAGAAGCGGCGGCATCAGAGGCTAAGCCTGATAAAAAGGATAATGGGACGGAATAAAAATGAGTAAACGTTACAGGTTTTTCATTGTTTTGGCGATTATCGCCATCTGTTTCGTATTCCTGTCGCCCACCCTCCGCTGGTACTTTATGACGCCCAAAGAGGACCAGGCCCTCGCGCTCGGTTCCCGGGAACAAATCAAGATTTATGCGGAACAAACCGCTCTCGCCGATTTGCAAGGGTTGATTGACACAGCAAAGGACAACGGCGGTGTTCCAGACAGGCTCTCTTTTTTGGTGAAAGAGGCAAAACGTATCAATAAACAAGCAAAGGCGAAAAATCCGGAAAAATGGGACGCAAAAACTGTTCTTTCCGTGTTTTCAAGTAAACAGGAAGCCCTCGACGCCATTGAAACCAACTGTCGCGATCGGATTTTCAAGCTCAAGACCCTACAAAAAAACGCGGTTCAGCTTGGTTTGGATCTGTCCGGCGGCTTGAGTATCGTCTTGCAGGCTGACTTAGATGCGCTCACCGAGCGCATCCGTCAGCAGAATGAGAACGAAAATTACACGTTGACTGACGCGGACCGCGAAGACGCGGTGAATCGTGCGCTTGAGGTGCTGAACAGCCGCATCGACAAGTTCGGCTTGACTGAGCCGGTCATCAGGCGGCAGGGACAGGACCAAATCTACGTGGAAATCCCAGGCGCCGCGGACCCAGAGCGCATCAACGACATTATTATGGGTAAGGGAAGTCTTGCGTTCCATATAGTAGACCGCGAGGCTTCTGAAGCCTTTAACGCCTACTACCGCGCCCACCCGACGACAACCATCGACAGCGCAACTGGTCAGCTTTTGGTCGAATCGTCGGTAATCCCCCTCCCCGACGATGTACAGATTCGCGGCGTTTACCAGAAAGACCGATACGGGCTTGACGAATTCACAGGATGGACCGCTGTGAAGAAAGAAGTAGGGCTTGACGGCAATCATATCAAAAGCGCGGTCGTGGAACGCAACAACCTCGATGGCAAACCGGAGGTTACATTCATTTTGGACAGCGAAGGCGGCGAAATTTTTTACAAATTAACATCCGCAAACGTGGGCAAACCCCTCGCCATCATGCTTGACGACCGTGTGAAATCCCAAGCTACCATACAATCCGCCATACGTGAATCTGTGCGGCTCACCGGCTTCGGGCAAGAAGAGGCGCAAAACATCGCGCTCACTCTGCGGACGGCCGCCCTACCAGTTTCCCTGCAAGTGGTGAACCAGCAGAGCATCGGCGCCAGTATGGGTGAAGACACTATCCGTCAAGGGCTTTACGCCCTGATAGGCGGACTCGCCGCTGTTTTGGTATTCATGCTCGCCTTTTACAAAGGTTCCGGCATCAACGCGGTGGTAGCGCAGGTACTCAACATCTACTTCATGTTCAGTGTGCTTTCAGCGTTCAATTTTACCCTCACGCTGCCGAGTATCGCGGGCTTCATCTTGACCATCGGTATGGCAGTAGACGCAAATGTCATCATCTTCGAGCGCATAAAAGAAGAGCTGCGCCTGGGTAAGACTCGTAAAGCTGTTGTGGACGCGGGCTTCGACAAGGCGTTCTGGGCTATTATGGACTCTAATATTACGACGTTCATCGCGGCGCTATTCCTGTCGCAACTCGGCTCCGGTCCCATTCAGGGCTTTGCTGTAAGCCTGGCGATCGGTGTCATCTCATCAGTGTTCACCGCCCTCTTCGTTTCCCGACTCATCTTCGACTTCGGTACAGACGTTCTGGGAAACAAGAAAGTGTCAGTTAGTTGGAGGCCGTATACATGAGAATAATCAAATTTTCTAAAGCGTTTCTGCCGAGCGCTCTATTTTCGGCTACGCTCATAATCATCGGAGTCGTCGGATACTTTGTGATGGGCGGCTTCAACATGGGCGTGGACTTTCAAGCGGGCTTGATTCAAGAAGTACAATTCGCTCCGCCTGCATTCCGACTCACTTACGCAGGACAGGGTAACGCAACCGTTTCTTTTGATAGGAACAATCTCTACATCGTCATAAGCGGCTCCGGCGTGGAGGCCGTTACACACACGTTCCCTTACGCCGACTATACGGATGTGATGTCTTTGACCGCCGCGCTCTCCCAAATTGACGGCTTGCAGGCGTCTAGCGAAGGACAGGCGGATGCTATCAAAACCGCATGGCTCGTGTATAGCGCACAGGCCACCCCACAATTAGGCGCAACGCCCTTTGTGGTCCATTACCTGAACACATCGGACCCGTCCATTCCGCCCATATCCATTGAAGACGTGCGCGAAAGTCTCTCGGCGTTGGGAACGGTGTCGGTACAGATTTTAGGCAAACCGACGGATCGGCGATTCATGATTCGTATGCAGGATAGCGACATTTCCGGTAAAGAAGAGCAGATTCCCGCGGACAAAATCATTGCCACGCTGGAAAAAAGTCTCAACCTGGGAGCGGACGGCGTTGCGGTTACCAACTCGAACTACGTCGGTTCTCGTTTCTCAAAAGATCTTTCCAATCAGGCGGGCATCCTTATGGCGCTGACTATGTTGCTCATCTTGATTTACGCCTCGATACGGTTCAAGCCTCAATTCGCCATAGGTGCGGTACTTGCCATTGCCCATGATGCGCTCGTTATGGTCGCCTTCATCGCATGGACGCGTATGGAGTTTAACACTACGTCCATAGCGGCGATTTTGACGATTTTGGGTTACTCCATCAACGACACCATTGTAATATTCGACCGTGTTCGTGAAACGCGCCGTATGTTCCCAGAAGACTCTTTTGTCGATGTGCTTGACCGCTCTATTTCCGAAACCTTGGGCAGAACTATTATCACCACGATGACGACTATGCTGGCGGTTCTCTCTCTCTTCATCTTCACCACCGGCTCTATGAAGGACTTCGCATTTGCTTTGCTTATCGGTATGATGAGCGGCGTATATTCCACTATTTTCATTGCGTGCGGTTTCGTGAATTTCTGGGACATTGTTACTAAAAACAAGAGGGAAAAGCTTCGCGGCGGTACAAGAAAATTGGCAAAGGCGTAAAAACGCTTCGGAGGATTTAGCCTTTTATTAAACCACCGACCACACTGATAAACATTCATCCGTGAATTATGCGGTCAGTGGTTTAATGAGGGTATGTGCTATAAAGGAATTAAATATGCCTATTAAATTTGACAAAAACACCAGGCAGTTTCATCTTTACAACGATGATTTCAGTTATATCATTGCCGTTTATGACAACGGATCTATCGGACAGCTTTATTTCGGAGAACCGCTTTCGCCGAACAAGGACTATCCCTTTCTTGCGCCTATTCCCTTTGCAGGCTTTTCCAATAACATAAGAAGCGCGGCGCGCTTCGAGTACCCTTGTTACGGACGGGGAGACTTCAGGTTACCCGCATTCTCGGTCAGGCTTGCTGACGGCGCTGGCGTAGTAGAACCGCGCTTTGAAGATTACCGCGTTTACCCGGGTAAGAATACGATTCCTGGGTTACCTTCTACTTACACCGAAGGTACTGACGAGGCGGAAACGCTGGAAATTACCCTGCTCGACAAGCTGTCCGGTTTGAAGATTATCCTGTCTTATACGATATTTTCCGCATACGCATGCATTGCGCGGCATACCCGTTTTGAAAATACCGGCAAGGAAAGAATAATCCTTGAAAGCGCTCTGAGTTTGTCCATAGACTTGCCGGACTCCGCATGGAATATGCTTACCTTTACCGGTAGCTGGGCGCGAGAATTCGCCGTGAGTGATGCGCCTCTCCGTGCAGGCTTTCAAGGCGTTCATAGCGCATTCGGCGTATCAGGTTCCATCGCAAACCCTAGTCTCATCTTCCGCAGACCTGAGACAACAGAACATAGAGGCGAAGCCTTCGGGCTATGCCTCTTGTATTCAGGTAATTTCATAGCCTGTGCCGAAGTTGATTGCTGGGACATCACCAGAATCCGTACCGGTATCAATCCGGAAACTTTTTCATGGATACTCGAAAGCGGCGGTTCTTTTGACACGCCTGAAGCCGCTTTGGGCTGGAGTAAGAGCGGATTGAACGGGCTTTCTCGTGTTTTTCACCGTCTTTTTAGAACGCACCTCGAAAGCGGCGTCTGGAGGGATCGGGAACGCCCTGTGCTTCTCAATACCTGGGAAGGCGCCTATTTCAACTTTACAGAAGAAAAGCTTCTTGCAATGGCAAGAAAAGCGGTCGACCTGGGCGTTGAGATTTTCGTGCTTGATGATGGTTGGTTTGGAAAACGCGAAGACGAGACGACATCCTTGGGCGACTGGGTTCCCAATAGGGACAAGCTTCCCCATGGCATCGCCGGTCTCGCCGAAAAGATAACCGCGATGGGTCTCAAATTCGGATTATGGATAGAGCCGGAAATGGTTAGCGAAAAAAGCCATCTTTTTGAGGCGCATCCGGATTGGGCTGTGGGGGTTCCGGGCAGAACACGTACCGAGATGCGTCGGCAATTCGTGCTTGATATGGGAAGAGCGGAGATTGTTGATTATCTTTTTGAAGCGATAAGCTCAGTAATTTCAGGCGCAAAAATATCCTACATCAAATGGGATATGAACCGATTTATCACTGAACCGTTTAGTCTTGCCTTGCCGCCGGACAGACAGGGCGAGTTTTTCCACAGGTACTGTCTGGGCGTTTACAGTCTTTATAGTCGGCTTACAGCGGCGTTTCCTGAGATTCTCTTCGAGTCGTGCGCTTCAGGCGGAGCGCGTTTTGACGCTGGCATCTTAGGCTTTGCCCCGCAGGGATGGCTCTCTGATAACACGGACGCTGTTCAACGCCTTGAGATTCAGCGGGGGGCGAGTTACTTTTATCCGCTGAATTGCATAGGCGCCCACGTTTCCACAGTTCCGAATCATCAGACAAGGCGGCTGACGCCCCTCTTGTTCCGCGCCGCCGCGTCTTTTTTCGGTGATTTGGGCTTTGAACTTGACCCGACAAAGCTTTCGGAAGAGGAAGCCGAAACGATAAAAGAATGTATCGTTTTCTATAAAAAATATCGCCGTCTTTTTCAACAAGGAGTCTTCAGCCGTCTTGACGCGACGGCCGATACCGCCGCGTGGATGGTTTCTTCAGAGGACAAAAAGTCTGCGATAGTCGCTGTGTATAAGCTGAACGCAAAACCTAATCAAAAACCCTTCCGCGTGAGGCTTGCTGGCTTTGACCGCGCAAAGGTCTACCATGTGTCGTTGTGGGAGCCGACGCATAGAGCGGGGTTGACTTTTGACGAAACGGATAAATGCCTGAACTGCGGTTTACGCGGCGGCGATGAATTGACCTCTTGCGGACTTCTCATCGACAATACCTCCTTCGCGGTGTCAATCATCGGCGATTTTTATCCGGAACTATTTTTACTAGAGGCAGCAGAATAAAGAATCCCCGCCGCAGAGCGCTAAACGTGACCCACAGAAATATGCCAAACAACATACCAGGAAAAATAACCGCGAAGGCGCAGAAGTCGAAAAAGGATAAAGGTTTTGAGTGCCATTATATCTCTTTTTTGAGCAGTTTCCCCTTTTCAAGCTGTTATTTTATACTTCTTTGCCTTTTTCGACTTCGTGGTTTTTTGTGGATAGGTAATCATCCTTAAAATTGTGGGTCACGTTTAGCCCAAAGGGTGGGGTATTAAACCCCAAGGTAATAAAAAAAGCGACTGTCACCCTTGAGTTTCCTGTACGAGGGAAAGGCCGAAAACACCGCAAGCAGTTTTTTCGCGTTGGCGCGTATGGCGTTTTCATCGTATACGTAAAACGGGGTGGGGTGCTGTTCGGACAAAACTCCTCAAGTCGTGTTTTTGTTAAGGGAAAGGTTTTGACGCTTATGTGTTTACTATGCCTGAATCAGCGGAAAAATAATAGTCTCCGTGTAAAAAAGGCCCAGGTGGTTTCCCCAGGTGGTTTCAATTCCGAATTTGGGCGCATCCGGCGCCTGCCCGTTTACCGCTATAAGAAATGAGGCTGTTCCAAAATTGCGGTTTTTGGAACAGTTTCCTTGAGCTTTTCAGCTTTCCCTGTTCAGCGCGGAGAGATTGTAAGATTTTTTTTCTTATGTTATACTTCCCTTAATGGACGCTAGTTTGAACCGTAAGGTGTCCGCAACAGTTAAAGCTCTCAGCCCCGCCGAAACCCTGGAGTATGTGGCGCAG
>JAIRNA010000036.1 GCA_031258305.1 Treponema sp. | reverse complement strand
CTTATTCTGGCTGGCAGAACGTCGTAAACAGCCAGAACGATAAGAGTATGTGGGATACAAAACGAGCTAGATTATGCTTTAATTGTAAGTCCGACACTATTCTAATTTTTGTCGATTTGTGATATACTCATGCTATGAGGTTATTTGAAGTAGTGTCGCCGTTTCAGCCGGCAGGCGACCAGAGCGAGGCAATAGCCGCTCTTTCAGCCGGTATAAAGGCGGGAGATAGGTTTCAGACCTTACAGGGAGTAACTGGTTCTGGTAAGACTTTTACTATAGCAAAGGTCATTGAAGCCGTACAGATGCCCTCGTTGATAATCAGTCATAATAAGACCCTCGCGGCGCAACTTTTCCGCGAATTCAAGGGATTCTTCCCACACAACGCAGTCGAGTATTTTGTTTCGTATTATGATTACTATCAGCCTGAAGCTTATGTCGCAAGCCGAGATCTCTATATAGAAAAAGACGCTTCAATAAACGATGAAATTGAACGTCTCCGCCTGTCCGCAACCCGGAGCCTGATGGAACGAGAGGATGTCATCATCGTAGCGACCGTCTCCTGTATTTACGGGCTGGCGACTCCGGAGGTTTATCGGCAGATGACCGCATCATTTGCGCGTGGAGAGAGACTTAACGTGGATGCGCTTATGCGCCGATTCGTAGAACTCCAATATGAGCGCAATGACGTGACGCTGGAGCGGGGCAATTTTCGGCGACGCGGCGATATTCTGGAGATTTTTCCCGCCTATATGGAAGAAGCTTACCGCGTGGACATGGATTGGGACCGAGTCGTCAGTATACGTCGGTTCAATCCTGTCTCTGGGGTGGTAGTGGAAGAACTAGACCGCGCCATGCTCTACCCCGCGAAACAGTTTGTCATTCCTCGTGAGATGATAAACGATGCGATGAACCGCATACGGTCGGAACTCGACGAACAATACGCTTTTTTGCAAAGTACGGGGCGGTACGTAGAGGCTGAACGCCTGAAAACCCGTGTCCAATACGACATCGAAATGCTGACCGAGGTAGGTTCCTGTCCTGGTATCGAGAATTATTCTGCACTCATGGCGGGCAGATCGCGCGGATCCCCGCCGGACACGCTGATAGACTATTTCCCTAAAGCGCAGGATGGTTCCCCCAAGCACCTTACCTTTATTGATGAAAGCCATGTAACCCTCCCGCAAATCGGAGCGATGTTTGCCGGCGACAATTCCCGCAAGATGAACCTCGTAGAATACGGGTTCCGCCTGCCTTGCGCCATGGACAACCGCCCTCTCCGTGCTGACGAATTTATGGAGCGTATCGGTAAGACCGTCTACGTCTCGGCAACGCCCGGACAAATCGAAAAAGAACAGTCCGCCCGCATAGTTGAACAGCTCATCAGGCCGACCGGATTGCTTGACCCAGAAATTGAGGTGCGTCCCACAGAAGGCCAAATGGAGGACATTTTTGCCGAGGTGAACAAGCGCATACATGGGGGTGAACGGTGTCTGATTTTGACCCTTACCAAGAAAATGGCTGAAGATTTGACGAATTATTTGAGCGGTTTAGGGCTGAAGGTGCGCTATATCCACAGCGAGATTGAAACCATTGAGCGGGTGGAGATACTTACACAATTACGACAGGGTGCATTTGACATACTGGTGGGGATAAACCTTCTGCGGGAGGGTATAGACCTACCGGAAGTGTCGCTTATTGCCATTCTGGATGCGGACAAAATCGGCTTCTTGCGCTCTTTGACAAGCCTCATTCAAATAATCGGGCGGGCAGCGCGTAACGCTGCGGGTAAAGTGATAATGTACGCGGACCGCGAGAGCGATGCGATGCGGCAGGCTATTGCCGAAACAAACCGTCGGCGTTCCATCCAGACGGCGTACAATCAAGCGCATAACATCACGCCAACCACAGTAAAAAAAGCCATCGCGGACATTTTAACCCGCCATTCGGAAAAAGAGAAGGAGTCGGTTATCCAAAATGTGGAAGTTCTCAAGAATTCCTACAATATTTTGATTCCATCGCAACGAAAAAAACTTCTCGCAGTTCTGAACGCCGAAATGCTCGAACACGCGAAACGGCTTGAGTTTGAACAGGCGGCCGCTATTCGGGACGAAATCAATAAGCTGGCCGGGTAGGAAAGAGGAAGAGTAACAATGTCCCAACTTCCTCAAATTTGAGGGCTTGAAATACAGTGGAAATAGTTGTAAAGTAATTGCTATGGAAGAACTGCAATCAACCGAGGTTTTGGACAAGGAGATCCTCGAAGATGCGCGGAAAAAGGCATTCCGTACACTTAAATCATCAGAAGACGCCATCAAGGATGCATCCTTGGTGTGGGAGCAAAAGATTCGAGCCGCCATGGGCGAACTTCAGAAAAAGTATGCGAAAAAGACAAAGCTGGACGGTGATGAAATTATGTCGCGTCTCGTCCTAGACAAACAGAGGCTTCGTTCCTCAAAGATAGAAAGCAGCCTGAAAGATGCGGCGTTTTCGTTCTTTAAAAGTTTAGACAAAAAGAGACAGCTCGCGCTTTTGCGAAAAGAGCTAACTATACGCCTCAAAGAGCTTGAAGATACGGGCGACCCCATAACCGCCGAAGACGAGCCTGAAGTCCACAGCAGGCTTTTGACAAGAGAAGAGATAAGAAAGTTGTTACCGAAAAAGTTAGAATGGTCCATCGTTGAACCGCCCCTGGATTTCAAAACAGCGGGACAATTTCCCGCTGTTGTTATAAATACCAAGAAACTGAAGCTCACCGCGTCTTTAGACGATGCGGTAGAGGCGCTTTTGCAAGACAAGCGCGGAGAGTTGACCGCCGCCCTGCTCGGTGCGACGACACTGAAAGAGGAGGTGGTATGAGCGGCATTGTTCGACGTATCTCCGGGCCCATCATCCATGCGAGCGGTCTGGGTGAATCCGGACTTTTCGATGTTGTGGATATTGGTCCCAAAAAAATCATCGGTGAAATCGTGAGGCTTGAGCAGGACACGGCCGTGATTCAGGTTTACGAGGACGACACCGGTATGAAAGTCGGCGCGACAGCCGAATCGACCGGACGACCTCTTTCGGCGCGCCTTGGCCCGGGACTTATTGGTACCATTTATGATGGTATTCAGCGTCCGCTCGAATTGCTCTACAAACAGTCCGGCGCATTTATGGCGCCGGGCGCACGCGGCGATCGCCTTGACCCGAACAAGCTATGGGATTTCGTCCCGGACCTGGAAATCGCCGAAAAATTGGCACGAAAAGAGGAAATACGGGCTGCCCCGGGTATGGTTCTGGGCGTTGTACAAGAAACCGCTAGTATAACGTGCAAGATAATGGTTCCGCCTCATGCCAAAAACGGCTTGCTCACGGAACTCGCTCCTGCGGGCAAATATACCATTAACAACGTGGTCGCACAAACCGACCAAGGCGAGGAATTCGCCCTCTCCCAGTGGTGGCCCGTGCGTCTGCCTCGTCCTACCGCGAAACGCCTTGCTATGGATAAGCCGCTCATTACTGGCGAGCGGGTGATTGACGTGTTTTTCCCGCTGTCCAAGGGCGGCACGGCCGCGATTCCGGGCGGCTTCGGCACTGGCAAGACTATGACCCAGCATGCTATCGCTAAATGGTGCGATGCGGATGTCATCATCTACATCGGCTGCGGGGAGCGCGGCAATGAAATGACCGATGTTCTTACAGAATTCCCCCATCTGATTGACCCGCGCAACGGGCGCTTTCTTATGGAACGTACGGTTTTGATTGCCAATACGTCTAATATGCCGGTTGCGGCGCGGGAAGTTTCGATTTACACAGGCATTACTATAGCGGAATTCTACCGTGATATGGGTTACCATGTGGCGATTATGGCAGATTCCACCTCGCGCTGGGCTGAAGCCTTGCGCGAATTGTCCGGTCGTATGGAAGAAATGCCTGCGGAAGAAGGTTTTCCCGCGTATTTGCCCACGCGCCTCGCTGAATTTTACGAGCGGGCAGGGCTTGTCGAAACCTTGAACGGCATGGAAGGTTCGGTTTCCATCATCGGGGCTGTTTCTCCGCCGGGCGGGGATTTTTCCGAGCCGGTTACCCAGCACACCAAGCGGTTCATACGGTGTTTCTGGGCGCTTGACCGGGACCTTGCTAATGCCCGCCACTATCCGGCTATCAGTTGGATTGACAGTTACTCGGAATACGCGGAGGAAGTCAAGGCATGGTGGGAAAAGGTGAACCCGCAATGGGCGATTGCCCGTCAAAAGGCGCTTGATTTACTCAAGAAAGAGGAAAAGCTTTCGGAAATTGTGCGTCTCATTGGGCCTGACGCATTGCCTGACGACAAACGGCTCATCCTCATCACCGCGGAAATCATCAAAAACGGTTTTTTACAGCAAAATTCTTTTGACGAAATTGATATGTATTGTATGCCGTCAAAGCAGGTGCGCCTTCTGGAACTTATCATGAATTTTTATGAGAAGTCGGCCGTGTGTATTAAGATGGGCGCTCCACTCATAAAAATAACGTCTCTCCCCGAGCGCGAGGAACTCGCACGACTAAAAAGCGTGGTAAAAAACGAAGATCTCTCGGATCTAGACGACTTTGAACTGCGCTTGCGGGCTTCTTTGGAGGAACTGGAGCGCAGTTATAAAACGGGCGCTGTCGGCTTTAGTTTCTGACAACGCTTTTACCACGTATGGTTCATACGCTCGCGGTTTCCCGCCGTATTTCATCCCGCATCCGCAGGACCGCGTTTCGCGCCGCGGATGCGGCAAAGGCATTGTCGGCTGTAACCGCGGCTGATTCCGCGTCAGCCGACTTTGTCCAGGCCGTTAGAATCGACCGCGAGGCGTTTACCACGCCGCCGTTGCCGTCCTTCAATAGAAGGGCGATATCCTTCGCTGTTCCCCCCTGGGCACCGAAACCAGGTATGAGGAAGAAAAGGGGGGCAAATCGTTGCCGCGCATATCCCGCCTCATTCGTGGTACAACCAACCACGGCTCCAAAAGCGCCGTACCCATAAGATCCCCGGTGTTTCTCGGCCAAGACTGATAATTTTGCGCCGACAGCCTCCCAAAGCCTGTCTCCTCCAACAAATTCTCGTTCCTGAAAGTCGCATCGTCCCGGATTACTGGTCCGCATAAGCACAAACGCGCCCTTACCCGCCTTTTCCGCGAAGGAAAACCACGGCTCAAGGGAATCCATGCCCATATATGGCGATAAAGTAACAAAATCCGCTGAGAAATCACCGTAAAAGTGCGCCTTCGCGTATTGCACGGCCGTATCGGCAATGTCCCCACGTTTCACATCCGCTATGACAAGAGCGCTTTTTTCGCGGATATACCTCAGGGTCTTGGCGTAGACCTCGAGTCCCACGACTCCGAGCGCCTCGTAATAGGCGATTTGCACCTTAAAACACGCGGCGACATCCACAGTCGCATCAATGAGCGCCTTATTGAACGCAAGTACCGCCTCGGCATGAGATGCTGATCTCCGCAGTTCACGGGGCGGTATGTATGACGATGCGGTATCCAACCCAACGCACACGGGGCCTTTCTTTTCAACCGATTCGTAGAGTCTGTCCATAGTAAACAGTATGGTTTCTTTGTGTGTTGCCATGTTCTCCTTTTGACTTTTTATACAAAACAACTTTCGCCGCCAAAGAAAATTCATTTCGGCGTTTGGCAGGTTTTATTTTGTGAAATGCGGTCACATCACTTCCAGGAATGGGATATTCGTCAAATAGAGCGCGTCTTGGAGAACGACGAGAACCTTTTCACACAGTGCGAGTCGTGCGCGGGCCAGAGCCGGGGACCCCGCGTTCAGGATGGGGCAGTCGTGGTAGAAGCGGCTGAACGCCTTGGACAGAGAGTAAAGGTACGTCGTCAGGAGAGAGCTGTCCATTTTCGCCGCCGCAGCCGCCACCGCGTCATCGTAGTCCATGAGGACCTTGACAAGTTCCCATTCCCTGTCTCCAGTGAGTAATTCGGGTTGAACTAACGCGGGTAGGAACTGGGTTTTAGACTTGCGGAGCAATGCGGAGATACGCGCTCCCATGTATTGCAAATAGGGACCTGTGTTGCCGTTGAACGAAAGGGACTCTTTTGGATTGAACAGCATATCCTTCGCGGCCGATGTCTGCAAAAGGTAGTAATGCAGAGCGCCCAGAGCGATTTTTTCAGCGATGGTCCCTTTATCCCCGACAACTTCTTCTCTCTCCTTGTCTCGAATCTCCGTTAAAGCCATTTCTTTCAAGCTGTCGAGCAGGGCATCCGCATCAACAACCGTTCCTTCACGGCTTTTCATCTTGCCTTCGGGGAGGTTTACCATGCCGTAACTCAAATGAAAGAGGTCTTTTGCCCATTCAAGCCCCAATTTTTCGAGAATCTTGAACAAGACCTTGAAGTGATACTGTTGTTCCGAACCGACAACGTAGACGAGGCGGTTGAATTGCCAGTCTTCGTGCCGTGAAATGGCGGTGCCTATGTCTTGAGTGATGTAGATTGATGTCCCATCTTTGCGTAAAAGAACTTTTTCATCCAGATCTTCGGCAGTCAGGTCAACAATGACCGCGCCGTCGTTCCGCTTGGAGAAGATTCCCTTTTCCAAGCCTTTGAGGATTTGGTCTTTGCCCAAGAGGTAGGTTTGGCTTTCAAAGTAGAATTGGTCGAAGGAAACGCCTGTGCGGGCATAGGTTTGCTTTATGCCATTAATCGCCCATTTGTTTATTTTTCGCCATAGCGTAACGGTTTCCGGGTCGCCTGCTTCCCATTTGCGAAGCAATTCTTGTGCGCCTGCTTCCATTTCCGCCTCTTTCTCTTTGCTTTCACTCGCGGCTTGGTGGAACTTGACATAGAGGTCTCCAACGAATCGGTCGCTTTTCACTCCTTCGGTTTCTGGGGTTTTGCCCTGAGCGAACAGTTGATAGGCGAGCATAGATTTGCAGATATGGACGCCTCGGTCATTGATAATGCAAACCTTACGGACTTCCGCGCCGCATGCCGAGAGGATGCGGGAGATACTTTCACCGAGGATGTCGTTACGGAGATGTCCGAGGTGAAGCGGCTTATTCGTGTTAGGACTTGAAAATTCGACCATGATGCGTTTGCCGTTGAGGGTTTGGTTTTTTTTAAGAATTGGCGTCTTTTCATTTTCGGACGCGCCAACTTCCATTGACAAAACATTCGCGGTAACTTCGGCGCGGTTCAGACGCACATTGACATAGGGACCTTGGGCCGACGCCCCGATTTTCTCGGCCGTTAGAGCCGCTATCTGTACCGGGCTTTTCCGCAATATTTTTGCAAAGGTGAACATAGGAAATCCAATGTCGCCCATTTCCGGCGCGGGCGGCGCGGACGCGATAACGTCTTCTTCTTTGACTACAATACCTAAATCGTTTAACGTTTCGGCAATACGTTTTCTCCAGATTATTTTATAATCCATATACTATCCTACCATAATTCGAGAAAAGCGCCTAGTCTGTCAGGGTGAATGGGCAAAGTTAAGCAATCGGTCTTCGTTGAAGCGCCTTCACCAAGACCCCCATATCGGCTTCTTGACCGAGTCCGTTTGGGGCGAGTTCTTCAAGGGTAACATCCAAGCTGAAAGGACGCCGCGCCACGTGTTCTATGTAGTGGGCGTCCGAAGACCTGGTAAGTGGATAGCCGAGAGTGTCGATAGACGGTGGCAAGCGGACACATTCGAGGGCTGTCCAGGGACCTGGCGTCACTACTCCGAGCTGACTCACCATAGAAAAAGCCATACGGTCAACGTGAGCGGGAATCACTATGCCGCCGAATTCCGCCGCCTTACCCCCTATATATTCGATGCTTAAATCAAGGGGGTTTATCAGATAATACTCCACCTCACCCTCAATGTCGTCGTTTTCGTCAACGAACACTTGATCGCCGGTTTTCTCAGGGTTGTTGGGAAAGGGCGTCAAGATGCTATAGGCATATTCGCTAAATGCGAGGCTGGCGTCGAGGCTGGTAAACAGGCACAGCACATGTATTTCTTCGGATGTGGTGGCTTCCATACCGAAGAGAGGCACGATGCCAAATTCAGGGCAGACTCTAGCAAAAGCCGG
>JAIRNA010000034.1 GCA_031258305.1 Treponema sp. | reverse complement strand
TCGGGATATCCTGCTGTGTTCGTTTCCCGGTACCGCCCGCTATGATCAAAGCTATGTTCACATTACCTCCTGTTTTACCATCGTCGCTTAATCCTTTTATTTAGTATACAACATCTCCGTGAGCTTTGACAAGCGCCAACTTTACTGAAAGAATAAGTACCGAGTCAGCTTTGAAAACAATTTATTCCCTTGGAGTTCAATACCCCGCCGATCTGCGGCGGGGGATTTTTTATTGCAACCTCTCCGCCGTTCCTGTCTTGTCTTAATTTTATTTTTATGACATAATAGAAACATGAGTGAAATTAGCGATTATAGACAGAAACTATCCAATGCCATTGAAGCGCGACAAGATTGGATTCAAAGAGATGTGATTCCTGGTCTTAAGGAAGATTTGCGGGTTTTCCAATCTTCCTATACATCGCTGTATTCGGCTTTTCTCAAGAAAGGGCTTGTCAAAGAAGATCCATACAAACAGGAAGCCAAATTAAATGAAATTCAGGTGCCGCAGACAGAAAATTTCTCTGATAATGAAAAGAATGAGAAGATGTCTAATAGGCTTTCCAATTTTGACAATCAGCTCGACTTTCTGGTGAACTTTTACCAGTTCAGCGTTGATTTCTTAACGATTGATCGCATAAAGAAGATACTTGGCTTGATAAAGTTCATTGATTGGGTTCATCTATCAAGAGATTCTTTCTCTATCAATACCCGTTATGTGGCGGAGTTCGTCTCGCAGGTAAAGATGGGGCATGATTCCTTGAGCATAAGTCTTTTGAATGAATCAATGTCAAGTTTAGTGCAGTCAACAGGATCAATTGTTAACTACTTGAAGACACTCACGGAATTTAACAGAGAAGTCTACAAGCTTGAAGTGAGGAACGCCATAACAAGCGCGATGTCTGAAACGGAAACGCCCTCTTCCACTCAAATTAAGAAGCAATTCGCGTCTGTCTTACCCGGAAAGCCGTTCTATCCGGAACTGATTGACGAAATCATCAAGGAAGACTACGGAAAAAACGGCGCTGAATTGCGGGACGTTGTTCTTCGTTCGCTCGATGTCGTCAAAAAGAAACAGGATATCGAAAAACAGGAGGTTCCTCTAAAATCCTTCCTGATAGAAAGTATTTGTTCTCTCAGTGCAATTTCCAATATCCTTATTGAAGTAAGGTTGAAACTCGATGAAAATGAGGCTCTATTAGAAAACCGAAAACGCTCATTTAGTGAAAAATTCAGGCGATTCATACAACGTATATTCAACAACGAGCCGGAAGCGATTGTCTATGAGATAGAATATGCGAGCGCCGTACGGGGAGGGGCGCCGGTTAAGGCGAAGCTCAACTTCACCGAGTTTCGAGAAAACATTAATAAACGGATAAAGAACCTTGGACAGATAGGCATGAACAAAAGCGCGGTCGTCGCAAAGCTCGAAGCTTTGTCAGAACAACATCTGTTGAGTTTCCTTGAGCGGAATATCCGTGATCTTAAAGGACTGACCCGCGATTTAAACGCTTTGGATAATTACTTTAAAGCCAATATTGACCAGTCTAACCATAATCGTATGAGAGGCATAAAACCCGAGCTTTCCGTCATAAAAAATGTGTTTATTAAGGCAAACCAGAAATGTTATGATTATAACGCTTTAAAGGAAGAAGCCGAGCAGTTTAAGCGGCTTGGCATAACTCCAAAATGAGGATAAATATGAAGAAACTATTATCAATGGGAGCCGCGCTTTTGGCGCTTGCGGCTAACGAATTGACCGCGCGTCCTGTCCAAGAGGATTTCCCTCTTTCTGAACAGACGAGTCCGCTCCAAGACGACTCGGAAGAGGCGTTTAATGATGTGGCTGAAGCTCGTCCGTCGCCCCTGACGCGGGATTCTCTCACGGTGACCTTTTCGGCAGGTGTTATGGAACTCGATTTCAGAAAAGCTTACTATGCAAGCGAGGCCCAAATTTTTACTGGGCTTTACGAAGGGCTTTTCTCTTATCATCCATTCACGATGAAACCGGTTCCAGCGATCGCGTCCCGGTATGAGCTTTCCCCGGACAAGAAACAGTGGACTTTCACCATTCGGGAAGGGGCGAAGTTCTCCAACGGCGACCCTGTGCGGGCTGAAGATTTCCGCGATGCCTGGCTTTCCCTGTTGTCCTTGCCTGACGCGCCCTATTCTTCGCTTTTCGACATCATTGCGGGCGCGAGGGATTTCCGCGCTGGCCGACTCTCGTCGACGGACGATGTGGGCATCCGTGTCGTGGACGGCAAATTGGTCGTTACTCTGAATGCACCTGCGGCGTTTTTCCCAAGTATGCTCTGCCACCACTCGTTTAGTCCCATACACCCGTCCATGCTTGGGGGCGAGGCGGATTGGACGTACCCGGTCGCCAACGGACCGTTTCTTTTAAAAGAAAAGAACGATACGTTTATCTCGTTGGCAAAGAACGATCAATACTGGGACGTGAAAAACGTGAAGCTCAATACGGTCGTTATCAAATTTACGGAAGATGGAGATGAAGCGTCCGCGCTCTGGAATTCGGGTGAAGCCCGATGGCTTGCCGGCGATATGAACATAGATATGCTCTCGGACCGGAGCGGTATAACAGTAAACGCTATGTTCGCCACCCATTACTACTTCATCCGATCGAAGAAAGAGCCGTGGAACGATTACCGCGTCCGCCAAGCTCTGTCCCTCGCTTTGCCGTGGAATGAAATACGGAGCGGTCTTTATATGCCCGCCAAAACCCTCATTTACCCCATTCCCGATTACCCGGAAATAGAAGGCATAGATAAAACAGATATGCAAGAAGCCGCGGCGCTCCTCGTGGAGGCCGGCTTTCCAAAAGGCGTGGGATTGCCGCAGTTGACTATTAGGATAACGCCGTCTGCGGAGTCCGATCGTATAGCGAATCTTATGGCGGATGCATGGTTTGAGCTGGGTGTGCCGGTAAAAATTGACATCGTACCGTACCCTTTTTACAATGCGTCTCTCAAGCAGGACGACTATGAGGTGGGGGCAATGACATGGATAGGCGATTTCGCGGACCCTTATACCTTTCTTCAGATGTGGCAAACAGACTCCAACCTCAACGATGCGTATTACAGCGATGCTGACTACGAGGACTTGCTGAACAAATCTATGATGCAAGAGGGAGAGGAGCGATGGAAGACCCTTGCCGAAGCCGAAGAACTCCTCCTGAACCGCGCCTCAGTGCTTCCCATTTCCTACCAGCCTGCAATAAACATCATTGACACCAAAGAGATATCCGGATGGTTTCCCAACGTGCTTGACATACATCCGTTCAAGTACCTCTTCTTTGCGACCCTGAAGCCCCTCCCGAATGTGGCGCGAAAATAGCTTGTTCGCTTAGGAACAGGAGAGTGTCGGTCAAATCGTCCTTCTTTTCCCCCATTTTGCCAGCAGATACAGGAAGAATGGGGCCCCGCCCAGAGACGTGACGATACCGATAGGGATTTCCAGAGGCGGCAGGATAGTTCTACTGACAATATCGGCTCCTATGACTAAAAAGCCGCCGACAAGGGCGGAAAGGGGCAACA
This sequence comes from Treponema sp., assembly GCA_031258305.1. Taxonomy (GTDB): domain Bacteria; phylum Spirochaetota; class Spirochaetia; order Treponematales; family Breznakiellaceae; genus JAIRKH01. The sequence goes on along the minus strand of JAIRNA010000034.1, from coordinate 18,336 downwards.
GCCTCCTGTGAGCGGGTCCGGTAAGGAGCCGTGCCGCATGAGGAGCGGCAAGTCCCGCGAAGCCTATGATGCCTGCACCCGCGACCGTTGCGGCAGTTGCGAGGGATGCGCTAAGAATGACGGTCAGCCTGATCCTTCTTACATCAAGACCCAAGCTCAACGCCGTTTCATCGTCCTGAGCGATAAGGTCAATGCCGCGTGAGCAGAGGAAAAGCGTCGCGCAACCGACAGTCATAAAGGGCAGTAAAGGCAGAGTCGTTTGCCATGAAGCTGAGGCGAGACTCCCCAAAAGCCAATAATGCACGCGCTGGAGACTACCGTCTTTGATAATGAGCAAGGTAGAGAGCAGGCTTGAGAAAAGCGAACTTATGCTTGTTCCGGCAAGAAGGAGAGCTGTAGGCTGGCTTCTACCGGCTATGCCCCAGGCCAAGAGGACGGCCGACAGACTTCCCGCGAAAGCCGCAAAAGCCGTGGGAAAGGCGGTAAGCATAGCGATTCCCGCGCCGAGCGCCGCGCCGGAAGACGAGCCGATGATGAATGGATCCGCAAGGGCGTTACGAAAAACCGCCTGAAAACCAGCTCCCGCCGCGCCCAGACTCGCCCCGCATACGGCGGCCAGGACAAGACGCGGCAGTCTTATCTGAAAAAGCACAACAGCCGCGATTTCGTCTCCTTGACCCGTGAACAAAAATAGCGCGCCTCGCCATAAGTCGTAAAGCTTTATGTGAACGGATCCGACAAATAGACTGCACAAAGAAACTGCGCATACGGCGACAGCGGCCAGAACGTTAACTCGTATTGCGCGGTTTGTCATAGTCTGTTGGTTCCCGCACGTCAATTGCTTTTCCATTCGCGGATTTCAGACTTTTCCATGCCGACCTCCGCGCCGTTTTCGGACAAAGGCGTGTGAGTCTCAACCGTCACGGTAAAAACGCCTTTTTTCGTGAGGGAAGATTGGCAGGATAAAAACAGAGGGGATACGATAGTTAAAGTCAACCTCTTCATGCTTCCACCTTATACTATCGGCGGTCGATTGTCCATATATCCTCTTGACAAAAAGGCGTTTGTATTATAAAAATATAGTCTCTTAGACATAAAAGTTGGGGGAATAATGCAAGAAGAAGAGTTTCAGTCCGGCAAAATATATTGCGCTAATTGTTTTCATTGTAAACTGCTTCCTGGCTCTGAAGGCGGTATTTTACGCATCCGTTGTACGGCGGGAAAATGGAAAAAAAAGCTGGAGCAAGAGAAGGTGTATAGACTCTGCACGATTATGAGACGTTTCAGAGACGAGTGTGAATACTATGAAGATATGGGAGAATCGACTGAATTCATCCGAGAATTACGGAAATCAACAAATAATGAAGATTCTTCAACCAAGTCTTCTTGATTCTGATAAAGATTCAACTGTGAGAAGTGATTAAAAATGTTTCTGTCGTCCTCATCGGTGTTTGAATGGATTTCCCAATTCATTAATTTTGAACGTATTCGGGCTGACAAGGGTTTCTGTCTTGACCGTATGTGGAAATTGGCTGAAAGTGCGGGTCATCCTGAAAAGACAGCTCCTGTCATTCATGTGGCAGGATCAAAAGGTAAAGGTTCGGTTTCCCTGATGTCCGCGGCCATATTGTCGTCTGCGGGTTTCAAAACCGCTCTCTACACGTCTCCTCATGTTTTGGACTTCCGGGAACGTATCATGCAAGACGGGAGGTTTTTCGATGAAGCTGTTTATGTGGACGCGGGCAACGAGCTTTTTTCCGTTACGGAAAAGGCGCTCAAACAGTCCGATTCTGAGGATACGCCTACTTTTTTTGAATTGTTTACACTCTTTTTTTTCCTCTGCGCGAGGCGGTCAGGCTGTACAGCTATGGTCGTGGAGACAGGCATGGGCGGGAGACTCGATGCCACCAACATCGTGTTACCTCGCGTCAGCGTCATTACCCTGATTGAAAAAGAGCATACCGAATACCTGGGCGGCACCATTGCCCTCATTGCAAAGGAAAAAGCGGGTATCATAAAACCGGGCGTTCCTCTGGTGCTTGCGGAGCAGGTTCCCGAAGCCCTGGCCGTTTTTTATGATACGGTGGAAAAGGCGAATCGACAGGAGGGATCGTACCAAAAAGCGGTACGGTATTTCCCAGACGAAATGGCAATACGTTCCCTCGTTGTATCGCGGGAAGGCACGGACTTTACCCTTATTTCCGAGCTTTTTCCTGAGAGCCTTGCGCTATCAGTCTCCATTCCGGGTGCGGTGCAGGCAAAGAATGCGGGGCTTGCGGTACTTGCGGTGAAAACCGCGTTTCCGGACATAAGCGCGGGATGTGTCAGCGCGGGGCTGAAAAAATGCCGGGCGCGGGCGCGTTTTGAGAGGGTAGGGGAGAACCCGCCCGTCATTGTAGACGGCGCTCATACCCGCGCCAGCATTGACTCGTGCGTGGAAACCTTTGTGTCTGTTTATGGGGATGGAGTACTCCTCTTTGCTTGCGCCGCAGGCAAAGACATTTTCTCAATGGCGGAAATTCTCATAGGGCGTTTTTCCGTTATCATCGTTACAACACCCGGAACGTTTAAGAAAAGTTACCCGGAAAAGGTGTTTGAGGCATTTGAAAGCATAGCCCCTGGAAAAGTTTCGCTTATCAAGGATACAGCGAAAGCTATTGATGAGACGCTTGCCATAGCTCAAGAGAAAAGCCTCCCGGTTCTGGCCGCAGGATCGTTCTATCTGGCGGGCGAGGTGATTAAACGCCTCTCCACTTCTTTACGAGTCTAATCTGCACAAGGTCGAGTCCAATCTGCGCGGACGCGAGTCGCGGGGTATCCGCATGAGGGGAAAATAACCGTTCGCTTCATACAAAATCCTCTTTTGATATATAATTCTGGCGCAGTCAAAAGAAGGTAATATTTTTAATTTTCTCAAGATAACATGCTAAAATAAAAACAAGCGCAAAAGCTTGAAAAGTGAAACCATTTGTATTATTATAGAGATATGAATATATGTTTACATAATGGAACCGTAATGACTGGTTTTTCGGCAATGGAGAAATGCGCCGTTCTGATTGAAGATGGACGGATAGCAGACGTGTTTTCGGAAAAGCGTTTCGAACAGAAGCGTCTCGGTAAAATCGAAGCCGTGGATGTTGACGGGGCGTTTATCGCGCCGGGATTCATTGATACACATATACATGGGTTCGGCGGGTACGGTACGGACGATTGCTCCACGGAATCGGTGCTGAAGATGTCGCAGTTCCTGTGCCAATACGGGGTTACGGCGTTCAATCCTACGCTGTATCCCAGCGTTGAGGATGAAATGCTTAACGCTGTGAGGCAGGTTTCCGCGGCCGTCGGCAAGGAGAGCGGCGCGCAAATCATGGGTTTGCATCTGGAGGGACCCTTCCTTTCGCCGAGTAAGCTCGGGGTGCAAAAACCGGAAACCCTGCGTCAAGTTGATATTCCTTTTATGGAGGAACTGTGGAAGGCGTCCGGCGGGCATATTGTCAATATGACGGTCGCGCCGGAACTCAAAGGTATGAGAGAACTTGCCCTGTTCTGCATAAAGAAAGGCATCATCCTCCAAGCGGGGCATACGGATGCGAAATACGAGAACATGGTCGAGGGCATGCAGGCCGGCATCCTCCATGCCACGCATCTGTTCAACGCAATGAGCCGTCTGGACCACCGTAATCCTAACGCGGCCGGCGCGGTGCTGATTCACCCTGAAATGTCCTGCGAGATCATTGCGGATGGGTTCCACGTTCACCCTCATATGTTCAAACTTTTGCAAAGAGACAAGCCCAACGATAAAATCGTGCTTGTAACGGATGGGCTCAAGCCTACGGAACAGAAAGATCCGCCTTTATTCGCCAATAACGAAGAGGTCGTGTTCCACGACGGAGCTTTTCACCGTAAGATAGACGATGTTATCGCCGGCTCGGGCTTGACCATGATTCGCGGCGTCGAAAACCTTACGCTATTCGGTTTTAGCCTTGAAGACGCCGTAAAAACAGCCGCGACCAACCCGGCAAAGGTTATGCGTTACGAAAAGAAAGGCGCGATCATTCCGGGCTACGATGCGGATATTGTCGTCTTTGACAGGGACTTTAATGTCAACATCGTACTGGTCAAAGGCGTCCTTAAAAAGCAGGGAAAGGAGAAACTATGCGATTATTGATTCACAAAAACTACGAATCCGCGTCCAAGTGGGCCGCGGATTATATTGCTGGACGGATAAATTCAGCTGGCGGGAAATTTGTACTAGGACTTCCCACGGGTTCAAGCCCTCTCGGAATTTACAAGGAGCTGATTGCCTTGAACAAGGCGGGAAAGCTTTCCTTTGCGAATGTTGTCAGTTTCAATATGGATGAATATGTGGGCGTGTCAGACGACCACCCGCAGAGCTACCACAGATTTATGAAGGACAACTTCTTCGATCATATCGACATAAAACCGAAGAACACCCATCTGTTGAGTGGTATGGCAGAGGATTTGCAAGCCGAGTGCGCGGCTTACGAGCAGGCAATCGAGGAGGCTGGCGGTATTGACTTGTTCCTCGGCGGTATGGGACCGGATGGGCATATCGCGTTCAACGAACCGGGTTCGTCCCTCGCATCGCGCACACGGATAAAAACCTTGACAAAAGACACTAAAATTGCCAATGCACGTTTTTTCGACGGAGATGTAAACAAAGTGCCTTCGACCGCGCTGACTGTAGGTGTCGGCACTATCATGGACGCGCGAGAAGTCGTCATCATCGTGAGCGGGCATAACAAGGCGCGCGCGCTGCAAGCCGCAGTCGAGGGAGGCGTGAGCCATATGTGGACTCTCTCCTGCCTGCAAATGCACCCGAAAGCCATTATCGTCTGCGATGAAGATGCAACCGACGAGCTGAAGGTCGGCACCGTTCGCTATTTTAAAGATATTGAGGGACTATAGGAATAGAGAATAAATGACTTTTAATCGAAACAAATTCGTCGGCGCCTTTTCCTTAGCACTGGATTTCTTGGAATCGAGTTTCAGAAGTAATGTTATTAATCACGGGAAAAGGGTTGCACTCGTGTCCCTGCGACTAGGGGAACAGTTGCGGTTACCGCCTGAAGATATGTTTGACCTCTACGCGGGTGCGATGCTCCACGACAATGGCATAACCCATGCGGTCTACAATGCTATAGACACGGCGAAGCTGTTAAATATGGAGAAAGCCGAGTCTCACTGTATTATCGGCGAGCGCAACCTTCAGGTCTTTCCGTTCCTAAAGAATAGGGAGGGTATGGTACTATACCATCACGAAGCCTATGACGGGAGCGGCTTCTTCGGCGTGTCCGGTAACGATATTCCACTCTTAGCGCATATCATACGCTTTGCGGATATGTTTGAACTGCTTTACAGCGCGGGCGCTGACAGGCAGACGGTGAAGGAAAAGATAATCTCTGGGAAGGGTAGACAATTCTCTATGGAGTTATGCGAGGCTTTCGAGGTTTTCAGCGATAATGTGAGCTTCTGGTTGTCATTGGACAACCGATTCATAGTAGAGGAGCTTGAACGGCACACCCCGAAATACGGCATAGAGTTGTCGTTAGAAGATCTATTGCCCATAGCGGGCATCTTCAGACGGCTTATTGATGAGAAATCGCCGTTTACCGGGAGACATTCTCAAGGAATCGCCGAGAAATCGGCGCTTATGGCTGATTTCTATGGATTTGACGTGGAACGTAAAACAAAACTTAGGCTGGCCGCGAATCTCCACGATGCAGGCAAGCTCGCGGTTCCTAATGCGGTTCTCGACAAGCCGGGTCCTCTGGACGCGGCCGAAATAGAATTGATCAAGCCTCACACCTTTTACACACGAAAGATGCTCGAAGGCATATCCGGGCTTGAGGACGTTACCGAATGGGCAAGCAACCACCACGAAAAGCTCGACGGCACAGGCTACCCCTACGGTTTCTCCGCAGAACGACTGGACTTCGAGTCCCGACTGATGGCATGCATAGACATCTATCAAGCCCTCACCGAAGACCGTCCCTACCGTAAGCCTCTTGACAGCAGGATAGTCTCCCGTATCATGCTTGATATGGCGGACAAAGGCTTCACCGACCGTCAGATAACTGCCGACGTTCTCGCAGCCTTGCCATAATCCACCTCCTCATGCGCCTCTGTCAGCCGTTAGCGTCATACCACGATAATTATTGAAATTTCTCTTCACAATTTTCTTTTTTTAGTATACACTAAATTTGTTTTGTAACAACGAACAACGCGGCGGAAACGCGCTGTATCTTAACGCAGAAGGAAAAATAAATGAAGAAACTCACCGTTAAGCAAAAACTCGGTTTCGGCATTTTTGATTTAGGCGGAAACTTGCTGTTCACAGCTCTCGGTTTCTGGTGCTTGAACTATCTGACCGACACAGTAGGGCTTGCCGCGGCATTGGCGGGCGCGGCCGTTATGGTCGGCAAATTCTGGGACGCGGTGACCGACCCGGTCATGGGCTATCTGTCAGATCGTACGCAGAGTAGATGGGGTAGAAGGAGACCCTACCTTCTCTTCGGCGCTGTTCCTATGTTCTTGACTATGTGGTTTTTCTTCACCAAACCAGACTATCTATCCGCACATCCGGTACTTATCACCATGTGGGCGGCTTTTGCCCTCATCCTCCTCAACACGGCAAGTACCATCATCAACATACCGTATTCATCCCTCACGCCGGAACTTACGGACGACTACCATGAGCGTACGAGTCTCAACGGGTATCGGTTTGGGTGCGCGGTTTTTGGTACAATTATCGGTGCGGCCGCGGTTCAGCCTATCGTGGGACTCTTCGCTCCTGATAAAAAAGCAGGCTTTACCGTAGTCGGACTCATTTTAGGCGGGATCGTGGCGATTACGACACTCCTTACCTTCTTAGGCACAAAGGAAATGCCCCCTAAAAAAGAAGATTTGCCCACAAAAGGTTTTTTCGCTACATACCGTCAGGTATTCGCCAATAAACCCTACTTGATTCTGCTCTTTACGTATGCGCTTCATCTCTGCGCCTTGACTTTTTTACAGGGTATTCTCGTTTATTACACAAAGTATATTTATCATAATGAAGGACTTGCCACGCCTGCTATGGTTATCTTGTTACTTACTGCAATGATCTGCATCCCAATTTCCGTGCTTGTTTCCAAAAAGATCGGCAAGAAGCGGACATATCAAATCTGTTTTGTGGTATTGGCAATCGCTTGTTCGGCGATTTTCCTACTCGGACATACTCTGGGGCAGAATTTCTTTCTGGGGATAATGGTCTTTGCCGGAATAGGAGTTGGCTTTAGCTATGTCGCGCCTTTTGCTATGGTACCGGACGCGGTGGAATACGACGCGATCAGGACTGGCGAGCGCAAGGAAGGCGCCTATTACGGCATCTGGACCTTCATCGCCAAAGTGGGGCAATCCCTCTCTGTGTTCCTATCCGGCATGATTCTATCGCTTGGCGGCTATGTCGCAGACGCAGTTCAAAGCAAAAACGCGGTATGGGCAATCAGGTTCATCATTGGTCCCATACCTGCGCTCATCTTCGTCGGGGCAATTGTCCTTGTACAATTCTACCCGCTTGACGAAAAGACCTATAACGCGCTGGTGGGGAAAAAGGAATAGAACCCGATTCGTAGAGGCGAGGTATTTTTTGCGTTGAGTGGTTTATAAAATCCTACCTTTTTGAGAGCAGTTTTCTGCTCCAGAACGATCCCGCCAACTGCACAAGTTCCACCAAGACGAGAATGACAATGACCGCCGCTATCATAACGCCAGTTTTGAACCGGTAGTATCCGTAGTTGATGGCAAGGGTGCCGAGTCCACCGCCGCCGATAGCGCCGGCCATCGCCGAATAGCCGATAAGGTTGATGACCGTGAGGGACAGCCCTGATACGAGAGCGGGCAGGGCTTCGAGAATCAGTACTTTGGTGATGATTTGTAGATTGCTTGAACCCATTGCTACCGCCGCGGTGACGACGCCTGAATCCACTTCGGAAAGCGCTGCCTCGACAATACGGGCGACAAAGGGAGCGGCCGCGATGGACAACGGTACAATCACAGCGCGGGGGCCGATGCTCGTTCCCACAACGAAGCGGGTGAATGGAATCAACGCTATCATCAAGATGATAAAGGGAAAGGAACGCAGAACATTGACGATACGCGAGAGCACGCTGTAGACGAGCGGACGCGGTTTTAACCCGCGGGGCGATGCGTAATAGAGAAAAGCGCCCAGTGGAAGCCCCATAAGGCTCGCAAAAAACGTTGAGGCAAGGGTCATAAAAATCGTTTCCAGTGTAGGTAGAGGGAGAAGTTTAAGAATCGCTAACATAAAAGTTCCCTTGCGGCTTGAGTCCGCGGGTTGGCGAACACGCCGGTAACCGAGCCTTGTTCCACGATGAGTCCATTATCCATAACCGCAACTTCCTCACACACAGTTTCCACAACAGACATCTGATGGGTGATGAGAATGACCGTGAGCTTGAGCTTTTTGTGCAGGTCCTTGATGAGCGTGAGAATCGACCGCGTGGTCTGCGGGTCAAGGGCGCTCGTCGCCTCATCGCAGAAGAGCGCATCTGGACCCACGGCAAGCGCACGCGCTATGGCGACCCTCTGTTTCTGTCCGCCAGAAAGCTCTTTCATACGAGACTTTCTTTTGTCCGCGATGCCCACCATTTCGAGCAAGTCGGACACGCGATCGTGTATCATTTTGCGGCTCATGCCCGCAATTTCGAGGGGGTACGCGATGTTACCAAAAGCGTCTCGTGAACTCAACAGGTTGAAATTCTGGAAAATCATGCCCATCTTGCGACGGTATTCCAGAAGGCGTCTACCGCTCAAGGCATCGACCCGTTCGTTTCCGTAGAACACAGCGCCTGTATCTGGCCGCTCCAAGAGGCTCATCACGCGGAGGAGGCTCGACTTGCCCGCGCCGCTCTTCCCGATAATGCCGAACACGCTCCCGTCAGTCACGGTGAGGCTCACGTCTTGCACCGCAACAACATCGTCATACTGTTTCCTAATGTTTTGTAGTCTTATCATTCATTTCTCCACTGAATATTTCATTAAACTACTTCTCCTTCCATCCGGAATCTTTATTCAGGAAAATAGCGCCCAAAACTGACGCGGCCGCGCTCAACACCAAAATAAACCACACAACGACTCGCGCCGAGTGGGGAAAAGGAAACTCCACGTTCATACCGAAGAAACTGTAAATTAAAGTGGGCAACATTAACACGATGCTGACGATGGTGAGCCGCTTCATCACGATGTTCTGGTTGTTGGAGATAACGCTGGCGAAAGCGTCCATAGTGCCAGTCAGAATCGATGAATAGATATTTGCCATTTCAATAGCCTGTTTGTTATCGGTCAGAACGTCTTCAAGCAGATCCTGTTCGTTATCTTTGAAGTGGAAGAACGGTGATTTTTGCAGTTTTTCAAGTACAAGCTCATTGGCGGTGATACTCGTAGTAAAGAACACCAGCGATTTCTGTATGGAAAGGAGCTGAATCAACTCGTTGTTTCTGATAGAACGTTGTAATTCTTGTTTTATGCTGTTGGTGCGTTTGTTAAGCTCCTTCAGGTATTTAAGATACGTGAGCGCCGCACGTCCCAAAAGGTTTAAGACAAAAGCGCTCTTGTTCCTGATGCTCAAGCCGCGAACTCGGTTTCTGATGACATCGTCAAGAGCGTCACTCGACTTTTGGCAGACCGTAACGATTTTGTCCGAAAAGAGGATGATCCCTAGAGGCACGGTGAAGAAGGAAACCTCGTCTGTTTCGTCAAAAACCGGTATACGAACGATAATCGCAGTATATTCGTCTTCTTTCTCGATGCGCGACTGTTCGTCCGCATCCATGATGTCGGCGAGTAGTTCCTCCGCGATGCCGAACTCTTGTTCCAAACGGTCGAGGTCCTCCTTCATAGCGTTACGGGTATCTATCCAACAGCCGTACGCTGTGTTTTCTTGCAAAACATCTGAAAACGGAACAAGCACCCCTTGCGCCGTTTGAGAATACATATGTATCATACTATAACAATAGCTTAACTCGATAAAAAATTCAAGTCACCCAAAGTGTTTGATTGAAAAACAGCCGATTGATATTGCCTTTTCTTTCAAGATAGAGTATAATCCCCCTTCAGGTACATAATGAAAATAGGAACATTACTTATCCATAACGGACATGAAACGGACAAAGCTCTCGGTATACCTACCGGGGCGCTTGGAACGCCTGTCTATCAAACCTCTACGTTTGAACAGAGCGATTTTTTTAAAAGTGGGAAAACTCAGGAATTTGACTATGCGCGATCGGGAAATCCTACACGCAAGGCGCTTGAAGAAACCATAGCGGCATTGGAGGTCGGATCGCGAGGATACGCCTTTTCCAGCGGCATAGCGGCCGTCTCTTCGGCGCTTGGCATTTTCTCTACCGGCGACCATATCATCGTCGCTGAAGATATCTACGGCGGCAGTTACCGGATGCTCAACACCTTCTACAAACGGTGGGGGTTGGAACACACGGCTGTTGATACGTCTAACCCGGACAACGTCAGGGAGGCGCTTAAACCCAACACCAAAGCTTTGTTTTTGGAAACGCCGTCTAATCCTCTCCTGAAAATAACGGACCTTCGCGCGTGTTTTGATATAGCACATTCCGCAGGGCTTATCATCCTCGTGGACAATACTTTTATGACTCCCTATCTCCAGCGTCCTATCACATTCGGTGCGGATATTGTCATTCATTCGGCCACAAAATTTTTAGGAGGACACAGCGACGTGATTTCCGGACTTGCCGTAACGCGCACCGAAGAGCTGGGGAAACGGCTCTTCGCAGTGCAAAACGGTTTTGGCGCAGTGTCCGGTCCTTGGGACTGCTGGCTCGTTCAGCGAGGAATCAAGACTCTCAAGGTCCGTTTGGATACCCAGCAAAACACAGCCGCAAGACTCGCTTTTTGGCTCAAGGAACAGCCGAATGTGGAGGCCGTCTACTATCCCGGACTAGTGGAACATATGGGGCGATCTGTGCATGAAGCACAGGCGGACGGCACGGGCGCGGTTTTGTCATTCAAGACTCGCACAACCGAACAGGCGCTTCATTTCTTGGCGAAAACAGAGCTTGCCGCGGTAGCGGTAAGCCTTGGCGGAGTGGAAACCATAGCCTCTTATCCAGTACGTATGAGTCACGCGGCCATTCCACCGGTGGAACGCGCTCGGCGCGGCATCACAGATACGCTCATCCGTATTTCAGCTGGACTTGAAGATTGTGACGACCTGATTGCTGATTTCAGTAAGGCGCTCGAATAAGGAGAGGAAATATGTTGCACCTAGACACCATGCTCGTTCATGGGACGAAGCCGTTTGATCCCGTAACTGGCGCTATTAGTACTCCCATTTACCAAAGTGCTACATTCAGGCATCCGGCGCTCGGCGCGTCCACAGGCTTTGACTATTCGCGGGCGGGCAATCCCACATGTGCAGAACTAGAGAAAACCATTGCTTTTCTTGAAGGCGGTAAATACGGACTCGCCTTTGCCAGTGGTATGGGAGCCATTTCCGCGCTCATAAAACTCTTTCATCCAGGCGACCATATTATCGTGTCCGAAGACCTCTACGGCGGCACATTTCGGTTGTTTGATGAATTCTACGCGCACTATGGCTTCTTGTTCTCATGGGTGGATACCAGTGATTTTTCTCGTGTGACAGCCACCCTACGGTCAGAAACAAAGGCAATATTCATCGAGACTCCCTCGAACCCTATGATGAAGGTGTCTGACATCCATCTCTGCGCGAACCTTATTCACCAACACGGCGGTTATTTATTCGTTGACAACACCTTTTTGTCTCCATATCTCCAGAATCCCCTTGCGCTTGGAGCGGATTTTGTCGTCCATTCCGGTACAAAATACCTTGCGGGACACAACGATACGGTCGCGGGTTTCATTGTTCATTCGCGTGATGAATGTGAAGACTCTCTGCGGAACATTCAAAAGAGTGAAGGCGCTATGCTTTCGCCTTTTGACGCATGGCTTGTTATGCGCGGCATCAAGACGCTGGGTGTTAGAATGGAGCGGCAGAGCGCCAATGCGCGGCGCATCGCACATTATCTGCGTGGGCAGACGAAAGTAGAGAAGGTCTTTTATACAGGTTTTGAAGACCACCCGCAATACGCGCTTTCTCTGTCGCAGGCGCGGGGACACAGCGGCATGGTTTCCTTTTACCTCAAGGACAAGGCTGACGTGCCGGTGATTCTCCGCAATGTTAAAGTCATTCTCTTTGCGGAGAGTCTTGGGGGAGTGGAAAGCCTCATCACCTACCCATGGGAACAGACCCACAACGCCATTCCTGAGACGATGCGGACTAACGCCGGTGTCAATGACAGACTCATACGTCTTTCTATAGGCATTGAGGATGCGGACGACCTGATTTCAGATCTTGACGCGGCTTTTCTTAGCGATAGAAAATAGGATGCGGTACCTGACCGCGGCTCATATGAAATGGTTTAAAAAAGAAAAAACAAAGGAGGAAATATGTATACACCCATTGATTCAAAGGTAGATTTCCCGAAACAAGAAGAGGAAATGTTGACGTTTTGGGAAAAGGAAAAGATATTCGAGAAAAGTGTTCGTCAGAGAGACGGTGTGACGGGGAAGCCTGTCGGTTCTTCAGCCGTGGAATTCATTTACTATGATGGGCCGCCTTTTGCCACAGGACTTCCACATTTCGGGCATTTCGTGCCGTCTACCATAAAAGATATTATCCCGCGCTATAAAGCGATGAAGGGCTACAAAGTCGAGCGCCGATTCGGATGGGATTGCCATGGATTGCCTGTCGAGAATCTCATCGAGAAAGAGCTGGGACTCAACTCAAAGACCGACATCGAAAGGTTTGGAGTGGCGAAGTTCAACGAAAAGTGTCGTGAGTCGGTCTTGCGTTACACCAAGGAATGGCGACAAGTCATCACACGACTTGGGCGCTGGGTTGATTTTGACCATGATTACAAAACCATGGAGACCGGCTATATGGAAACTATTTGGTGGGTGATGAAAACCCTTTGGGAGAAAGGCTTACTCTACGAAGGGCATTATATCCTGCCTTATTGCCCTCGCTGTTCCACGGTACTATCCAACCACGAACTCAACCTTGGCGGCTTCCGCGACGTTCACGATCCGGCCATTACTATTCGATTTAAAGTTAAGAATTGGGGAACGAAAAACAAGGAATTAGGGAATATTGTCGGTGGCGATGTCTATTTCTTGGCTTGGACCACGACCCCGTGGACATTGCCCAGTAATTTGGCGCTGACTTTGGGCCCGGATATTGACTATGTGCTTGTCAAAGACAACGACGGCAAAACCTCGACGTACTACATTCTCGCGGAGTCGCGCCTATCCGCGTATTACAAGAACCCGAACGATTACTCCATCGTATGGAAGAAAAAGGGGAGGGACCTGCTTGGTGTTGTATATGAGCCGCTCTTCCCGTATTTCGCGGATGCGGCGGAGAAAAACGCCTTCCGTACTTACGTCGGCGATTTCGTGTCAACCGAAGACGGCACGGGCGTAGTGCATACCGCATCCGGTTTCGGCGAAGACGACCAGCGCGTCCTGCAAGGCTCAGGTGTTCCTGTTGTCTGCCCGGTTGATGCTGAATGTAAATTCACAGCCGAAGTGTCGGATTTTCAAGGACGGTTCGTTAAGGATTGCGACAAGGACATCATAGAACGCCTGAAACAGGAGGGCAAACTCGTTAAGCGGGAACAGATTCTCCATGCGTATCCACACTGTTGGCGGTGCGGACATCCACTCATCTATCGCGCCGTAGGTTCGTGGTTCGTTAATGTGCAAAAAATCAAGCGGAATATGCTTGCCGCAAACGAAAAAATCTACTGGGTGCCGGAACATATCAAGCTGGGACGGTTCGGCAAATGGCTTGAAGGAGCGCGGGATTGGGCTATCAGCCGAAACCGTTACTGGGGCAACCCGTTGCCCATTTGGCGATGCCCGGACTGTGGCAAAACTATTTGCATAGGAAGCATAGCCGAGCTCAAAGAGCTTTCCGGTGTTGAACCTGTGGATTTGCACAAGCATTTTGTCGATGAGATAACGATTCCATGCGGATGCGGCGGGTCTATGCGTCGCGTACCTGAAGTGCTTGACTGTTGGTTCGAGTCTGGCGCGATGCCGTACGGACAGACCCATTATCCGTTTGAAAACAAGGCGTTTTTTGAGGCGCATTTTCCGGCTGATTTCATCAATGAAGGGCTTGACCAGACCCGCGGTTGGTTTTACACGCTCACTATACTCGCGGCCGCGCTCTTTGACAAGCCTGCGTTCAAAAACTGTGTAGTTTCAGGACTGGTACTCGCATCTGACGGCAAAAAAATGTCGAAAAGCCTCCGTAATTTCACGGATCCTCTGGAAGTGGTGAATCGATTCGGCGCAGACGCTCTACGCCTCTTTCTTATACATTCGTCCGTGGTGAAGGCGGAAGATTTGCGTTATTCTGATGAAGGCGTGCGGAATGAGCTTAAGAGCGTTCTTATTCCCTTGTGGAACGCCTATTCGTTCTTCGTAACTTACGCGAACATCGATACGGTAACGCCGACTGCGCCGCCTCAGGACCCGTCCAATCCGCTTGACAAGTGGATCCTCTCCGCGGCTGAGTCGCTGGTTGAAAATGTGGAGTCCGCGCTTGAGGCTTACGACCTTTCCCGCGCTGTTGACCCGATTATCAACTTCATTGACCAGTTGAACAACTGGTATATACGGCGCTCGCGGCGTAGGTTTTGGCGTTCCGAAAACGACAGCGACAAGCTCGAAGGATATGCTTGCCTGTGCAGTGTATTGAAAACACTTATCATGGTCGCCGCGCCGTTCATTCCGTTCATCACGGACGCTATTTGGCGCAATCTACGTTCTGAAGGGGACGCGGTGTCTGTTCACCTGATGGATTTTCCGCGGGTGAACGAAGCGAGGCGTGATTCGGCGTTAGAATACAAGATGTCCGCTGTTCAGCGGGCGGTGTCTATGGGGAGAGCATTACGCTCGGTTCATAACATAAAGACGCGCCAACCACTCAAGATGGCGGAACTGGTTACTCGTGATTCTAACGAAAAGAAGGCGCTATTGGAAATGAAGGACATCATCCGCGAGGAACTTAATGTGAAACAGATGCTCTTCCGCGACAACGAGGAGGATTTGGTAACATACGAGGTGAAGGCGAATTTTCGCGCTATGGGCAAGGAGTTGGGTAAGGATATGAAAGCGGCCGCGGAACGCATTGCTGGTTTGAGTCAGAGCGAGGCGCGAGCTTTACTCGACGGGGCGGTTTTGACGCTTGAGATTACGTCCGCTGACGGAGGGGCGCGCCAATTTGACGTTACGGCCGACAAGCTCGACATTCGGCGTATTGAAAAGGCATCTCTCAAAGTATTGAACCAAGGGACGCTTACCGTGGGACTTGATGTTACAATTTCCGAAGAGCTTGCCCAAGAGGGGGATGTCCGGGATCTTATCCGCGGAGTACAAAACGAGCGCAAGGAGTCTGGTTTCGCGGTTACCGACCGCATACGCCTTACCGTTTTCGGCTCTGACCGATTGAAGAAGGCCTGGGACGCCTTTTCCGCGCTTGCCTGCGCGGAAACTTTGACGACTAAAGCTGTGTGGGGGCGGGTTGATGGTATGAAGGAGATTGAAGCGGGCGAGGAGACGTGGCTCGTGAAGGCGGTGAAGGCCTAGTCTTTAGCCGCGGTATCCCCTCTCCGCCAGTTTCCACAAATCGAATATCATCTACAAGCCGTTTATCGCACTGTCAAGCCAGATTATCCGCTGGGTCAAGAAGTTTTTAACAAAGGCAACCTGCGCTGAATAGGTAGTCCCGCTGTTTGACGCGAGCACGCCAAAGCCGAACCTGTTGTTAAGGATGTTCCATTTGCGGAAGTTGACCTTTTGGGCGTTTTCCAGATACGCCGCCCGTTCGTCAATAAAGCCTGCCAAGTCGGACAGTTGTGC
The DNA here is from genome assembly GCA_031258305.1 of Treponema sp. Classification (GTDB taxonomy): domain Bacteria; phylum Spirochaetota; class Spirochaetia; order Treponematales; family Breznakiellaceae; genus JAIRKH01. The sequence continues at coordinate 2,328 of JAIRNA010000034.1, read as the reverse complement.
CTTTTTAGCGTTCCACCTCTCCTTGACCTGAGACACAAACCAGGGATCTTGGAAAAGCCGATACAGCCAGTTGCTCTGTTTCTGCGGGAGTTGCGTCCACGGCCAGGTAGTATAATCAAACCCGCCGCCAGTATTGTACGCGTCCTTTACATAAAAACCGCTGGAGGAACTGCTGTAAGTGCTGCCCGGCCCGCCTGCGGCGTTCCCCAGGGAAATATCAAAGTCCCAGATGGGTCCCAGACAGTATTTCTCTTTGACAGGGTCGTAGTAAATATACACGCTGGAGTAAAATATAGCGTCCGGGTTCTTGGTGATTTCGTTTACCAGATACCAGTCGATAAAGGAATCCACGTCAAGGTATTTGCGGTAACCGGCGGCTGGGTCAGCAAAGCCGCTCCCGTACAGGGCGTTTTCCGCGGACTGCACATCGGACTGTATTTTGGCAAATACGGTTCCACCACTCGGAATTATGTCTTCCAGAACGTCGTCGGGGTCCGCGGAACAGAATATTACGCCGTTAGTTGTAGTAAAATTAAAGTCTTCTCCTTTCCTCTGGTCGATCTCGAGGATATAGCCGCCGTCAGGATTATCGGCGCTTATGGCGTCTATACTAACACGGTTTCCATCAATCTTGATATTTTCAATTATTTGATACGCGCCCTGGTACACGCCGTTCATAAAGAAGGCGACTGATTCGGCATGGGGATGCCAGGCCATATTGTCAAATATCTCTCCCAACTCAATGGCTATCTCTGTGCGGAGAAGGCTTCGGTCATAGTGATTCGCCAATAGCGCCCAGCGCTTGTGAGAAGGCATACCCAAGACGGAAGCCTTTCTCCCCAGCTTGAGGTTATACGGCTTTTTTTCCAAGTTCCACGTACTGTTGCCCCGGCCCTTCATCTCCGTTTCCCCTTCAAGCAGCTCGGTGCCGTCCTTATCGTATAAGACAAATCGCACTCCCGCTATCCAGTCAAAAACATGTTTTGACGTAAAGGAACCTGGGGTGTATTCTTCCCGTACCGGGATGCTTTGTCCGTCCGTATCAATTTTTATAACAGGCAAGCCCGACTCCGCGTCTGACTCGTTAAATACGAGAAACCGGTTGTCGCCGGGCTGTTCGATTTCTTCTGGGGAGGCATATACGGGGTTCCACTGATCCCTGGCGCTGTTTTTCGGGCCGTAATATACAAGTTGCTCATCGGTGATGCCTTTATCCGGGGCGCGGAAATCAACAGCCTCAAAGTCATTTTTATTATTGTCCGTATCGTCAAGGTTTTTTCGTCGTGCCGACTTCTGCTTGGACAAATAGACTCCGGCCTCGCCTTCGAACCCGTCGATGGAAACGGTAACTTCTTCCGCCGGCAGTCCCGCGGAATCGTTGTCAATGGAACCGAACATATCCACATAACCAACCGCTTTAGTTCCCGCGCCATCGGTGTCAAAAGGATTGGCCGTCGTTAAGGGTTCCGCGCTTTTGATAAGGCAGACCTTGAAATTCTTATTGCTCAAGGTCAGGTTCCAGTGCTGGTCCGCATGGGCGTCGGGGATGTCCAGCCGGGGCGCGGTATTCTTCCTTGTACCCAGCACAAGGAAAGAGCATTTGGCTTCGGCCGTTCCTTCCAAATCGAGTTTTTCCCATTCCGTTCCGCCTGCGCTGTACTGAAGGGAGTACCCGGTCAAATCAACATCGGCTTCTCCGTTATTGTACAATTCAATAAACGAATGGGAAACCGCCCCATCGGTTTTATCGCCTGTACCGTAAACCTGGAGGATAAGGAGTTGTATTTCCGACTCCTCCGATTTCTTGGGATTATCGTCGGATTCGGTTTCGCAGGCAGCCGATAGCAACACTAGAGCCAGTAATAAGACAATGGCCCACGGTAAGAATACGAGTCTTTTGAACATTTCCCCTGATTTTTTCATTTCTTTCTCCTGAATTGAAACAGCCTCCCTTTTCAGATAATTTTATCCGCCTTACCGCTTATCGTCAAGCACCAAGTGTTTGTCTGAACGGACCGGGAATCGCTTATATTATGAAATGATAACCCGGATTTGTTTTTATTCAAAGCAATGGATTTTTTTAATTTAGGTATAAATTTTAGAATCTGATGAATTTCGCCTGTACTAAGGTTTTGGAATGACGCCCAAAACAAAAGCCCGCCCTGTTGAAACACCGTCAACCGAGCGGTGCAGATGCCTTGCACAGGGTGGCGCTGCGGCTTTCCCCTCCTTAACTTGTTGACATAAGGTTTTGGAACAGGCTCATATGAGAGACTGGAGGTTTGATCAAGCGTCTAATGTTTAAAATGCCTTGTTCCGGTGAACACC
>JAIRNA010000140.1 GCA_031258305.1 Treponema sp. | reverse complement strand
ATGGACCAACACTCGGTTACGCGGCCGCCGAGATGCTCAATACTGTCCTCTATATGCAATCTGATGATTATGAGATATTCCCTGTATTCCGCAAATACGATAGCGTACATGACCGCGTACTTACGGTATATCCCAGATATACAAGCGGTCCATATGCAGGTAAACCGAAAGTCTTTTCCTTTAATTTTGATGAGGATGATTCGGCTACTTTAAATACCGACTCATTCTTACAAAATATAGTATTCTCTACAGGGTCAGCTTACCTTGTGATAGAGAACGCTTCATCCGCTGGTATTAAGGTTCTAAAAGGAGATGTAGAGCAGAAGACGGAAACAGGAACGTCAACTATAAATAGTGGTAGAAACCGGACATTCCGTGTTGATATGGCGGCGGTTGGCAGTGAAGATAATCCCGCTTATGCTACTTCCGCTAATATAGCCGCATATAAGATTGGGCCATCATTGGGCCCAATAGCGGTGGATGGCAATCTTAAAGATGAAGCTGGAAATACTATAGCTCCAAATGATCTTGTTGTTCAAGTTGATACTATGTATACTATAACCGTTAGCGGCTCTATGGACAATGGTTTTACTCTAACCTTACGCAATGAAACAGTCACGGTGGATTTAGATAACTTCGATTCGAATTAATTCTTTACCGAAAATCGCGGAGTCGCAATAATGATTCCGCGATTCTTTCAAATGTAATCAAGGAGGTAAATGTATGCAGAAAATATTTCTGTGTGGTATACTTGGGGTCGTTCTCTTGACGGTCCTCGGGTGCCGCGATTATCTTGATTTTTCCAATGAAGACGAAAAAGGAATAAAAGGATATGGGACTCAACAAAAAACGACCATTGTTTTTGATAATAGGGGCCCGGACAATATTGTTCCGGTAACAGTATATTCTAATGCGGATAGGAGTGACAGCGACAGTATTGTTACCGTAAGTAGAAATAGTAAGTCTAGCACGATTGAATGGAGCTCTGGGAGACATAACTTCTATATTACTTATGATCTATATTTTAGGGATACCGTCTCTTCAAACAACAGTATGGGTATAGAAATTTCTTATACACCTTCAGGGAGTAATGGTACATTAGGCTATAATATAGCCACTGGAACAACGACTACTATTTCGATTCCATCGTTATATTCTATCGTTGATGGAGATAACGTAGAATTGACTACAAATAAGTATATTGTGATAGAAAATAAAAGTACTCAGGCTATTGAATTAATGAAGGGTAATACAACTCTACAGCCGATACAGGGTGATGAATATTTTAATCCGAATACGACCGCGGTCTATAAGCTGTCTTCAAGTGACAACATAACCTCTTATTCAATATCCAACAAATCGTTCCCGACGGATAACCCCGTCCAAAGCGGGCACATCACTTTCTTTGCATTTAACGGGTCCTCGATAAGCTACCGCGACGAGAAAGCCATTACAATAAACAATCTGAGCGTTGCGCCGTAAAATCTTAAAAGAGTCAATGAGGGGTGTTTCAAAATGTCAAAATTTGAAACAGCCCCTTTTTTGAGTCAGGTACCCCTTGCCTTTAATGGTGTGCCTAAGGGCAAGGGGTTTTACCGCGGTTTTAATAAATCCCCACTCTCTACTCTCTTGCATAAAACGGCTTTTTTTTATAGAATAACTTAATTTCCATATTACAAGGAGCCATTATGGGGCAAAATACGGTCTTTCCTATAGACCGATTCGGTCTTTACCGGGAAGAAGACGAGCACGATTCCTGCGGCATAGGATTTGTCGCGGACATCAAGGGCAGGAAATCGCATGACATCGTGCGGCGGGGCTTGGAAACGCTTGAACGCATGGAGCACCGTGGTGCGGAAAGCGCGGATAACAAAACCGGCGATGGTTCGGGTATTCTATTACAAATTCCACATGAATTCTATAAAAAACAGGCGCGTAATTTATGCAACCTGCCGGATCCGGGCGCTTATGGGACGGGTTTGGCCTTTATACAGGGCGATGTTAAGAAAATCATTAGCCTCATTGAGGAAACCATCAGCGAAACCGGACTTTTCCTGCTCGCGTGGCGGGATGTGCCGGTGAACAATGGCGCATTGGGCGACATAGCGGCAAGCGCGGAACCGGTCGTCAAGCAGATTTTCCTTGCGCTTAAAGATGGAAAAATGGACGGTACGCTAAATGGAGAAGAAGACGGCGTTTCCGATTTGGACATTGCGTTGTTTGTTTTCCGCAAAAAACTGGAAAAAAAGCTGGCAAACGGCGAATTATATTTTCCCTCGTTGTCTTCAAAAGTGATTGTTTACAAGGGGATGCTGATGTCGAAACAACTCCGCGAGTTTTATCCGGACTTGAGCGAGGAAAGCGTCAAGTCCGCAGTCGCGTTGGTTCATTCCCGCTTTTCAACGAACACCTTTCCCGCGTGGTCTCTTGCCCAGCCTTTCCGCATCGTGGCGCACAATGGGGAAATCAATACCATCAAAGGCAACCGCTTCTGGATGTCTGCACGGGAAGAGCTTTTCGCGCACTCCCGCTTTGGCGGAACGCACTACGCCGTGCAATTACGCGAAATTTTGCCAGTCATTGAGCCGGGAAAAAGTGACTCGGCAAGTTTTGATAACATGCTTGAATTCCTCGTTTTGACTGGACGAAGCCTCCCCCATGCCATTATGATGTTGATTCCCGAAGCGTGGAACGAAGAAAATCCGATTCCCCAAGAATTGAAGGACTTTTACGAATACCACGCCTGCATTATGGAGCCATGGGACGGGCCTGCGTCCATTGTATTCTGCGATGGACGTTACGTGGGCGGTACGCTCGACCGTAACGGTCTGCGTCCATCCCGCTATACCATCACTCGCGATGGATTGATCGTTATGGGTTCTGAAACCGGCGTGCAGGATTTTGCACCCGAAGATATCGCCTACAAAGGCCGTCTGTTGCCGGGTAAATTACTCTTGGTGGACTTAAAAGAAGGACGGATCATTCCGGACGAAGAGGCAAAACGACAGGTTTATAGTAAACAGCTTTATTCAGAATGGGTGAAACAAAATGTTATCTTGCTTGAACAAGATGGCGTGGACGATTCAGATCCTCCTTTTATTGCGCCAGAACGGGTGCTTTTTCTTGAAAAAGCTTTAGGGTACACGCGAGAGGATATGGAGCGTTTGCTGATTCCTATGGTGAAAACAGGGCAGGAGCCGACCAGCTCCATGGGAACAGATACACCGCTCGCGATTTTTTCCGACAAAAATCAACGAGTCTACAATTATTTCAAGCAGGTTTTTGCACAGGTTACCAACCCACCGATTGACTCTATCCGCGAGGACTTGGTGATGACCATGACGAGTTTCGTTGGTTCTCAGGCAAACCTGCTTATCGAAACGCCGGAGCATTGCCGACGTGTCAAGGTGAAAAATCCGATTCTCACACCGCCTGAATTGGAAAGATTGCTGGCGGTTCCTGGCTTTTCGACTAAACGGCTGGACGCGGTGTTCGCAGTTACCGATGACATCAATTTATCAACGAAGGGGAATTTGGAAAACGAGCTTGATACGCTTGTTTCACAAGCCGTGTCCGCGGTCCAAAACGGCGTTTCATTCCTCGTCCTGTCCGACCGAAAAATCCTCGACGTGGATAATAACAGAATCCCAATACCCGCGCTTTTGGCGGCAGGAGCGGTTCACCATGGGCTTATCCGCGCCGGTTTGCGCGTCAAAACTTCTATCATAATAGAGTCAGCCGAACCGCGTGAGATAATGCACTTCGCCTTGCTCTTCGGGTACGGAGCGGACTTGATTGTACCCTACGGGGCTCTCGCTGCAATAGAAAAACTCGCCCGCGAAGACGCCCGCATCAAGGATGTACATAACGCGAAAAAGCACTACCTCAAGGGCTTACAAAAAGCGATGCTCAAGGTTATGTCAAAAATGGGAACGAGCACCCTGCGCTCCTACCGAGGAGCGGAAATCTTCGAGGCTGTTGGACTAGGAGACGCAGTCATCGAGAAATGTTTCAAAGGCACGGTCAGCCGAATCGGGGGTGCGGATTTCGCGGTTTTGGAAAAAGAGGCGGCCGAAGTTTTCCAAGCTGCGCTCAATGACGCGGAAAATTCACCTATTATCGAAAAAAATTTGCTCGGTGGACTGGGGCAGTACCGATGGCGCAAAACCGGTGAAAAGCACGCCTGGAACCCCGAAACCATTCACCTTCTGCAATGGGCGTGCCGTTCTGCGGATTACGCGAAATTTAAGCAATTCTCCCAATCCGCGGATACGCTTAACCGAAGTCCTCATGTCATACGTGGCTTGTTCGATTTTGTCAAAAATGGAGAGAAAACGTCCATTCCCCTTGAAGAAGTCGAGCCGATTGAGGAAATTATGAAGCGATTCACCACCGGAGCGATGTCTTTCGGTTCTATTTCCAAAGAAGCGCACGAGACCATTGCGACCGCGCTTAACTCGATTCACGGACGGTCAAATTCTGGTGAAGGCGGCGAAAATCCGGAGCGTTTCAAGCTGCGTCCTGACGGGACGTGGACGCGGAGCGCCATTAAGCAGGTAGCGTCCGGGCGTTTCGGGGTTACAAGCGAGTATTTGGCAAACGCCGAGGAATTGCAAATCAAAATGGCACAAGGCGCAAAGCCGGGCGAGGGTGGACAGTTGCCCGGTCATAAGGTCGATGTGAACATCGCCAAAACCCGTTACTCCACGCCGGGCGTTACCCTCATAAGTCCCCCGCCCCACCATGACATTTATTCCATTGAGGATTTGGCGGAATTGATTTTTGATCTGAAAAATGCGAATCCTCAAGCACGTATCAGCGTGAAGCTCGTTTCCGAAAGCGGGGTCGGTACGATTGCGGCGGGTGTTGCAAAAGCGCATGCGGATAACATCCTGATTTCCGGCTACGACGGCGGCACAGGCGCGAGCCCCCAGTCCAGCATACAACACGCAGGGCTTCCATGGGAAATCGGGCTTGCAGAAACACACCAGGTTTTGATGAAAAATGGTTTGCGCGGACGGGTACGTCTGCAAACGGATGGACAAATCAAGACTGGACGCGACATAGTGATTGCAGGTATTCTGGGCGCGGAAGAATTCGGCTTCGGTACATCCGCACTCATCGTTTTGGGGTGCGTGATGATGCGTAAATGTCACGAAAATACTTGTCCTATGGGTGTGGCAACTCAAGACAGGGAACTACGGCGGCGTTTTTCCGGTAAATCCGATCACCTCATCACCTTTTTCAAATTTTTGGCGCAGGAAGTCCGTGAAATTATGGCAGAATTGGGCGTTCGTCGATTCAACGACCTCATCGGCAAGACAGAGTTACTGGTTCAGCGGCAAAGCGGCAAGCCAAAATCTGCATCTATTGACCTTTCGCGTATTCTTTTCAAGGCGAATGGTCCGGCAGACATTCCGGGAGGAAAGGCGACCTATTGCGTCCAGAAGCAGATTCACAAAATTGATAAAGTGCTTGACCGGACGCTTATCGCCCAATGCACGGCCGCTCTTGACGAGCGGAGTCCAGTAACCCTGAAACTTGATGTAAAAAACACTGACCGTGCGGTGGGCGCCCTCCTTTCCTACGAAGTGAGTCGGCGTTTTGGGGGTGCAGGTTTGCCAGATAACTTTGTTACGGTTGACTTCACCGGCTCGGCGGGGCAGAGTTTCGGCGCATTTTTGGCCAAAGGAATCACGTTTCGTTTGGCGGGTGATTCTAACGACTACATCGGTAAGGGGCTTTCGGGCGGACGCATTGTTGTCGCGCCGCCGGTTGGTTCGGTTTTCAAAAGTGAGGAAAACATCATTGTCGGTAACACGGCGCTTTACGGGGCGACTTCGGGCGAGGTTTTTGTTTCTGGCGTTGCGGGTGAGCGTTTCTGTGTCCGCAATTCGGGCGCGATTGCGATTGTCGAAGGCACGGGCGACCATGCGGCTGAGTATATGACAGGGGGTAACCTCATCGTATTAGGCAGAGTGGGGCGCAACTTCGCAGCCGGCATGTCGGGAGGTATTGCCTATGTTTTGGATGTTTCGGGTGACTTTGATTTTTTCCTGAACAAAGGTATGGTCGAAGTGACAGGGCTTGAGTCTGAGGAGGACGAGTGTTTTGTCAAATCGTTTATTGAAAAGCACGTCTTTTGGACCCGTTCAAATTACGCTCGTTCTATTCTTGAAAAGTGGGAAGTAAACCGCCATCGGTTTGTGAAAATCACGCCGGTTGAGTACAAGCGCGCCTTGCAACAGATGAAGTTGGCTGAACTCGACCG
>JAIRNA010000122.1 GCA_031258305.1 Treponema sp. | reverse complement strand
AGTTCCTTGAGAACTTTCAAGAAACTACGAATGCGTTCAGGGTTTCTAACTGTTGTCGATACTGACCAAAGTCTCATATTGTCCCCATTATCCTATACGGTTTCGGCTCTCAAAGAGCCGGTTTTCTCTCTTCAAGAGAAAAAATCGATTCTCAAAGCCCCGATTTCCTCTCGTGGAGAATCGGCTTCCTCTCTTTGAGAGGGAAGTTCCTCTCTCAAAGACTCAAAATCAAGTCTCGGAGAGCCAAAATCGGGTCTACAAGAATCGAAATCCACTCTAAAAGACCCAAGTTCCTCTCTCGGAGAGCCGCTGTCGGGTCTCAGAGAGCCGGCATCCACTCTCAAAGACCCGATATTCACTCTCAGAGAACCAACATCGAGTCTTTTAGTCCCGAATTCGGCTCTTTAAGAGTGAGTTACTTCCTTCTTAATAGTTTCAAGTTAGGTCTCCGTTCCGGTCTCGCCGCTCTTGCGTTTGCCGCCGGGGAAGCGGGTCTTCAGTTCCTCATAGACCGCCTTCGCGCCCGGTACGTCCTGCGCCGCCGCCATTTTGACGGACTTGTAAAACACGAGCGCGGCTTGGTAGGCTTCGCTTCCGGCGGCCATTTCCGTATCGCTGGTGTTCTCGTCAAGCTGGCGGATGCTGTTGACCAGCGTCCAAAGCCCGTGCGCGTCTCCAAAATCCACGCCGAAAGCGTCAAGATCAAGGTAAGGCGGGGCCAAATTCGGGTTCTGCCGGGCAAAATCGAATGCTTTTTCCACAAAACCAATGGTCTTTTCACCCATCTTTGGCAGTTCGTGGCGTTCCGCCGAGGTGAGGGCTGTCATATACGGCGCTAAAAGGGCTTTAACCTCGTCAATTTTGGTCTGCGCCTGCGTCAAAACCGTTGACGGTATGGCTTGGATATGCTTATTGTCTTTCATACTATCTCCTTAAAGGTAAAGATTTTTCTATATATTATGTACTAAAACGGGGATTTGCACAAGGGGATGCTAAAAATCTATTTTACGTATTATTTTTTTACACACGAAGCAACGGCACGGATGCCGCCGTGCCGAACCCGTTCAGGTTTTTTATTGCGTCTTTCTGGTCTCACAGCTCTATCAAGGGTGGGGGCGTAAGATCACGAATATACGAACCGTGATTTACGCGCTCCGTATCAGGCTGTCAAATTCTTGATGAACGCTTCGTTTGAAACATCGTCCAGTGTTTTTGCCTCTTCCATAAACCCGTGCTGTCGGTGTTCCCGCGTCTCTTCTTTTTTCACCTTGTCCAACACATCACGCTCACGTTCCGCCTCAATGTAGACCTTACGCGCTTCTTCCACCCTGACTTCGGCTTTTGCCGCATCTTCAAGTAGTTTCTCCTTTGTCCAGTCAAGCCGCTGCATATACATATCGAATACCTGCATCTCTGAAACCGTGTAGCCAAGCCTATAGCGTTCCGCGGACGAGCGTACCTTCTCTTCAGCTACGTCCGCTATGTTCTTCTCAATGCGGTTCAATTCCCCAACTTCCTTGCCCAAGGCAATTTCCGCCTCCTGCTCGCGGTACTTCCTGAGTAAAAGGATACTCTCAAGGTCAAAATTGTATTTCCTCATTCCTTTCCCATAATGAAAACTTCGCCTAAAGCCTGCGAAAACGCGCTCAAACCTGCCCGCGTGATAGGGGAGGGGAGGGGAAGGCTCTTATTGAAAACACCTCTTCCTTTGCCTTTGTCAAAAAGCAAACAGTACGCTGCACCGCCAGACAAGGAAATAGTGAGGGAATAACGCGCGCCATTTGGAGCGTCAAGCGGCTTAAAGCCCGTTTTCTCGACGGCTTTGACTATCTTCTTTAGTGTTTCTCCTTCGGCGCTGATGAAGAGCGCGACCGGTAGTCTTATGCCGTTCTGCCTCAACGCCCCCGGATTCAAGGCAAAAAGCCGCTCCGCCGCATCACGTTCCTTCATGTTGGCAAGCTCTGTATAGACGTCCGCAAGCATATCTTTTTCCCACACTGCATCAAAAGACGTTATTGCTCCAGCCAACGCCTGCACCGCGGACCGCCTTTCTTCAGCGATTCCTGTCTTCAGCATGAGAGACGCCTTTTCGTACGCGTAGAAGGGCGTCGATTTCGGAATGAGGGACAGTTCCCGCTTTTCAGCCTCGTCCACATAGACGAAAGCTCTGCGTGGATAGGCTTCAAAGGCTCTTTTATACAGATGAAGCGCATCCGGGCCAGACTCGGAAAAATTCCGCTCCCGCTGGGCGTTTGCGGAAACAAGCGCATATTTCTTGAACAGGAAACGATTCACCTCCCCCTTGAACAAAAAGGAGATTCGCCGTCCGAGACTTCTGATTTGAGCGCCAAAAGACGCCTGCATGAGGAATCGCTCCGTCTCTGCAAGCCCGAAGTAGGTTTTATAGAGGATTTCATGCACGTTCATCTTATACGCCGCGGGGTCAACTCCGTAATTCCGCATCCATGAATGGTCTGCCGCATTGAGGCAGTCTTCCGCGTAGACCCGGGCTGACTCCAAGCGCCCCGCGGTCTGAAAAGCATCCGCAAGATTGAGCTTGGCAAGCGGGGACGTGTCGGACTCAAAGGCGTTCTGATAATCCGCGATACCCGCCTCGAAATCGAGTTTCCTCAGGAAAAGCTCTCCTCGGGCAAGCCGCCCGGACGGTCTGTCAAAAGACGCCAGCGATGACTCGGTCTCCTTGAACGCGTCCGCGTAATTATAAAAACGGCTCTCCAAAATAGACCAATTGTAATGGGCGACCGCCGCGAAAAGCGTATCACCGTTACGTTCCGCGCCCTGCACCGCGAAACGGTAGTACCGCTTCGAGTCCTCATACCTCAACATATCGGAATATATGGTCGCCAAGGTCATAGCAAAACTGATGTCGTCCCCCCCATACCGCTCAATTGCCTGTTCCAACAGCGCGGAACCTTCCTTCAAGCGGTGCAGTTTGAAGTACATCCAACCCAAATCCGTAATCGCCTCTTTGTTTTCCGGGTCTATGTCGAGCAGGGTCTCCAGGTATTTCGCGGATTCTACATCCTGATTTAGATAACCGGCTGTTTGCGAGAGCTTGTAAAGCGTGGATTCGTTAAGCGGATCCATACCTTCCGCTATTCGATAATGCTCCATCGCAAGCGAATAGAGCTTTCTATCAAAGTAGAGGTCGCCGAGTGTCAGAGGAAACAAGAGGTCTTCGGGAAAGAGAGCCTCACCTTGGGTGTAAAGCTCAACAGCTTTTTCCCAATTTTCCGCATCTTCGGCTTTCCGCGCCTCGTTAAACAAGCTGTCGGCTGTCTGCGCCCATGCTCCAACGGCAAAAAATACCATGGCGGCACCCAGTAACAACAGAGGAAATTTGGTTCTTGTTGGAGAATCGAGTATCATTAATAGGGAGAAATGCATAAATCAGCCCCTCATAATAAGAGTCGCGGTAGCTATGTGGACGGCGCCTGTTTTGCGGACGCCTGATCCGTTTTCGCCCGCAGTTCCTTGATGGTCTGTTTGAAGATGGCATCCGCATCTAAAAGTTCTTCCACGCCGAACTGCGGGACAACGCCTAGTCCGTCCTTACTGCGGAAAAGCACCCCGAAAGTCTGATTATACGCCCAACTGTTCTCGTTGTTCTCATAAAAATCCAAAACGGTGACTACCGCAAAGGTGAAGAGGACGAGCGAGGCATTGTTTCTATTCTTGGGGCCAAGCAAAATGTTGAGTCTCTTGGAAACCGGATTGGATATTTGGAAAACGTAGGGATCCCACGGGTTTTCGATGCCGTTACATAGCGCTTTGGCTTCGGCGCCCCCCTCCTGTAGGGCTTTCTCTATCTCGTTCACAAACATTGCAAGGCATCTTCGGAGTTTCCTGACCTCCCGAAATATGGGCCTTATGTCTTTTTTTTGGAAAGAGGACGCGGTCAAGGACGAGGTAACTGTGTATTTGTAATGCGGGAAGAAGTACAGCCGCTTGGCGAGGTTCATTTCGTCAATCAGGAGGACCGCGAAACTCGATGTGCGCGCATCAGGCGAACTGACTAAAAGTTCGCAATACTCTATGAGTCTCTCCAAATACTCCTTTACCAGACTCTCGCTTAAATAGTCGTGCCATTTGTTGATAATGACACTGATTTGCTCATCGATTTTTCCCAGACCATCATCCGATCTGAGAATTTGAGTGAATTTCACGGCGCGCAGTCCGAAGAACAACTCCTCCAGAATATGGACGAGGACGCAAAACAACAGCATAGGGTCCGTGGGGGCGATGAGTTCATAACCCTTCTTCATTTCTAACGGCTTGGCAAAATAGGGATACAAGTCGTAGTAGGATTCGAGTTTATCCCATCCCGCTTTGGGAAATATACCTTCGAGAGAGCGGAGTCCCTTTTCGACAAGGATTTTTTCCGACTCAAGCGCCGCTTGTTTCGCCTTTTCCGCCGCTATTTCTTCGGGCAATTTTTCTTTTTCAGATAGACCAGACTCCGATTCACCGTTCTTTTTCATCTTCACCGCCGCATTAGGCGGTTCGAGGATTTCCGCTGGCGTTACACCCACAAAAGCCATAATTTTATCCTTTTTCACTGAGAAAAATTCTTCGTAAGAGAGGAATTTTTCAGATAGGAATTTCATAAGAAGCGGATAAATGAGGTATTGGATATCGCGGCGCACGCCTACGAAGGCGACGAGCGCCGACTTGATGATTTCTTGATACTTAACGGCTTCATGGGAGTTTTCAACATAAAGGTACCGGTATAAGAGATTGTAAGAAGCTTTGATTTGCACTTCCGGTATGAGCTTTCCCAAAATGATGATGGGTTTATAGATGGCTTTGAGTATCTCCTTGCAATCGCCGAGGATAACACTCCGAGGATGGGACTGCATACGAGCTAAATCAGTGGCGATACGCTCGATGTTCCATCGTCTAATGACATCAAGCAC
>JAIRNA010000101.1 GCA_031258305.1 Treponema sp. | reverse complement strand
TCTTATTCAGAATACTTGTTAAAAAGGAACTTCCGTTTAGACCAAATCGAAGTCTTACTTGGGCATATAAAGCATGAGTATTCTGTCAAGTTTAATAAAAACTACATTGATTCGATAATCAATGAGAATTTTAGTTAGAAAAATTGGAAGGACGAGAGATGAAAGCGCTTATTTTGGCAAATTTAGGACAGGGGCATTTTTCCAATAATGAAATGATCCCGTCCTGTTACCTTCCCTTATACAATAATATGACGGTCATTGAACGGCAAATAAGCCTATTACATGTGAATGGTTTTTCAAACGAAGACATTTGCGTCTTATTTGGTTCCGGGGGTATATGGAATATTACGTCTGTAAAAGAAAGAACAGATAAAGTGAATACGAAAACAGTATTTGCAACAAAAAATAATGTTTTGTGTGTGGATTTGTTCAATTCAGATTTCTTTGATGGTGAAGATGTATTAATTCTCGAAGGCAATCTTGTGTTCGATTTGGCGATTTTGAGCCGTTTGAAAAGATATAGGCAAAAGAATGTGCTTGTTGTACACAACTTGCTAAAGCCGGACGAGACAAATCACGTGATAGTATTTGAAGGTAAAAGAGCTGTTGAAATTAACAATTCAGAGTTAATGACGTTCCCTTGGGTTGCCTTTGCCGGAATCGCAAAGTTCTCTGCGGAGGTGGTTAGCACACTCAAAACAGTATTTATTTCACCCATGCCCTTGTTGGACGGAATAAATCAAATTTTAAGTAAGCATGAAATTATATCCATAAATTACGATGATTTGTTATACGGAAAAATTAACGGCGGACATTCCGACGAGTTGACAGGCGGGTCTTATTCAAAACTGAATTACAGATTGGTCGTCAGGAAAGAGGATGATGGAGCAGGGCGCAAGAAATTGATAAATGAAATCAACTGGTTGTTAGCGCTTCCGCGTGCATTGAAACCATATTTCTCTGAAGTATTGGCATACGATACAGAAAATGAAAAAGTATATTTCGATGTTCCCTATTACGGAAGCAGAAATCTCAGGGAACACATTTTGATGGGGCATTTTGACTCGGACGCCGCTATTTCCTTTTTGAAAAACCTTTTGGATTGGATGTTTAAGCATGTATATTCCCGCAAAGTTGGAGACGCGCCTGATACGTGGCTTGTAGAAAAACACATTAACCGTGTGCTTGACAGATTAGGAGAATGTTCGGAAAAATCGGAGATTCTTGCAAAACTAATTAGCGCGGATAGAATAATTATCAACGGCGTTATGTACAAAAACATAAAAGAACTTTATACAGGTATCGCCGGCAGGAGGGATATTATCGATATTCTCAAGCCGCGTGATTTGGTAATGATACACGGCGATTTGCACTTCCAAAACATTTTGCTATACAACGAAACCGATACCGGTTTTATGTTGGTTGACCCGCTCGGCGAACTTTTGGGTTCTGACATTTATTATGATATAGGTAAACTTTTACATTCGTTTCATGGCAAGTATGATTTTATACACTCTGATCAGTTTAAACTCAACTTGTCTTGGGAAAACGGCTTGCCCAATACAAAAATTGATATTACAAATACCTTAGTTGAAAAAGTATACGATGAAATTTACGAGAAGTTTCTCAAACTGATAACAAAATACGATAGTATACACAACGACCCTTATTGGGAGATGAAAGCTCTCTTTGCCGAAGCATCGCACTTTTGTTCGGTTGCGACCTTTCATATCGACAAAACAGCTACTGCGGAAAGAGCGATTGTTTTATATGCAACAGGGGTCAAATTGATAAACGAGTTTTGCCAAAGGTTTTTAAGTGTAAACGCGGAAGAGTCAAAGAACTGATATGAAATATATCTGGTGGTGATCTACAAATGAACACAAGCCGGGACAGCAATACCGTCTCCGCGTTTACGCCTTATGGCGCGCCGTCGTCCCTTGCGCTATGCCGCTAACTTCTTTACTTTTTTCATAAACTACACTATATTGGCAGAGTAAAATATTTATGTAATTACTGCCTGTCCACAAAGTCGGTTACTTTGTGGACAGACCTTGCATTTGTATACGGAAATGCGGGTTTTAGAGTAGTCTGTCCATAATGTAGACGCCTAGAGACAGACTCTAATTAAAAGGGTAACTATGAAAGTACTAGTGATTTACTATTCTTACGATGGAAATTCTGCATTGATCGCGGAACTATTGAAAATGTCGGCAAACGCCGATACGCTTATGCTTGAGGTTGAAAGTGAAAAACATCACAAAGGTTTCCTCAAGTATCTTTTTGGCGGCTGGCAGGTCATACGGCATAAAAAACCCACGCTCAAGCCTTTTACCGTTAATTTTAACGATTATGGAATCATCGTCATGGGTGGACCTGTGTGGGCGGGAGCGCCAGCGCCTGCGCTACTGTCATTTTTAACGAAAAACCCGCTAAAAGACAAGAAAGTCGCGCTTTTTTGCTGTTGCTCGGGCGGAGACGCGGACAAGGCAATGGAGCGGATGAAGGCGCTATTGGAGGGCAATGTGATTGCAGGTGAAATTGTTTTTCAAAATCCGCTAAACGGAAATAAAAACGAAATTGCCGAAAAGGTCGGTGCATGGATGAAAGAACTGGTAAAATAAGAAAATTTTTGATTTTCAAAAAACCCGTAAAGAAGCCGCTTGCCATCATCTTTGTTGAGAGGATGGTTTTCTTCCTTTCTATTATGATCCTTTTGACAATGGGACTTTACATTCGTGGTAATTTTAATGATTTCACGGACGCGACCCAGCGTCTATTGCTCCACATTGCCGGCATAACCGGTATATGTTTGGTTTTTTCCGGAGCTATTGGCGTTATTCTCGACTTGTTTATGATTCTCCACCTGAAACTCACTTACACCGGTAGTATTGTGCTTTACATCATAGCTGGCAGCATAGGCGCAACCTCAACGGCCGCCGCACTCTTCATTCAGACCTTAACCGTAGGCTAATCGGCGTACTTCATTTTTGAACCGAAACATCCTCGCCATATATCCAATCGTTTATTTTAGCGGAAAGCCGTGGTTTGTAGCTAAATTCCCCGTGTGAACAGTTGCGTGGCGATGGTTGCGGCAACATTTCGCGCCTTCCTGTCTGCGTTCCAGATAGCCTCAAGCGTCAGTCCGCCACTCCAGTCTTTTTGCAAAACTTCTCTGACAATTACATTTATGTCCAAGAACCCAATTCTTCCCGCCAGAAACAGGGAGACGGCCTCCTCGTTTGCCGCATTGTAAGCGGTAGAGTACAGCCCTTCCAAGCGGGCGGCTTGATAGGCTAAAGGCAGGAGTGGAAATTTTTCCACGTCAGGCGACTCGAAAGTGAGTGTAAGCGCGGAAAAATCAAGGTTGTTGATAGTAATAGGCGCTTTTTCCGGATAAAACAAAGCACTCTGAATAGGGAGGCGCATATCCGGGTTGGACATCTGAGCGTAAACAGAGCCATCTTTGAAACTGACCATTGAATGGACAACACTCTGCGGATGTACGACTACTTCTATCTTATCAGTATCAACATCAAAGAGCCTGACGGCCTCAATGACCTCAAGCCCTTTGTTCGCCATGGTCGCGGAGTCTATGGTGATTTTCGCGCCCATGTTCCATGTCGGGTGTGTGAGCGCATCTTTGGGCATAACCCTTGCAAGCTGTTCATGAGAAAACCGCCGAAATGGTCCTCCTGAGGCTGTAAGGAGGATTCTATCGAGACTATCCCTACCGTGTGCTTCCAGAAGCTGAAAGACGGCCGAATGTTCTGAATCCACCGGCACGACGCGGCAATTTTTCTCTCGCGCTTTCTCTAAAAGGATGGTACCCGCCATGACAATGGTCTCTTTGTTGGCGAGACAGAGGCGGGAGCATCCCGCGTCAACAGCGGCAAAGGAAGGCGCAAGCCCTGCGGAACCTGCTATGCCGTTTATCACGATGTCAGCTCCCGCAGAGGCTATGGCCTGATAAAGCCCCTCCTCGCCCGTATAATGAATTCGACCATCGGACAGCGCATCTTGTCCTGAAAGCGCCAGTTTTGCTGTGCGGAATTCTTCTCCAAGAACAAGGAGTCCCCTTCGATCGGTATGCGCGGAAAAGAGAATCGGTTCAAAACATCCGCTATTACGGCGAATCACATCAAGAGCGCTCCTACCAATGGAACCTGTCGCGCCAAGAACGGCTATTGTTCTTTTCTTTGTTGCCATACAGAGAGTATATGCCAAGAAAAGGAAAACCGCAAGCCGCATACTTAAGTTTTGAGGAAAGACCATTTTTTTGTTTTTTTTCACTTGACGGCGCAAAGAAACCATGTTATAGTGGATAATCCAGTGTGGAAAAGGCTGTTTGCGGCATGAGTGCCGCGACGCTTGCAGATAAAAGATCTTTCCATTCAGAAAATCTTAAATTTTGGAAAAAATCATGCAATATTTTGATACTCATGCTCATTTAGGGTTGATTTATGACGATCCTATTGACCAACTTATCGTTATTCAAGAAGCCCGCATGGCGGGAGTTTCTCGGCTTATCTCGATTTGCAATAACCTGCACGACTTCGATCATGTTTACGAGAATCTAAAGTCCTCAGGAAACGTGTACTTCGCGGTGGGGGTCTCTCCTTCCGAAGTGCAGAGTCCGGGCAAAGACTGGGCGCAGACCATAGAGCAGAAGGTCCATCTTCCGCGCGTAGTCGCAATAGGCGAAACCGGTCTCGATTATTACAAGAAATTCGGGAATAAAAAATCGCAAATCGAGCTGTTTATTCGGCAACTCGACTTGGCCGACAAGCTCAATCTGCCCGTCATTATACATAATCGGGATGCGGGACATGACATTCTCGATGTTTTGCGGGATAGGATTCCGCCTAAAGGCGGAGTGCTTCATTGCTATTCAGAAAACGCCGAATACGCGAAGAAAGCCCTTAAATTGAATCTTTACTTCTCTTTTGCAGGCAATCTGACTTACAGAAACGCCAAAAATCTCCACGAGACAGTCGGTATTCTCCCGCTTAACCGCATCCTGATTGAATCCGAAAGTCCTTTTATGGTGCCGGCCGAGCATAGGAACAAACGCAATATGCCCAAATACCTCCCTCTCACAGCACGTTGCCTTGCCAGTATGCTCGGAATGCGGCAAGAAGCCCTCGCGGAACGCCTCTGGGAAAACGCCAACCGCTTTTTCGGGCTGCCGAAATAGAAAATAGTACAAAGAATAGTGATCGTTGCTCGAAGGTTTGGTGAAAGTTTATATAACGCTCACTATTCTCTATTACCCTACTTTTTCCTAAAAAACCCGAAAATCCTCGCAATCAACCCTTGTTTCTCGGCTTTTCCACGCGTAGTTGTTGCTGACCCATTGGAGGAATCTTTAAGAACAACATGCGCCGCTACGGTGTGTGTTGACCCTGCGATTGTTTTATGAGAGTCGGTTATAGGTGGACGCTGTTGAGGGAAACGGTGGGCATTCTCGTCACCCGCGCCTGTCGAGGCTGTCGGCTTCTGCTTGTTGGAGAGAATCTTTTGAGCAGAATCCAACCTCTTGTTTCGTTCAGCGTTTTTTCCTGTCTGACGCCGCTGCCTCCCTGACTTTTGAGCCTTTTTGTTTGGACCATATTTTTCCTTATAATACACCATACGCTCCTCAAAAGAAAAGGCTGAAAGGTCTACATTTGGCGTGGGAGGCGCTTTGCGAGCGCCGCTCATATGCTCCGCCTTGGGCGCGGGCTTGCTTTTCTGCGTTTTAGACGAAAGGACAGTTTTTCCCCGTGTTTGGAGCGTGCGTGTTTTGAGTACCGCGTCTGAAGTTTTCTCGTTTTTTTTCGTTTTCTCAATACTCTGTTCACGCTGGGCTTGACTGGCACGCCGCTCCGCAGTTTTATCTTCCGCGTAGAGGTCTTTGTTTGCGATCTCGGATGGTATCTTTTGCTCGATGTACTTTTCGATATCTGCAAGCTCGTAAACATCTTGTTCACTCGCAAAGGTAACAGCTTTACCTCTCTTGCCCGCACGCGCGGTTCTGCCAATACGATGGATATAGTTTTCGGCTTCGACGGGTAAGTCGTAATTGACCACCATAGACAGGTCCTCGATATCAAGCCCTCGCGCCGCGACATCGGTCGCCGTGAGGTAACGGATTTTTCCCTCCTTAATACCCTCAATTATTTTAAGACGCTTGGGCTGGGGAAGGTCGCCGATGATGTACTCGCACTTGTAGCCATTGGCGGAGAGTCGTCGTGCCAAAATTTCCGTGTATTTCTTGGTGTTACAGAATATAATGGCGCTTTCGGGATTCTCACGCTCTAACACACCAAGGAGGAGTTTCAGCTTGTCTTCGGAAGGCACATGGTAAAGCACTTGCTGAACCTGAGCTACGGTTTTGATTTCAGGTTGAATCTCTATTTCAATGGGATCCTTCGTGTATTCCCACGCCAAATTCTTGATGTACGTGTTGAGGGTGGCGCTGAAAAGCATAGTCTGCCGCTTGTCGACCGGCGGCACGACTTTAAGGAGTTTCCGCAAATCCGGATAAAAGCCCATGTCGAACATACGGTCAGCTTCATCTATGACCAAGAAAGCTATGTCTATAAGATTCATAGCACCCGACTGGTTCAAATCAATGACGCGCCCCGGCGTCCCAACCATAATTTGAACATTATTCTTGAGGATAGCTTGCTGTTCCCCGTATCCTACGCCGCCGAAAAAACTACCGGTCTTAAAAGGTAGATACTTACCTATCCTTTGGGCTTCATCCTCTATTTGCACGGCGAGCTCCCGTGTCGGCGCCATGATGAGCGCCTTTTTCCCATGAAGAAGCGTCTCTGAGAGAAGCCGTTGAAAGATGACGGTCAAAAAAGCCGCAGTTTTGCCCGTGCCTGTCTGGGATTGGACATAGAGGTCTTGTCCGGTAAAAGCCTGATTCAGTACCTGTTCCTGAACCGAGGTACAAACAGTGTAACCACATTCGGCGATGCCTTTTTGCAAAGCCGCGTTTAAGTTTAGTTCCGTGAAATTCATTTTAATCATAAATATACCATAACTGTAGAGATTTATCAATAGGGAGAATTATAAATCGCAATAGACGCCCGTTCCTAGATAGATAATTTGAATGTTGTGCTTGTTGATAGTGATTAATTAAGCGTCTCTCACTTTTACGATAGGCGAGAGACGCTCTTTTGCAAGACGCTAAAACCCTTAAGAGCCGCTAATCAATCTCGGCAGGAAGGTAGATAACCACGGCGCATAGGTAACGAGCAGAACCACCGCGAGCTGAATGAGCAAGAACGGCAGGACATAGCGACAGATGATGGTGAAAGGCTTCTCAAATCGGTATGACGCGAGGAAGAGGTTCATACCCACCGGCGGGGTGAGGAAACCGAGTTCGAGATTTGTGATAAAGATGATGCCTAGATGCACTGGGTCTATGCCGTAAGCCGCGCCAAGCGGCGTGATGAGTGGCAAAACAATCAGGATAGCAGAGAAAATATCCATCAGACAGCCAACGACAAGCAGAGCAAGGTTCAACAAGAGGAGGAACAGGTATTTTGAATGAACCGCGGATTGCATCCAGTGGGCGAAGTTTTCCGGTGCTTGAGTATCAACGATGTAGTAGGACAAGGACTGGGACAAGGCAAGAATAGACAGAATACCGCCGATTATCGGTACAGCTTTTCGGATCACTTTCACCGTATTTTTTAAAGCTATGTCACGGTGAATCAGTACCTCCACGATGAACACGTAAAGAACAGCGACCGCGCCAATTTCCACCAGAGACAGCACCCCGGAAAAGTAGCCAATTATGAGGATGAAGGGGAGTAGAATCTCGAAAACCGCGTTCCGTAGTGCGGCGGCTGTTTTCTTTAGACTGAATTTTTCCACCGGAATCTTCGTTTTGATGGACGCGAAGATTCCAAACACGACGACCGTTATGACGAGGATAAGACCCGGAATGATGCCGCCCAAAAATACGTGGAGAATATTCGTCTGAGTGGCAACGCCCACGAGGATGATGGGGATACTCGGTGGAAAGAGCAAGCCGATGCTCCCTACCGAAGTCAACAAACCGATAGAGAATTTTTCTTTATATTTAACATCATTAAGGATGGTCAACAGGATACCACCAAGCGCCAGAATAGTAACGCCGGACGCGCCGGTGAATGTGGTGAAAAAGGCGCAGATAACAACCGTTGCTATTATCATGCCACCCGGGAGCCAACTGAATAGGGCTTTGAATGTAGCAACCAGTCGCGTTCCCGCCTTACTTTCCGAAAGGAAGAATCCAGTCAGCGTGAAAAGCGGAATGGCGATGAAACTGTCGCTCGTGAGCGTGGCATAGATTTGATTTGCGGTGACATCCAATTCGCCGCCTGCCGCGGCAAGCAGAATGAGGGCAAGCCCGCCTATTGCCGCAAACAGGGGAACACCCGCAAGCGCGGACACAAGAAGGATAACGATGGTCGGTATTTTGATAAACGAAGCTATTGCGGTAAAGGTGTCAGTGATTGCGTAGACCGCATCCGACGTGTCAAAACCCCAGATGATTTTGGCTATGAGGGGAAATGACGCGAGGGATCCGGCGATTATCGCGGAGAAAGACAGAATCCGCGCCTTGCCGCTTATCGGCATTTGCAGGGCGAAGCGGATTGCCATCACGCCGTAACCGAGCGGAATGGCCGAGGCGAATACAACGTCAGGAATGAAGCCCACGAGCCGCCCGTCAAGCCATATTTTTATGAAAGAAATCGCGCACCACGCGATAATGGTCGAAATGAAAGACGACAATAACCCGGACCACACGGCGATGGGCTGTCGAATCTTTTCTTCGGTGAAATTTTGGATGATGCTTATGGCGAGGTGATTCTTGTTTTTCGTCGTCAACATACCCGCAAAAAGTCCAGCGACCAGTAAAAGGTGGGTAAGTATATCAGTCGCGCCCATTTCTGAAAATATTGCCGCGATATCCACCAACAGGGCAGGTCCGTTCGCTACATTGGTGTAGTAGAGTCGCGCAAGAGCGCCCAGCGATGGAAACAACGCCAGACATACGAGTGAAAAATAACAGATGGTTTCCTCAACGAGACACAGCAGACGGAACATCCGGTTTTCGGGATTTTCCGTCCGAAGCGTCTTTTCAATTTTTCCCATAATTGTCCTTTAATTTAAGTAACCTACAGCTTTATCTTCCCAACAGCCCTTTTATTTTCAGGTAAAGCGGCTTGTTGAATACGCCGTCTTTGAGCAAACCGGGTGTGGCTTTCTCCACATCCGCGAACCAGAGTTGTTCCTGCATCGGCGTGATGTTGTTTATGACGAGTCCGTTGTTTGACATGATTTTTATTGCACTCATTTCTATTTGGTCTATGGCGTTAGAGATTTCCCTTTCCTTTTGCTTGCAGATTTCCAACAATTTAGGTTTATATTGGTCGGGAATGTTACGCCACGCCGTACGGTTCATCACGATGCCGCCCATAAACGGCGCTATGTTGAAGGAGGTCATATTTTTGGCGATGCCGAATAACTGGTAACCTGCGGCCGCGGCTGGACTCTGGTAAATCGCATCAATCATGCCGCTTTGTAAAGATGGAATCACACTGTTAAAGTCAACAGGAACAAGCTGGTACCCCATTGCCTTGAACGCCTGATTCATTGCAGACGTGTCGTTGCTCGTCCCCAGTTTCTGTTTCTTTAGATCATCGGGGACAAGAATCGGAGCTTTGGAAAAGATGCGTATCCATCCCGACTTCGCCCAGGCAAGCGAAATGTAACCGCTTCTCTGTATTTTCGATTCGAGGTCAGGCTTCACCGCGGACAGTACCATGTTGAGTTCCCGGTCGTTCCGAATAAGAAATGGCGTACTTAACGTCATTATCTCCGGGCTTATCAGCGCCATTCCCATTGATGTGAAAACGGCCGCTTGTATTTGGTTGCCCTTGAGCTTTCGCAAAATGTCGGATTCATTGGAGCCTTGGGATCCGTTGTGGTAAACGATAAGTTGAACCTGTCCGTTGGTAACTTCACTCAATTCTTTTGCCATACGGTTCAAGGCTTTGCCCCAATCCGTACCTTCCGGCACCAGAGACGCCAATTTTATAGTGATTTTTTTCCCGCTTTGCGCGAAAATCGGCGTCATCACAGTCAGCAATGCGCATAATACGATCGCAATTTTTTTCATTCTCTTTTCCTCCGAGATGTATTTTTATAGAAGAGTCCATCGAATTACCACGAATAAACCATTCGCGTTAATTGTGTTGCCGTAGGCAAATTCGTATTCGTTGACTCTTCATCATCAAACCATTCCTCGTCATCGGACCCTTCCCTATCGTCAGTCCAATCGGTATCACCGCCTGCTTCTGCGAAGAAGAGAACCGCGTTGTCGAGCAAATATTGCGCTTTGCGCTGGTTTATGGTGTTTACGAGGCGGTTATCCTTGTCTTTGTTTACGTCAATGGCGAGCGCCCTACCCAAATTCTCCTGAAAAGCGGCATAGTCCTGATTCGGTATGGTGACTGACTGGGCATAAGACACGAATGGACCAGCAAGCTGTCCGCCGGATTTTTCCACGGCAAGCCTAAAGTGTTCGGGAACCTTAGTTTTGTCTCCGCCGAGAGCGTCCGGCATAGAGGCGTAGAAAATCACGTAAAAGTCGTCTATCGCGCCCATATTGAAATCTGAATCAAGCTCGTAAGCACGGTCAATTATGGCTTTGAGAACGGGAATTTTTTGCCCCAATTCAAAATCAAACGGGTTCAAAGCATAAGCCGAAAGCGTACCGCCCACTTTCCAATAGAGGAACGGCACGTCATCCGCCTTCATTTGCGTCAGAATCGTGACTTTTTTCTCAGTATCTACTGTATAAATTTCGTTGAATCCGGGATACTTTTTCTCAAGCGCTCGGTCGAGGATGGCGACTCCTTTGAGGTAAAGGGTCTTCGCCTCAGCGAGCTTGGCTTCTTTTTCCTCGTATCGCTCTACCGGGAACATTTCAGCGGGTCCCTGCACAAAGGCATTAGCGTACATCACGTAAAAGGAACCAGTTTCAAGGGCAAGCGCCGTGTCGTCCGGCGTTTTGGCGAGTTTTTTCTCGCCTTTTTCAATGACGCCAGGTATGAATTTCCCGATGAACTCAGGATTGTCCGACCGTAGAGCCATTTTGCTCATAGAACACGAACTTACCAGCAAAACAGGCAACAATAAAACAGGTCTTACTTTCATAGGAATAATTATACCGTAATCTTTAAAATATTCAAGAGGAATTTTTCAGAATACACGGTAACTATGTACTTGAACAATTTAAGTCAATTTCTTATACTCAAAATGAAAGAGGTTTCTATGGCAAAGAAAGGAAAAATTGAGATCGACCGTGAACTGTGTAAAGGCTGTTACCTGTGCATCCGCGCTTGTCCGGTGAAAGTTTTAGGAAAAGACGCCGCTATTAATTCTACAGGAACGTATCCGGTCATCGCGTCACATATGGAGAAGTGCATAGCTTGCGGGAACTGTTACGTGGTTTGTCCAGATGTGTGTATCGCTGTGTTTGAAGAGGTAATATAATTATGGAAGAAAAAAAATTGATGAAAGGTAATGAAGCTATTGCCGAAGCCGCTATTCGGGCCGGATGCAGCGCGTATTTCGGGTATCCTATAACGCCGCAGAACGAGTTGATTGCATATATGGCAAAGAATATGCTCGACAGAGGGCGGGTATTCATACAGGCGGAAAGCGAAGTTGCGGCAATCAACATGGTTTACGGAGCGTCCGCGGCCGGCGCGCGATCCATGACATCATCGTCAAGCCCAGGCATCAGCCTTAAACAGGAAGGCATCTCTTACGCGGCCGGCGCGGATATTCCGCTTGTCATGGTCAACGTGGTGCGCGGCGGTCCTGGACTTGGCTCCATCGCGCCGAGTCAGGCTGACTATTTCCAATCCACGCGGGGCGGCGGTCACGGAGACTATTACTGCATCGTACTTGCCCCGAAAAGCGTACAAGAATGTGCTGATTTGACCTACCTCGCCTTTGACTTGGCTGACAAATACCGGATTCCAGTCATTGTGCTGGCGGACGGAATGTTGGGGCAAATGATGGAGGGGGTGGTTCTTCCGCCGGAACGGGACATTGCCGACTTGCCTTTGCGGGACTGGACTGCGGGCAGAATGTCGGACGAAGCGCGTACAACGGCGCGGCACATCACTTCAATTGACCTTGTGCCGGAAAATTTGGAGGCAAAGACAACGGCGCGATTCGCCCGTTACGAAACGATTAAGTCCGCGGAAATCCGTTTTGAATCGATTGACACTGACGGCGCGGATTTGACCCTCGCCGCCTACGGTACATCGGCGCGTATAGCACTCGGCGCGAAAAAACGTGCCGAAAAGGAAGGCATCAAGCTAGGGTTGTTCCGCCCCATTACGCTTTGGCCCTTCCCCTACAAGGAACTTGCCGAGATTGCTGAATCGGGCAAGCCATTTTTGGTCGTAGAGATGAGTCTGGGACAGTTTATCGAGGACGTGAAGCTGTCGCTTTTGGAGCGCAAACCCGGTACGCCTCAACCTTCTGTTCACCTTTTAGGACATTCGGGCGGTGTACTTCCCACTGAGGAGGAAGTATTCGCCGAGGTGAAACGGATTTTGGGAAGGTAATTTGCCTATGCCCTATGCCTTTGGGCATAGGCAAGGTGGTTGGTAAAATGAAGACTGCGACACGAGGGACTCGAACCCCCTACCTACTGCTTAGAAGGCAGTTGCTCTATCCGCGTGAGCTAGTGTCGCGTTTTTGTCATAGTAACCGTTTTTTTTCTTTTTGTCAATATTCCAAACAGCGTTCGACGCGGAAAAGTATCACCGAAACACCCATCCTGTCTATCCCATGCCCCTATTATGGATGGACGAAACCTCCCTTGACGTTTTTTCCTTAATTATTGTAATATATTCCAATCGGCTATCGAACGCTCCCCGAGTGGCACGTTTACGGCCGGAAAGGGTGAATATGAAAATTCCAGTCGGCGTTTTAGGCGCGACCGGTATGGTTGGGCAAAACTATATCAGTCTGTTAAGCGAACATCCATGGTTCGAAGTGCGGTTTGTCGCCGCATCACCTCGAAGCGCAGGTAAAAAATATAAAGAGGCGGTCGCGGACCGTTGGCAACTCGCCAAAATTTACACGGACGCAGTAGGCGCTCTCACTGTTCATAACGCCAACGATGTTTTCGCGGCGCTTGAGGCGCATAATGCAGGACAATGCGCCTTCGTGTTTTCCGCATTAGAAATGGGTAAAAATGAAATCCGCGACTTAGAGGAAGCTTATGCGAAGGCAGGCGTCCCGGTTATCTCTAATGCTTCGGCGCATCGTTCTACGCCGGATGTTCCTATGCTCATAGCTGAAGTAAACCCGCACCACACGGACATCATCCCCTTTCAACAGAAAAACCGCGGTTTTGAAAAAGGCTTCATAGCAGTCAAGCCAAACTGTTCCATCCAGAGTTACATAACGCCGTTCTACGCGCTCATCAAGGCGGGTTTTGAAATAAAACGGGCTGTCGTTACTACTATGCAGGCGGTTTCCGGATCGGGCTATCCTGGAGTCGCCAGCCTCGATGTCATCGACAATATCGTGCCGTTCATCGGCGGCGAAGAGGAAAAATCCGAGCTTGAGCCATTGAAGATACTGGGAACCGTGGAAAATGGCGTCATAAAGTCGGCGGACGCGCCGATCATAGCTGCGCACTGTAACCGCGTACCGGTAGTTGATGGACACATGGCCTGCGTGAGCATAGAATTCGGAGCTAAAAAACCGCCGATAGCTGAAATAAAGCGCATTTGGGCGAATTTTATCGCACTCCCGCAAGAATTGAACCTGCCATTCGCTCCCGCTCATCCAATTATCACACGAGAAGAGGACAATCGTCCCCAGCCTCGCAAAGACAGGGACGCGGATAAGGCGATGGCGGTCACGGTAGGACGCATCCGCCCATGCCCGGTCTTTGACATCCGTTTCGTGGGACTGTCCCACAACACAGTGCGCGGCGCGGCCGGCGGTGGTATTCTCAACGCGGAACTGCTCAAGGCTAAGGGATTTCTGGAGGAGGCGGTGGGTAATGAAACATCTCGTTGAATTCCGCGGCTTCCGCGCCGCATTTGGAAAAGACGGCTCTAAAGAAGTCGTTCATGGTATAGATTTCTTCATTGACGAACATGAAACCTTTGCCCTTGTCGGTGAGTCTGGTAGCGGCAAAACCGTGAGCAGTCAGGCGATTCTCCGACTCTTGGATATACGGTACTCTGGCGAAATCCTCTTTGAGGGGAAAAACGTTATGTCTATGAAGGCTGCGGAATTATGCACTATTCGAGGAAGAGATGTAGGTATGATTTTTCAGGAGCCTATGACTAGTCTCAACCCACTCCACTCCATAGAAAAACAGCTCGCCGAGTCGCTTTTTCTGCATCAAGGGCTGTCAAAAAGAGCGGCGCGTACCGCTTCTCTCGATTGGCTTTCTCGTGTGGGACTCAGGGATGTGGAAAAACGTCTCGCGGCTTATCCGCACGAACTTTCTGGCGGGGAACGCCAGCGAGTGATGATTGCCCTCGCTCTCCTCAACAAACCAAAACTCCTCATCGCGGACGAGCCGACCACCGCTCTGGATGTCACCATTCAGGCGCAGATACTCAGCCTGATTAAGACTCTGCAAAAAGAACTCGGCATGGCGGTGCTTTTTATCACCCATGACCTCGGTATCGTGCGACGTATGGCGGACCGGGTCGCTGTGATGAAAGACGGCTGCATCGTCGAGACCGGCGCGTGCGCACAGATTTTCGCCGCACCGAAAGAGGATTATACAAAACGACTCGTCGAGGCGGATAGTTACGCAGAAAGCCCGAGACCCGACCCATCAATGCCGATTATCGCGGAAGTCAAAGGTGTGCGTGTGTATTTCCCCATAAAAAAGGGCTTCTTTCGTCGTGTGACCGGTTTTGTTAGAGCGGTTGACGAAGTTGATTTCACCCTCCGCAGGGGACAGACGCTCGGCATCGTGGGCGAGTCCGGTTCCGGCAAAACCACGCTGGGCAGGGCCCTGCTTAAGTTGGAAAAAAGTAGCGGTGTCATCCGCGTCAATGGAGTCGAGATACAAAATTTAAATGAAGATAAGATCCGTCCCCTCCGTCGTTCTATGCAAATCATTTTCCAAGATCCCTATGGTTCCCTCAGCCCACGAATGACTGTTGAGAACATTGTCGGTGAGGGTCTGCTGATCGGTGTAAAAGAGGAACGCCGTTCCCGCGTGCTTGCGGCGTTACGAGAAGTGGGTTTGGATGATGAGGCGTTTTTGTCCCGCTACCCGCACGAGTTTTCCGGTGGACAGAGACAGCGTATCGCCTTGGCGCGGAGCCTCGTGCTTGAGCCTGATATTCTTCTACTCGACGAGCCAACATCCAGTCTCGACCGAAGTATTCAGTTCCAAGTAGTGAATCTACTGAGGGATTTGCAACGGCGGCGTGGACTTTCCTATATTTTCATAAGTCACGACCTGCGAATAGTGCGGCTTTTGTGTCACGATATTTTGATTATGAAAGCGGGCAAGGTGGTCGAGTCTGGTCCATCATGGGAAATTCTGCAAAACCCTAAAGAAGCGTATACACGAGAATTATTGCGGACCGCATTTGTATGATGCAGATGCCTACGCAATCCGCCGTAACCGATAATGCAAAAGTACGGCGGATATATCAAGTTAGGCGCAATACCCCTAAAATATTGTATAAAAAATAATACATAAAGGTGTTAAAAAAGCCTTGACTAAAGGAAATTTATGATATATAAATAAAACATTGGAGTTTTTGAATAAAATGAAGGACTTAAAAGTATATTTAGATACGAGCATAATAAATTTTTTGATAGTTGATGATTTACCTGATTATCGGAAAGATACAGAATTGTTTTTTGAAACAGTAATTGTTCCTAATAAAGTTGTACCCTATATTTCCCGTGTTGTGCTTGAAGAGATAAATGATACAAAAGATATTAAAAAACGTGAAGAATTATTAGATACATT
>JAIRNA010000075.1 GCA_031258305.1 Treponema sp. | reverse complement strand
CTGTCAACCACGTTCTTTTCTATAGAATATTACTGTTGCCGCAATGCCAAAGGATAAGAGGACTGTATTGAGAACAAAAGGGAGGCTTCTTGAAACATCGGAGAGAATCCCTCCTATCCAACCAAAAGGCGCTGTGGCGAACATAATGACCATAAGCTGAATCGCCGCGACACGGGCGCGTTCCGCCGCGTTGATATGCAGGGCCACGAGCGATTCAGCCAGCATGGCGAGCGCGCCTGAACCGAAACCGTCAAACACAAGAGACAAACACAGCATAGCGTAGGTGAGCGGCGTTCTCGCGGGCGCGAGTACCAGAATGGTCTGTCCCAGAATGTAGGAGGCGAAACCGAGGACAAGCGGCGTTTTAAGCGACTTTTTTATGAGATGAGGTATGACAAAGAAAAGAAAGGCAATGGCGAGTATGGAGCGGAACATAGGGAAGAGTGGAAGCTGGGCGTCTGGTATGAGCAGTTTCTTGTTAACGATGATTTGCCAAAAAGTGATGTTGATCATGCCGACCGCGCCGACCAATGCCGTAACGATAAGCGAAAAGATAGAACCACGTGAAGAGAGTATGATTTTCAAAACCGCGCCGTAATCGCGAGTGAGTGCAAACACACTTTGTCCCTTGGTTTCCCGCCGCCGTATGAGTCCAGTACGGGTTTCCCGCGAGAAGAAGTAGAGCAAGCCGATTTTGAGTCCCATGACGATAAAGGCGTTGCAATAGAGGATTCTGACGGCCGGTACCAGCGTGAGACGTGATACCAGAACGGACGCAATGGGCGCAAAAAGCGCCGAGAGTTGCCCGCTCACGATGACGAGCGAGTATATCTTCGTGATTTGCGATCTTTCGGCGTCTTCGACCATAAGGCAGTCCCACGAATTAGTGGAAACCTTCATTGCACCGTTGAATAGCGCGGCAATGAAGAAAAACCAGAAGTTTTCGGCTTTAATCCAGATAAGGCAGGGAACGCTCCACGCGAGAAAGTCAAAGACCGCAGTCGTCGCACGCCTGCCGAGTTTATCGGTGATGGGACCGCTCAAGAACGCGAAGACTACTTGTGAAAGCATATAGACCGTTGCTATGAAGCCGACTTCCGTATCTTTCAAGCCGATAGCCAGCATATAAACCGAGGCGTAGGATAGACAAAGGTTCATTGAAAGCCCCCACAGCGGTTCCGTGTACACGCAGGCGCGGGGGTTCCCATGTAATTCCAACAGGGTCTGAATCAGGGCGTTTTTTGCCATTTTTTCAATAACGTGCGGACGATTCCCCATAGAAAGAGAATACCGACTATTCCGAGAAAGACGCGGGGAAGCCAGTCCCCATGCCTCGTATAGAAGGAAACTCTTGACGACAGGGGCACAGACGCGGTGATGTGTGTTTCAGTGAAAGGCTCCGCCATAGCGAGAATTTTGCCGTTTGGGTCTATGGCGCATGTTTGACCGGACGCGGTAGCGCGGGTCATTGAACGCCGATTCTCCACGGAACGGAAGACCGCCATCGAGAGGTGTTGCATTTGTGCGGAAAGACTCTTTGACCATGCGTCATTTGAAAGGTTGACAATCAACTCCGCTCCATTCCGTGTGAAATCCCGCGATAGATAGCCAAACGTATCCTCAAAGCAAATAGGCGTTGAAAACTTAACGGCGCCGCGGCCGGTGTTTACGCCAAAAACGGTGATACTGTCTCCCTTTTCCCAAAAGTGAGTATTCGCCTTTTCCAAAATGTTGTAAACAAAGGGCAACTGCTTTCGATACGGGAAGTATTCGGTCAATGGGACGAGGTGTACCTTGCGGTACTGGTCGATGATTTCGCCGTCTTGAAAAACAAGTACGCCATTGTAGTCCACACGGTATTTCTCAGCCGCATTGGGATTCTTGTCAGGTTCGCGCCTTGCGTCATCATTGCCAATCACGAAGGGAACGGTCTGCACCTGTAGATAGTCCAGCAAATCCTTCACCAATAGCCAGGAAGTTTCGTCGTCGCGGTAGGTTTTGTGCCAATAGATACGCGGCACGAACGCGGTTTCCGACCATACAACCAGGTCCGGCTTTTGCGCCAGCGCTTCGTCCGAAAGGCGTTTCAGTTTCTCAAAATTCTTGCGGTATTGGGCAACGCCGCCTATCCAGGGGTCGTCATTCTGTTGAACCATCGCCACACGCACGAACCGCGCATCCGTATAGTCAACCCGCGCCGCAAAACTGTAGACAAAAGCGGCGACAAGGACGACAAGCCATACAGCCAGGGAGATAAGGAGGGAAGCGGAGTTTTCGTTTGAAGGGATAAGCCTTTTAACGATGAATCTTTCTCCAGCCTTTTGCCTCGCAAATACCGCAGACAGCCATACGGACGGAAACGCGACCAGCGCAGACACACCCCATACACCGAAAACGTCAGCTATTTGTATGACTGGCAGTACCTTCCACTGGGAATAGCCGATGATGCCGTAAGAGTAGCCCAGAAACCCCAAGGTCCGGACGTATTCAAAACACACCCACAATGCCCCTTGGAAGAGATAGCCGTGTTTTGGAAAGAGGATGACCGCAGTCTTCAATAGCGGGAAGAGAATCGCAAAGTAAACGAGGTAAACGATTCCCACTATAATGCCGGCCAGCGGGTGAAATGCGGTGAGCCAATAGTTAAAGAGGCTGTAAGCCGTGAAACCGTAGATCGCTCCCCAAAATACACATGCCCTGGCACCGGTCCTGGCTATAAGCCAAAAAATCGGCGCCAAGGCGATCCATGCGAGAAAAGGAAGCCCTTCTACGAAAACAGGGTTGGGGAACGAGAGCGCGAAAAGAACGGATCCTAGAAGAACAGCAACGAGACGTTCGAGATTGATTCTCATTTTTCGAGAGAAGTAATACCCCACACCGACTGCTTTAACTCGCGTCCAGGTCTAAAAACGGCGATACCATGGTCCTGCACCGAGACGATTTCTCCGGTTCTGGGATTGTGAGCTTTAGCCCGACCTTTTCTGACCTTTATTTCAAAGGTGCCAAATCCGCGAAGTTCAATGGTTTTACTTTCAGTAAGAGCCGTTTTGATTTCACGAATGAAAATATCAGTGATACACCGTATTTGGTCTTGCTTTAAGCCTGTCTCTGTGGAAATAGACTTGAGAATTTCTGCTTTTGTGTATTTTTTTTTCTTTGTCATAAAAACCTGTTACTGAGCCATTTTAAGCATATTGAATAGTTTTTGTATCCTTGATTTCTTACGCGCCGCGGTATTCTTATGGAGAATACCCTTGCCCGCCGCGGTATCAAGCTTTTTGATAGTTTCTTTCAAGTTCGCTTCCGCCGCGCCTGCGTCTTTGTTCTGAATGGAAACCGTGAATTTCTTTACACTGGTTTTTATAGCGCTTTTAGCCGACTTGTTCCTTATACGGCGTTCTTCGCTCTGCCTATGCCGCTTTTCAGCGGAACTATGTTTTATTGCCAAATGTTTCTCCTTTTTCAAATTACTTTCAGTTGAAATCCGAAGGACGACGTTCCACACGCTTACAATTCCCACATTCGGCTATAGTCCTCACCTTGCCGCTCTGGGCTATTTGTTTCAACTGAATCTCTCCACCGCACGAACAGAAAAATTTCTGCTTATTGACAGTTGTACGAGAGTTTTTACTTCCGCCTCTGCTTGCCTGAGCCATTTCTTTCTCCTTATAAATTGAAGTTATGGGGCTACCGCCGATCGGCGCCTCCATTTTTATTTATATCACAAACAATCAATTAAAGTCAATGGGAAAAACGATAAATTCACAATAAATACTGAAAAAATTTCCCGCATCACCGCAAAGCCTCGTCGAACTCGCAAAACGCCGATGTTTGCAAAACTTCTCTGAAAAGTGCCTGATTCTCCTTGTCAAAAAATTCTCTTTATGTTAGAGTATCGACATTGTGGATTATTCTTCAAACAATCTTGCAGTAATTGCCTGTCCGGGCGGAGAAATTTTTGCCGATGAGGTGGCGTTTCACTTGAAACAATGTTTCCATCACCGGTTCGAGAAAACCGTAGCCAAACTGTCTGAGCGTTTCGATAGTGAGCCTTTGTCCGTTATCAATAAAATCAACTTCATAAATGATGTATCCGGTTCTGTTCCCTCCTCGAATGACGACATCAATACATTCCGATCTTCCCACATAAAGGTTCCGGTCAATTTCACTATGTTCGCAAACGGCGAAGTCAAAGCGGAAATTCTGGAGTCCATACGGGGTAAGGACGTATTCATATTCCAAGACGTGGAAAATCATTTCCCAGTGCGTTTTAACGGCGACGGCAAAAAAACATTGTCTATCAACGACCACTTGATGACGCTTTTCGTTACCGTAGACGCGGTAAAACAGGCAAGCGCGGGCAGAATCACGCTAGTTCTGCCCATTTACCCATATTCACGCCAGCACAAAAAAAAGGGGCGGGAAGGCTTGACCGCAAGCCGTCTGGGGCAACAGCTCGAATTCCTCGGTGTGGACCGCATCATCACGCTGGACATACACTCACGGGAAATCGGCAACTCTTTCCATGCGATGATCCTCGAAAATCTCCACGCCAGTTACCAAATCATCCGCGCCCTGACCCAACTGCCCGGCGCGCTGAACGATGACTTTGTGGTGGTCTCTCCGGACACCGGCGCGGTTGACCGCAATAAATTCTACGCAACGGCTCTCAAGAAGCCGCTCGCCTTGCTCTATAAGGAGCGTGATTACTCAAAAGTCGCCAAAAACGCTCTCGACTCCAATATCGCGGAGATAAATCTCTTGGGGGACGTTTCGGGTAAGACCGTTTTTATGGCTGACGATATGCTTGGAACGGGCGGTACTCTGCTCAAAGCCATGAAATTCTTGAAGGAGCAAAACGCGGGCAAGGTGATTGCGGCAATAAGCCTGCCTTTGTTTTCAGGAAACGCTATCGACTACTTCGACGAGGCGTACAGAAACGGGCTTTTCTATCGCATCATCGGTACAAATGCCATCTATCAAGAACTGGAGCGTGAATGGTACATCAACGTCAACATAACCAAACTTTTCGCCCAAATCATCGAGCGTCTGCACGCGAACCTGTCTCTGAGCTCCCTCTTGGACAACCGCAATATTATTGTGAATTTTATAAACCACTGATTTGGACCTGCATTTGTGTTTTTAACAAGTATAATACAGTAATCGTCTTTGTCTTGACAGGCTTACAGGGGAGAGTGTCGGTATTGGAAGCGGCATTACAGGACTTCATCCCGCACAACAAAGGTTGCGGCACGAAACAAAAGGAAAGAAAGAGTTGCTTGGGAAGCCCGCCGTTGGGGAGTTGAGGCGGTTCATTCCTGACAAACCGTTTTTGCAAACTCTGGTGCATTTTGAGAAACTACAAATTTCGTAGTTGGGGCTACTCTATTTTTCCTGCGCTTTTATCGCTTTCCCCAAAGCTAATGTTATTTAGGCATAGCCCTTTTAAGGAATTGAAGCGGATAGCTCTCAAGACTCTTTGTGTCTTTTGCGGTTAAAAATCCTCTTGTGATTCTTATACTGTCTGCCGGATCCATCCGACTCATTTTAGCGAATTTTTTAAAGGTAAATTTTTGGAGTCTCTCATAAAAATATTTTTCCATAAGATTCATTTTTCACCTAAATTTTTGATATTTTATCATTTTTTTGACATTACCCACTTGACGTTAAACGAATTATGTATAATACTTATAGAAGTATGAGTGATTATCTTGATCCAAATAATGAGGAACTCCTCAAAGATTTCTTTAGCGAAGCCCAGATGCAGGTTGATATGCTGGAACAGAATGTTCTGGTTCTCGAAAATGAAGGCGGAAATAAAGACGCCGTTGATGAGATATTCAGGGCGGCTCACACCTTAAAAGGTGGGTCAGCGACTGTGGAGATGATGGAGTTATCTCATTTCACTCACATGGTTGAAGATGTGCTTGATGCCATCCGCTCTGAACAGCTTTCTGTGAGCGAGGATGTAATTGATACTTTACTTGCCGCCATTGACGTTATTAAAGCGATGCTTGAACAGCGTATGAATGGCGCTGTGTATCAGAAGGATACTTCCGAAATAGAAGGACGTTTGTCGGTTCTTCTACCAGCTGGCGCCAAAAGCAAAAAGGGAATAACAAAGCCGAAACCGGTTGCCGCGACGGTACCCGTACCAAAAAAGGTTGTTACACAGCCCGTCGTAACTAAAAAGTTTTCTAGCCTTTCTGAAGAAGACATCTTCGAGTTGCATGAAGCTGTTGATGCCAGTACGCCAATCTACCGCATCACGGTGAAATTTGACGAGAACAGCATGATGAAGACGGTTGGTGGTATTCAGATTTACGCGTCGCTCAAGAGCGACGGCGCTATTCTCAAGACTATTCCTGATTTTGAACAATTATACGAAGACAATTTCTTCTCCAGTGTTGATTACTATGTGGCAAGTACTTTGGAACCGGCGGTACTGAAACGCCATGTCGTTCTGCCGGATGTCAGCATAGATGCGGATGTTGTCAATATAGACGACCTTAAAGCTAAAGAAGATGCCGCGCCTCAAGCGTCAGCACCATCGGCGGTTAAACCGGTATCGGTTCCACCGGTTACTTCTCCTGTTGCGGCGGTAGCGCCACCGGTTCAGCCCGCGCCTGTTACGGCATCTGCGGGTTCGGACGCGAAGAAAGCTGGTAAGGAAGCAGGCGCCATTCTACGCGTAGATTCTAAGCGTATAGATGATCTCCTGAACCTCGTATCTGAAACTGTCATTACAAAAGCTACGTTCAATCAGATAAACAATCAGTTCAACGATCTTCTTACGAATCTTCATTCTCTTGAAGTTACTTACCGCGAGAAAATCAAGAACCTATTTGACAGCCTGCCCAACTACTTAGATGGTGTACAAGGCGGTAGGTCAATCAAGGACATACGCAAAGAGATGGGTGAAGAATATGGTGACATTCTCTCTCTGTTTGACGGCTTCGAAGCGGCGGTGAAGAACAACGTGAGTAAGTTCCGCGCAACGTCCCAAAACTTGGGACGTATCACCGGTGAGCTTCAGGAAGGCGTTATGCGTATCCGCATGGTGCCGATTAGTCAAATTTTCAGTCGGTTTCCTCGTCTTGTCCGTGACCTGTCCAAGTCGCTCAACAAAAAAATCAACTTGGTTATTGAAGGAGAGGAGACCGAGCTTGACAAGTCGGTCGTTGAAGACCTGCTTGACCCTATTATGCACTCGGTACGCAACTCGGTTGACCATGGTATCGAATCGGCGGAGGAACGCAAAGCCGCTGGCAAGCCCGAAGAAGGCATGGTCCTCCTTAAAGCTACCAACGAAGGTAATATGATTGTCATTGAGATAGGTGACGATGGCAAGGGTATTGATGTTGAGTCCGTCAAGGCGAAATCTATAGAAAAAGGTATTATTAACCCGAACAAGATTTTAACCGATGTGGAAGCTTTTAATCTTATTTTTGAGCCTGGTTTTTCGACCGCGAAGACCATTACCGCCATATCGGGACGGGGCGTCGGTTTGGATGTGGTGCGACGTTCAATTGAAAAGCTCAACGGCACCGTAACGGTCAGCTCCGAGCGGGGTAAAGGCACAACCTTTACCATTAAACTGCCCCTCACCTTGGCTATTATTCAGGGACTCCTCGTGCGAGTGGGAACAGAAATCTACTCCATACCCATCACGAGTGTCATCGAGAGCCTGCGTATCAAACCCGAAGACATCAAGATGATTGACAACTACGAGGTGTTCAATATACGTAATGACGTTGTTTCCCTGCTTCGTCTTAACCGTCTTTTCGGTATAAAAACTGAGGAGAAACAAGAATATAATTTCATCGTCATCGTGGGAACCGCGGAAAAAAAGATGGGCTTTATGGTGGACAGTCTGATTGGCGAGGAAGATGTGGTCATCAAACCACTGCGCGATCAGTTTACCAATTCGCCGGGTATCGCGGGCGCTTCTATATTGGGCGATGGGTCCGTGTCCCTCATCATCGACGTGAGTCAGCTTTTGGAACTTGGTTTACGTAAGGAAATGGAACAGCGTCAGCTCCGTGAAGCTTCGATGCGATAATTAAAGAGAGGAAAATATGGTGGAAATAAAAGACTTGGCAAAGGTAAACGCGGATTTTCAGGCGCAAAAAGAGCGAGTCGAGTCCGTTGACTTCAAAATCATCACTTTTTCGCTTGGAGGGAAAGATTATGGCATTGACATTATGAATGTCAAAGAAATAGCCAAGGCCGACAAATTCACGTATGTGCCGAATGCCGCTTCCTTTATACGGGGGGTCTATAACCTCCGTGGCGACATCATCCCTATTATTGACTTGCGTTTATTTTTTCATCTTCCTCAAGAGAAGAAGGGAGATGGGCTTGAAAATATGCTTATTCTTCGCATTGATGAGCGAGTTTATGGTACCGTTGTTGATAAAATCGACAAAGTGGTGAGTATTAACTCATCGACCGTTCAGCCGCCTCATCCGATTTTCGGAGATATCAACATCAAGTACATAAGCGGCGTTGTAGAAAAAGAAGGAAATCTCTACGTTATACTTGACGTAGTGCGTATTTTTTCGCAGAATGAAGATGCTAAGAATAAGACGAGGATACCGATTCAGGAGAATACCGCTGACAACTTTGTGCCGTCTCCGAGTTCGGTGCAGACCGTGGAGCAAAAAGCATCCGTGACAGATACGGATATTGGATTCATAAAAGAGTCGCTTATGGCACTTAAGCGTTTCCAAGCAGGTCCCATAAATGACGCATGGGTACATCAGCGTTTTATCGATTGGTCAGCGACAAGACCCGCTTCGGATTTGCAACTTAAAAATGCGAATGATGCGGACGAATTCCTTGATGGTTTCTATTCGCCATGTGAAGGCATCTTCTGGGATGAGGAATACGCGAACTTAGTGAAAAGTGTTCTACCTGATATGCCGTCGAACAGCATTCAAGTATGGAATCCGGGTTGCGGGAAAGGCTATGAATCTTTCTCGTTTGCATGTATACTCAAATTGCGCTATCCGAATGCCCGTATCAAGATTTGGGCAAACGACAACGACATCATGGTCATATCAAACGCACCGAATATGACGTTTGACTTGGAAGAGGTACCTGAATATTGTCGGTCTTTTATGGTCAGCGGGCGGAATGGTTACACATTCAATTCGACTATCAAAGACTCCATTGTTTTTGAATACCATGATGTTTTAAATGAAGCCACAGTGCCGTATTTGGACATTATTCTTGTGCGTGACCTTCTGTCTTTCATAAAGACTCAAGATCAGAAAAAATTGGTCGAAATTTTCAAGGAAAAGCTCAAGAATACGGGAATTATCATTATGGGACAGAATGAAACGTTAAATGACGAGTGGCGAGCCATCAGCAAGGCGCCTGTTCCAGTGTTTATGCGAAACGAGTAGAAACTAATATTGATAATATAATAATTTAGAAGGAGTATTTATGAGAGTCGAGTACATTAACCCCTTTGTCGAAGCGGCGTTTAACGTTCTGAGAGAGGTTCTTAATATGATGGGCGGACCGGAAATTGATGTTAAACGCGGCGACCTTTATTTGAAGCCTTCAAATATGTCGATTATGGGAGTTGCGGCGTTGGTAGGACTGGCCGGTGATGTAGAGGGGCGCGTTCTCTTCGATATGAACAAGTCAACAGCTTTGTTTGTGGCGGGATGTATGAACGGCGAAGAGTTTGATACCATTGACGAAATGGTCAAAGCTACTATCACAGAGCTTGCGAATATGATAACGGCTCAGGCAGTTACCAAACTTCATGATTTAGGATTCAAGTTTGACTTAACCCCCCCTGTCCTCTTTACAGGTGAGAATATGGAAATCTCAAACAATCTTGATGTGGAAGCTCTTATCGTTCCCATGAAGTTAGGTACGCAAAATGGTAATGGTAACGGAACGATAGAAATCAACGTTGTTATCCGTGAACGTACGTAAAGCATTGACAAATTTTTGTTTTTAGATACTCTAACGGTATAAGATTGTAGAGATGCCGTTAGAGTAAAGGGCGGTTAGCTCAGTTGGTTAGAGCGCCAGTATGACACGCTGGAGGTCACAAGTTCGATTCTTGTATCGCCCATAATAATATCGTATAGAAGAGATTAGAAAGGAATCTACACCCAAAGAGAAAATAGGGAGTGAAGTGGATAAGCTAATTGGCGCTCTTGAAATTCACTGCTACCCTGAACTATTTGGAAAAACAGAAAAATACAATAATTTCCCCGAATTTCCTCTCTTGTTTTAAGTTTAATATTAGCAAAGGAGTAAAGAAAATATGAAACTCGACATCAGGTATGCGGAGCATCCGGAAGAGGCTCGGTGTTATGATACTAAAAGATTGCGGGAACGTTTTCTTTTTGATAAAGTTTTTATTGAAAATGAAATCAACCTCTGTTACACGCATGTTGATCGTATGGTTTTCGGCGGGGTAATGCCCGTCGAAAAGGAACTTCGGCTTGAAGGCGGTAAAGAATTCGCATCGGCGACCTTCCTTGAACGTCGCGAACTCGGGGTCATCTGCATCGCTGGAGAAGGTTCGGTGAGCGTGGATGGAATCGTTTACCCTATGAAAAAAGGGGACGGTCTCTACATAGGGAAAAGCGTGAAAGACATCATTTTCAAGGCGGTTAAAAATCCGAAATTTTACCTTGCCAGTAGTCCTGCGCACAAGACCTACCCGACAGTCTTCATCCCCAGAGAGAAAGCCAATCCCCGCAAATTGGGCGGCAAGTCAACGGTAAACATCAGAACTATTTACCAATATGTTCATCCCGCAGTATGCGAAAGTTGCCAACTTGTAATGGGCATGACTGTTTTAGAGGATGGTTCGGTTTGGAACACCATGCCGTGTCACACCCATGAACGCAGAATGGAGGTTTACGTTTATTTTGACATGGGTCCAGACGCGGTGGTGTTTCATATGCATGGTGATCCACAGGAGACCCGTCATCTCGTTCTCACCAATGAGCAAGCGGTGATTTCGCCGTCTTGGTCGATTCATTCGGGTGTTGGTACATCGTCCTATACCTTTATTTGGGCAATGGCAGGTGAAAATCAGGACTTTGACGACATGGACAACGTCCAAACAACGGATTTAAAATAAAGGAAATACCATGAACAATCAGTTTTCTTTACAAGGTAAGACCGCTTGGGTTACAGGCGCGTCTTATGGCATTGGGTTTGCCATTGCGAAGGCGTTAGCTGGAGCCGGGGCGAACATCGTGTTTAACGACATTGGACAGACGCAAGTTGATAAGGGACTCGCGGCGTACAAAGAGGATGGCGTATTATCGCGTGGCTATGTCTGCGATGTTACTGATGAAAACGCGGTGAAAGAAACAGTCGCCAAGATAGAACGGGATGTCGGTGTGGTGGACATCCTCGTCAACAACGCGGGCATCATTAAGCGTATCCCCATGACGGAAATGTCTGTAGAGGATTTTCGAAAGGTTGTAGATGTCGATCTTAACGCTCCGTTTATCGTGTCCAAAGCCGTTATTCCCGGAATGATAAAGAAAGGCGGCGGTAAAATCATCAATATTTGCAGCATGATGAGCGAGCTTGGGCGAGAAACGGTCAGCGCCTACGCCGCAGCAAAGGGCGGCTTAAAGATGCTCACCCGCAACATCGCCAGCGAATACGGCGCATACAACATACAATGCAATGGTATAGGACCTGGCTATATCGAAACTCCACAGACAGCGCCTCTGCGTGAAAGGCAGTCTGACGGAAGCCGACACCCTTTTGACCAATTCATCATTGCAAAAACCCCGGCCGCTCGATGGGGAACCACAGATGACCTCAAGGGACCCGCTGTCTTCTTGGCTTCATCGGCGTCTGACTTCGTGAATGGTCACATTCTTTACGTTGACGGCGGTATCCTAGCGTATATTGGAAAACAGCCGTAACTTTATGCCGTCAGCGGCTAATTAAAATTGGGTATGGTGTTGTGAAAACCACCAAAGACCGCCTCGTTGAGGCGTTTGTTCTAAAACGCGCCGGTGACAATAACATTGCTGTTCAAACCCAAGACATTTTCAGCGACAGCATCCCCCACGCCAAGCTTTTTGTCGATGGTCAGGCTGTTGAGAAACCGCATAACATCGGGGATATTTGCCTTGGGAATCTCGCTGTCTGTACGCACGGACACTACCGGTGCGGACAAGAACATGGTCTTGACCGTGGTCGTGAGCGTCCGCATAGGGCGCGTTATTTCCACTTTTGCGAAGTCGGCGCCGCGGCCGCAAAGGTTACCGCTGATAAAGCCGTCATCGTCTATCGACATTTCGCACCCATTGGGGCAGACAATACAAAGGATTTCTTTCATAATAAACCTCCTCGCTCGTTATCTTTGTTCACCATCCTTAGCTCTCTAAAATTCACTAGACATATTATAAAAATAATATTATAATACAAGTCAAGATTAAAGAATAGGAACTTACTATGAAGATAACCACGAAAGGGCGTTATGCGTTACGGGCTACATTGGCTTTGGCTGGATTGGGGACGAATGGCGAGCCTGTCTCAATCAACTGCCTATCCCGGCATGAAAGTATTTCTCCAGTATTTCTGGAGCAAATATTCTTCAGACTGAGAAAGGCCGGTATTGTAGCCTCAGTGAGAGGACCTGGCGGGGGATTTTACTTTGCAAAAACGCCTGATAAAATTACGCTTAAGGATATATTGAAAGCATCCGGTGAAAACCTAGGCACCGACATCTGCGAAAAACACATAGAAAGTTGTTCTAGAATAGAGCGATGTTTGAGCCATGCGGTTTGGGAAAGAGCCGATGCTCTATTAAACAATTTTTTTGAGGCAATAACTCTCGCGGAGATTTTGAAAGGGGATTGGGAGGGAAAATGAAGCGGAATATAAAAGACAAGGAAGCTTACACCGTCATAACAAACGCCTTTAAACGGCAGAGAGGCGGAGCGACAGTTGCGGATATCGCCGCAAAAACGGCTCTTTCACTTGCAAAAGTGAAAGAATTGGCGCCTGCCGTTGCCGATGAATACGCAGGGCGGCTCCAGGTTACCGAATCGGGTGAAGTTTTATACTCATTTCCCCGCGGTTTCAAGAGTAAATACCGTGGTTTTAGCGTTTTTCTGCGAAAATTCTCCGAGAAACTCGGTAAAGGGCTGAAAATATTCACTGCATGGCTTTTTAAAGTCTGGATAATGGTGATGCTTGTCGGCTACTTTGCGCTGTTTATGCTTTTGGCGCTTGCGACTCTGGTAATTTCCATCGGTGGCGGATCGTCTAACTCTGACAGTCGCAACTCTCGTGGCGGCGGTTTATTCCTCGCCCACAGCATCTTCGACCTCATCATCAGGATATGGTTTTACTCGGAAATCACCAGGTCATTGAACCCGAACTATCGCGGGAGGCAGTCGCGTCCGGCAGGACGTCCCTTACACAAAGCTATTTTTTCCTTTATTTTCGGGGACGGGGATCCAAACGCGGACTGGGAAACGCGGTCGCGTCAATCAGTCATCGCCTACATTCAGGCGAATAAGGGAGTCATTTCTCTGACGGAATACATTATGCTTACGGGCTTACCGCCCTCTGACGCGGAGGGCGCAATTACGGCTTTCTGTGCGGAATTCAATGGTAGTCCGGAAGCTACAGATGACGGTACGGTAGTCTACCGTTTTGACGACCTCCTCCTCCGTTCTGACGTCCGTGACCACAGTTTCGGTGGATCAAGCCTTCTGAAGCGCGTGGAAGCTTTTTCGTCAAACAAGAAAAGCATGAATGTTTGGTTCAGCATCATCAACGGGGTGAATGTACTTTTCGGTGGGTATTTTTTATACAACGCCATAAAATACGGTGAAATCGCCGTTCGTGAATTGCATAGAGGCGGCAGGACTGTCCTCCAACTCTTCTCACAAGTAACTAATTCCGCACCGTCTTACCTTTACGGCATGACCTATTATTTTTTAAAAAAATTCTCTACAAATCCTTTACCAATCATCGTTATAGGGCTGGGCGCAGTGCCGCTCGTGTTTTCTGTCTTGTTCTGGCTTATTCCGGCGATTCGTTCCGGTCTCGTCAAAAAGAACAACGAAGCAATCAAGCTTGAGAACCTACGAAAACTCGGTTATGGGCGCGTATGGGATTTTCCACGTGGGGTACGCCCGGTGGACATCGGGTATAGCGGCGCGATGCGCGTCAACGACGTATGCGCCCCTGCGAATCTACCGCGCGCCCAGGAACGTCTCATTAAGGAAATCGGCGCTTACAGTATGCCGGAAGTGCGCGTGGACTCGGTGGGTGAAACGGTCTACGATTTTCCGGAGCTTGAGCGCGAGAAGTCCGCTATCAAGGTATACCGCACAACGGTACGTCCATCAGGAATAGGCGGAGTGGTGTTCGATAGTGAAGAATAAGAGGCGATGATCGTAAACAGCTCTATGACCAAAAAAGAAATTACGCGCCTGTTATCTCGTGAAACACAATATCGGTGAAAATACAACTATTCGTTTGTATAATTATAATTTCAAGAATCCCCTAGAGATGGCAAGTATAAAACTAATGAAAAAGAAAGAATATCGCTTGAGAAAAAGGATATTTGAGAATGATTGACGTTATAAATAAAGTTTTTAATGAAGATGTTTTTGTAACATTGAAACGCATACCGGATAATTCGATAGATATGGTATACGGAGATCCTGATTATAATGTAGGGATTAAATATGCAGGGAAGAAATACACGCAGAAATGGGACAAATATATTTTATGGTATATCGAGTTAGTAAAAGAATGTATGCGCGTTTTAAAACCTGAAGGTAATTTATTTATGATAAATTATCCAAAACAAAACGCTTATTTGCGTGTGAAATACCTTGATGAAAATGCCTATAACGTCTTTGATTACGTGTGGATTTACAATACTAATGTTGGACATTCACCCAAGAAATTCACCAACGCGCACCGCTCTATCTTACACGTTACAAAAACGAAAGAGAATAATTTTTACAAAGAACAAGTCGCAGTTCCGTATCAAAACCCAACCGA
Source organism: Treponema sp. (assembly GCA_031258305.1). Taxonomy (GTDB): domain Bacteria; phylum Spirochaetota; class Spirochaetia; order Treponematales; family Breznakiellaceae; genus JAIRKH01. Next base: position 464 of record JAIRNA010000075.1, on the reverse strand, counting down.
CCGTCGTATAAAACAGAATATTGCAAACGGATCTAAAGGACGTATGCCGTATTCATGGTGGTATTTTGATTTGGTGAAAAACGTCTCGAGAGATAAAACGTTTCATTCATGTCAAATTCCGCTTGCGCTGGTTGAAATGCTCATAAAGTCTGCAACAAAAGAAGAAGTATCGCTTTGTAAAAGTTTGAAACGTAATTTTATCTCAAGTGAATTGCATAAACTGTATTTTGATATGATCATCGACCGCTTAAACAATAATGGTGAAATTAAACCGAATTATAAATTACAGATGGGAAAATCAACAACTAAAGAACAGCGTTCTTTTATTTTTTAAAAAGGGCGTTATATTGCGCATAACGTTCCGGCTGTACGCGCGACGGTTGAGCAGCCCGAATAAGGGCTGGCGAAGCAAGACCATGGCGGGCAAAACGCGCCGGAACAATGGCGTGGGAATGTTCGCCAAC
>JAIRNA010000055.1 GCA_031258305.1 Treponema sp. | reverse complement strand
AACGGAATTTGTTCAACAGAAAATGAAATATTTCCTAGTTGATATTTCCAATAACACGGAAAGAATCTTGAAAGACTTCGCCTTTTGCATCCTGTCAAGAAACGCGAAGAAGCTTGCCCCCACAGCCAATTTCACCGCGGAATGGACCTTGAAAACCGCAAAAATGCGCGTGTCAGTCCTCCCCGCGGCATATTTCGGTTCCTTGCCAAAAGACGCGGCTGCATCGGCTTCTGAAATAACCGCCTTGAAAAAACAAAATGAAACCCTAAATCGGAGAATGAGAATGGAGTCCAATTATTTGAAATATTTGCAAATGTACTATACGGCGGAAAGTACCGGGTACACGCTGTATACTTATTTTGAAGAACGCGGGTTGTTGAAACCCAATGTAAAGATAGCTTTTTTTGCCGTTGACGAACTTGGCGTACTGGTTTATCAGATTTGCGAGCGGCTTGGTATAAAATTCAGCGCGCTCACAAGTAACGCCAGCCGTACCATTAAATTGTCAACACACCCCAATTTCCCTGCTGAAGAATTGGTATTGCGTCCGCTTAACATGGTTGATAAAAGCGAGTTTACGAATGTTTTTATGGCCACGATATGGAACGCGGAAGAAATTGCTTATGTACGTACTATATGCGGCAGGCTGTTCCTGTTTGACGCGGTTGTTCAGGCGAGTTATACCCGCGCTTTCTTTATTAACAAAATCGTCGCGTTACAAGAACAAAATCCCGGTATACGGGTAGGTGTGTTCTTTACGCCGTATGTTCATCAAATACCGGGAGAACATTCCGAACTTGAGGAATTTTACCGCGTGCACGGCATGAAGATGCCAAATATACTGATGATCGATGACGAAACAATGCGTGAAAAAGCAAAGACGTTCTCTTACCGGCAGTACGGTTTCGATGACGAATATATTGATTGTGTATGTAACGCGTCTTACACAATAACGAAGAATGAAAACGGCGTATGGTTAATGCATGATTTTCAGAGTAAATATGCGAATGTCGTCGCGCATAGGCGCGTTACAACTGATACGCCTGAAGAATATAGCAATACCATATATTTTTTCGGCGATAGCCTTGTTACGGGTCTCCATGTCGGCGACAGTGAAACGATAGAAAGTAATTTGCAACGCATAATCAATGATAACGCGCTGCCGTATTGTGTGCAGAACTGCGCTAATTCCTATGGTTTGAAATATGACTGGATTTTTACTCTCGCAGAAACCATCACGTACAAAGAGGGCGATATACTCTTGTTTTGCAGCAGGGTAGATTGGTTAACCGAACAACTTATCAAGAGCAAGGCGAAAAATGAGCTAAATGGAGTTTTAGGAATTTACACTACTCCTCTTTTCCAGCGTCCCCATAACCACGGTGAAGTATTTACCGACGACCATCATTTTAACGGTAAAGGTTATGGATTAATAGCGCAAAAAATATTCGAGGATATAAAAGCCGTCGGGCTATTTGAGCACATGGCCCCCCCCCCCCGCTCTCTATACAAATGAGCTGCGCGGAGGTCGGGTTCTAAATGAAACGCCATCTGGCTTTATGAACTGCAATCCATTCACTCTGGGGCATCGTTATCTGGTTGAGTATGCAAGCAGATCTTGTAGCCCTTTCGGCACGGCGGGCGCAGACTATGCGGCTCAGTTTTCCATCGTCCGTCCATACGAATTTTTGCACCTTCCATATACCTAAAGGCGGCGGCGGCGCTTTTGCGTAAAAAAAGCCGCGGAAGGATTCTCGCGGCTTTTTGGGAAAGAATAACGCTTACTTTTTCTTCGATTCGACTACTGGGGTGTCGACACAATAGAAAGTTCGGTTTCCTTATCAAAATAGCGGGCTTTTTCGAGGCGGGGCATGAAGTTAGCCGTATCGCCGACCTTGAAAGTATAGTGCGCTTCTGTACGCGCGACCAAAGGTTGCGTGCCGGTGGTGAGCCACAGGTGAATGTCCGCTCCAAGCGGTTCAACCACGCTGATTTTAAGGCTTATGTTGTTTTGCGGAGCCGCTTTTTCCGCATAGATGAGGTCTTCGGGACGAATACCAAAGAATATTTCCTTACCAGCGTATTTTCTCAGCGCGTCAATATGGTCTGGCGCAGGATGAATCTCAAAGGTTCCTTCTTTAAGTACAATACCACCTCCTTGCTCTTCAACTTTGACCGCGAGAAAGTTCATGGGCGGGGAGCCGATGAATCCCGCGACAAATTTGTTGACCGGGTAATTGTAGAGTGTGAGCGGCGCTCCGATTTGCTGAACCTTGCCGTCCTTCATTACCACAATCTTACTCGCCATAGTCATAGCTTCCACCTGGTCGTGGGTAACATAAATCATAGTCGCGTTGAGCTTAAGGTGAAGTTCGGCGATTTCCTTACGCATAGTAACGCGGAGCTTCGCGTCCAGGTTAGAGAGGGGTTCGTCAAACAGAAAGACCTTGGGGTTACGAACAATGGCGCGGCCTACCGCGACACGCTGACGCTGACCGCCTGACAGAGCCTTGGGCTTGCGTTCAAGGAAGTTTTCGATGTCCAGAACGCGCGCGGCCTCGTGAACCCGGCGGTCGATTTCTTGTTTGTCGACCTTCTTGATACGAAGACCGAAAGCCATGTTTTCGTAAACAGTCATGTGCGGATACAAGGCATAATTCTGAAACACCATAGCGATGTTCCTGTCCTTCGGCGGGGTCTGATTCATCAGTTCGCCGTCAATGTAGAGTTCGCCTTCGGAAATGTCCTCCAAACCGGCGACCATGCGGAGCGTTGTGGATTTTCCGCATCCAGATGGTCCTACCAACACGACAAATTCTTTGTCTTCAATAGTGATATTGACGTTATCTACAGCGCGTACGCCACCTTCGTAGATTTTGCCAATCCCTTTCAGTTCTACTTTTGCCATAAAGCCTCCAAAAAGACCCATACACGGGAATTTGCCCGGATGGGTTAGTTTATAAAAAGAGTATAAAAGGTTATTCAACGCCTGTCAAGAAGAAATTCAAAAAATTTTTGATTGAATTTGAGAAAACATGACATCTACTCAAAACAGTATTGCCACAGTCTTAAAAGTTTTCAAGTCGATAAGCCCGGTGGTATTTACGGTTGTAAATTATCCGCCTGAAGACGCCGCATCGATGAGCGTTATCGAATGTCTTTATTTTTTACAAAGAAAATGTAATTTATCCTATTGTGGAATCTCTAAAGCCTGCAATAATATCCTATATGGCACAAATAAACCGTTCAGAAGCCGGCAAGGCTTATTTCAAGCGTACGTGGATGCTTTACGCTATGTTGATTCTCCCGATGGTGTTTTTTTTAGTCTTCAGATATTTCCCCATGATAAACATCGCTATTGCCTTTAAGGATTATAATATATTCCGGGGTGTCTGGGATTCTCCATGGGTGGGACTAAAATGGTTTCAAGAGGCTTTCACCTCCCGCGACTTCTATAACGCCCTCCGTAACACTTTAGTTCTAAACTTCCTTGACCTCATCGTGGGCTTTCCAGCGCCGATTATCCTCGCAGTTCTATTAAACGAATTGCATATCCGCTCTTACAAGAAACTCACTCAAACTGTTGTGTATCTACCCCACTTTCTTTCGTGGATTATCATAAGCGGTATGGCGTTTCAGCTTTTCGCGCCGTCCGGTGGGGTCATCAATATGATGCTTGCCAGACTTGGATTTAAGCCTGTCAACTTCCTCATGGAGAATCATCTTTGGATAGCGACATATGTTGGACTCGGCGTGTGGAAGGAGATGGGGTGGGGAACTATCATATACCTTGCCGCAATTACGAGCATAAACCCGGAGCTTTACGAGGCGGCCGAGGTTGACGGCGCAGGACGCCTGCGGAAAATTTGGCACGTCACCCTGCCCGGTATACGCTCTACCATCGTAGTGCTTCTCATTATGAACCTCGGCCGTATACTCGGTAGTGAATTCGACCGCCCCTACACTCTGGCAAATCCCACGGTTATGCAGGTCGCGGATGTTATAAGTACTATGGTCTACCGCGTAGGTATCCGTTCTATGCAGTTCTCTTATACAACGGCCATAGGGCTTTTCCAATCTCTCGTATGCGTCATCTTCCTACTCGCCGCAAATGCTATCGCAAAGAAAGCCGGGGAGCGGGGGATTTGGTAATGAATAAGGAGTTTCCATGGTAAAATCATATTCACGGAAAATTGGGGATACCATCATCGGGGTCTTTTGTCTTCTGGTGATATCCGTATGCCTCTTTCCCATATTGAATTTGTTGGCGCGTTCTCTTAGTGACCCGATGGCTATCGTCAATCGTAGGGTATCCGTATTGCCAGTTGATCCAACGCTGGACTCCTACAAATTCGTGTTTCAAGATAAGTCTTTTTCTCGTTCTATGATTTGGTCTGTATTTCTAACCGCCGTCTGTACGGTTGTTTCCCTTGTAATGACGGTTCTCTGCGCCTTCCCGCTCATTTACGATAAACTCAAGGGCAAAGCCGCAATCAACATCATCATCATTTTTACTATGTATTTCAGCGCAGGTACTATTCCGAATTACCTCTTGATAAAGAACCTCGGCTTACTGAATAATCCACTTGTGCTGATAATCCCGAACTGTCTTTCAGTGTTCAACATGATAATTCTGCGGAGCTTCTTCTACGGCGTACCGGATAGTCTGCGCGAGTCAGCGGAATTGGATGGGGCTAATCCATTCACGGTACTTACTCGCATCTATCTTCCTCTGTCTATGCCTGTACTGGCGACTCTCGCCCTGTTCTATGCGGTGGGACGATGGAACGGCTTTTCGGACGCTCTGCTTTACCTCACCTCCGCGCCCGCCTATCACCCTATACAGTTGAAACTATACAATATCATCAATAATCTTTCGTCAATAGAAATCGCCACACAGGAAGGCTTATCTGGAGCGGCGCCTGCCACAGGGGACGGTATGAAAGCCGCGGCCGTTATGTTTGCTACGGTGCCTATTTTGGTCGTGTACCCATGGCTCCAACGCTACTTCATTTCAGGTGTTACCATTGGGGCGGTGAAAGGATAACGAGAGAGGAGGGTGGTTGTTGGTGAATGAATATGAAACTATTACTATTCATTTGCTTATAAAAAACCACTCCCCGCCAAGAAACAAAGGAGAAACGAATGAAGAAGAAAATTTTTGGAGTGGCGGCAGTGATTTTGTGCGTCGTCATTGTAATGATTGGATGCCACCGACAAACAGTCGCATCGGATGACAAGACGGGAAAGCCTATCGAGATAACGGTTGAAATATTCGACCGTGGTACTGATGGGGGGAAAACAGACCCGACCAACAATAAGTGGACACAGTGGATTCAGGAAAAGCTACTGAAAGACGAGAATATTATTGTCAAATTTATCGCGGTTCCTCGTTGGGAAGAGACCCAGGCCCTCATCAATCTGATGGCTGCGGGCAATCCGCCGGATGTGTGTTACACATACAGCGCTGATAATATCAACAATTGGGCCCTACAAGGCGGTATCTTCGACCTTGCCCCTTATGTAGACACGACCCTCAAAGATCTGAGAGACTTTCTCGGGCCGGACAATGCGCTTCCGGGTCGGGACCTGATTCGCCGCCAACTCGATAACACCACCGGCAAGCTCTATTTCATTCCAAGCCGCCGCATGAATGTCGCTATGCGGAACATCTTTATCCGCAAGGACTGGCTCGACGCCCTTGGACTCCCCCTGCCGTCAACCACCCAAGAGTGGTACGAGGCGCTGGTTGCATTTAAGGAAAAAGACCCGGGCAACGTGGGTAAAGCTAATGTCGTTCCCTTCAGCATGACCACCGACGCCCGATGGACAGCGGCAAACATTATAGACTCCTTCATAGACCCGAATATCAGCAATAAGGAACTGTGGATCAACCAGATTGCGGAACGCAACTTCCTCATACCGGGCTATAAAGAAGGCGTCCGTTTCATCAACAAGCTCTTCAACGAAGGGCTTGTTGACAGGAATTTCCCGCTTTATACGTCCAGTTCGGACGCGCAGTACAACCTCATCAAGAGTGGAGTCGTGGGCAGTTACTCACAATCGTGGGACGACATATACCGGGAGCCTAATGGAGTTCTATCGGATTTACGAAAAAACGTTCCGACCGCAGACATGGTGCCGGTTGACTGCGCCACAAGCTCTGATGGGCTCACTCACAAAAGCTCCTATGACGCGGCAGGCTTGTTCTACTTTATTCCCGTGGCGTCTAAGCAACCTGAAGCGGCGATGCGATACCTCAACTGGCTTTCTAAATATGAGAATTATCACTTCATACAAACAGGTCCTGAAGGAATCGTCCATACTTTGGTTGACGGTTTGCCTAAGATCATCCCCAATGCGTCTGACGGATGGATTCAGAACAGTCCGCAAAACATAGACTATACTCTGCCTATGAATGGTCTGTTTTTAGGGAGCGATGAGATAAATATTAAAGCCTTGGCAAATGGGTACTCATGGCCGCCGGAACTCATTGTCAATGCCTATAATATCGCTATGACTAATGCGCGTCCCGGCATCGTCGTCTCTACTAAAGCACCGCTCACGGCTATTGGTCCCTTACAGCAGACTTTGATAGACAAAGGTGTAGTAATCTACACCGAATCAATCACTGCGCCGGTTGCAGACTTCGACAGGGTTTACGACGCAGGCATCGCGGACTGGCTTAACTCCGGTGCCCAAAAAGTCCTGGATGAACGCCGTGAAAATTACATAGAACCGTAATATTAAAAAAGAGACACTGAAATTGCACGAGTAAATCAGAGGGTAAATACACCGAAAGGCAAGTACTGCGCGTAACATGCCTGTTTACGCGCAGACCCGCCCTGCGGGTCTAATACCGCAGTCTTATGTGAATGTCCCTAAAAATCGCATTTAAATATATGGAAGTTGACGAGTATTCGTTAAAAATCATCGGATAAGACCGTTTCTTCGCGTCGACATGGAACAAGTATAAATGTCTTCTACAATAAAAATGATTAGTGGTGTTTATTTCGTGTTTTTATCAGAATAAAACGGAATTTTTCGATTCGCTCTTGACATTTTTTTGTTCTTTATTTATAATACCTATAAATTTAGTAGGATAAAGGAGTCCATTATGGCGCGAGTAGAAAAAATAACGGACCTTATAGGGAAGACCCCTTTGGTCAAAATTAACAAATTGAACAAAAGCGAGGCGACGGTATATGTCAAGTTGGAGAATTTCAATCCGCTTTCCAGCGTGAAGGACCGTATTGCACTGTCGCTCATTTCGGCGGCGGAAGAAGATGGCAGGCTTAAGCCCGGTTCGACTATTATTGAGCCGACAAGCGGCAACACAGGCATAGGTTTGGCTTACGTGGGCGCGGTGAAGGGTTACCGCGTTATCTTGACCATGCCGGACAGCATGAGTATCGAGCGTCGGAAACTGCTCAAAGCTCTCGGAGCTGAGTTGGAACTTACCGAAGGCGTTAAAGGTATGAAAGGCGCGATAGCAAAAGCCGAGGAGCTTGCGGCGAAAATTCCGAATTCTTTCATTCCCCAGCAGTTCAACAATCCAGCGAATCCGGCGATTCACGAGAAAACAACTGGTCCCGAAATTTGGGATGACAGCGAAGGTAAAGTTGACATCATTGTCGGAGGGGTCGGCACAGGCGGCACCATCACTGGAGCGGGCAAGTTTCTCAAGTCCAAGAAACCATCCATCAAGATCGTTGCAGTGGAACCAGTTGCGTCTCCGGTGCTTTCTGGCGGTCAGCCGAGTCCTCACAAGATTCAGGGAATAGGCGCGGGTTTTGTGCCTCAAGTCTATAACCCAAAAATTGTGGATGAAATCTACAAATCAGACCACGAAAAAGCCGGCGCAGTCGCCCGCGAACTAGCCAAAAAAGAGGGTATCCTCGTGGGTATTTCCTCAGGAGCGGCTCTGGAAGCGGCTCTCAATATCGCCCTTCGACCCGAAAACAAGGGCAAATTCATCATCGCGATTCTTCCAGACTCAGGCGAACGCTATCTCTCAACTTGGCTGTTCGAGGAATAATATTTCCGTCAGAAGTATCTCTTACTATGCAGGACGGAAAACCGGGTTTTATTCATAAAGAGGGTTTAAT
>JAIRNA010000032.1 GCA_031258305.1 Treponema sp. | reverse complement strand
TTCAACGTATACAACGTCGTATCCGCTGTTGGTTTGTACCGCGCTGCCGCCTTCCACGGTTCCCCATGTAATAGGAACCGTAATCTTTCTGATTGTAGCTTTCAGTTCAATGTCCCGCTTGCCGTGTTTATTGACTATTTCTTGCCATACCCAGCGACTCTGCATCGTGTTCGCGGGGTGTTGTTGGGATTGCATTTCAAAGGCAAAGAATACGGGATAGCCGCTAAGGTCCTGATACTCACCATGAGAGGAAAACGGGGCCTTTATCTTATCGGCGATCGAGTTGGAGGGGATGTATAGTTCCCAGTTTCCCTCCTCGTCAATTTCGGCTTCCGCTATGAGCCGTTCTTCAAAAGGCACATCACTGTCAATCACGTACCCTTCATTGTCAACAGCCTTGATGATAAACACCCTCTTGGGCGTATAGGTATCTGTCCCGGTAGAATCCTCGTCAATGACCGTGGTTCCCGTAAAGTACAGGTCCGCGATGAAGTCAGTCTCGGAAAACTCATACTCCCCCACCCGTAACGCGGTGGTCATGTACGGATAAATGTAAATTGCCTCTTCACGGTACGCGTTTAAGGCATAGTTAAAACCGCTAATGGTAATTGAACGCCCACTGGTCAATTCGACCAACGCCGTATAGATGCCTGCGGGAAGTTCAAGGGCGCCGCTGTTGTTCTCGTTAAACAAATCAATAGTAACGACTCCGCTATTCGGATCAGAGGGCCTAATCGTCAAGGTAGCGCCGGTAAGCGTCTCCGCCTCTACCGCGCTAAAGTCTATGGCAGAATAGTCAAACGTGCCGTAGGTGTCCGTTACGCTTTGGCTCAAGCTGACTGTGGCGCTGACGGTCCTTCCCGCGGCTATGGTTACCGCGCTCGTTCCCGATACCGCGGCCTTTTTCTCGCCGTCAACGTCAATATACCCGGTTACCGTGAGGGTCCAGGTTCCGGGTTTAAGGTCAAACGCCTTGCCGTTTTCGTCCTGCGTCATTACTTCCGCTATAACGGTCGTATCTTGGGCAAAGACCAGTCTATATTCCGCAAAATCAGCCGCGCTCGGTCCTACCGTGCGCGCCGACGCGTCCGCCGCGCCAACCGCGGCGACTTGTACCAGCACGGTCCCAGTCGCCGCATCGTCTTGCGGGTTGCCAAGCGGGTTTGAGCAGCCCAACAAGACCCCTACAAGCCCGCATATCGTTAAAATGGCTAGAATCGCTTTTCTCATAATCTCCTCCTTTAGTGCGTTACGTGGAATTTGAGCGTCTTGGAATATGCCGCGCCGCCCCTCTTACCGATAAAGCCGATGACATGGTCGCCGAAGGTGTAGTCTTCGGCGCTTATGGCGATAATGTTATCGGTACTATAGTCCGTATTATCTATAGTCCACCGTATGTCGTTAAAATCACTCGTCGTACTGATAACAACCATGTCCGAAAGTCCTTCCTTCCTGCCCAGAGACAAATATATCACCTGATTGGGATTGTCCTCCGAAGCTTCCGGCAGTCCGTATACGTCTACCTGTAAATCGCTTGCCAGATTGATGGTGATAGCCGTTTCTTCATACACATCCACAGTGAAAGAGGCTTTCTGCCTACCCACAGTAACCGTTACCTCTTTTCCCGCTCCGACTTTGGTACTGTCAAAACCGCTGATATGAGCGTCCGTGATTATTTCACGCCGAGTAGTACCATCAGAATAATGTCCGGTTACAACAAAGCCGCTGAGATCAATCCCTTCATTCAAAAGATAAAGAGTCTTGCCTTTTACCGCTACTTCGATGTAGTCCAATTTGACAATATCCACGATAAAGGTTACCGCCTGATCACCTACCGTAATCCGAAGTGTCTGAGGACCGCTCTTATCAGGATTAAATCCGCTGATATTGTCCTGTGTAAGTGTTTCTATCGTGGTTGAGCCGTCAGAATAGGCTCCGGTAACGACGAGTCCGTTAATCAAATCCTCGTATAACCGATCCAGTTCTTCAAATTGTCCTTGTTCTTCAGGTATATACAAAACTTTATACGGCTTCTCAAGTATCGCTATGGATTCCAGCACTTTTGGCGGGAGAACCGTAACTTCAAAGACCACGGTTTTTCCATTAACAGAAACCAGTATCTCTTGAACACCCGCCTTTGAACCGTTGAAGCCGGATACCGACGGACTGTCCACCGTTTCAGCAGATCCGTCCGAATAAACCCCGATAACCTCAAGGCCGGTAGTGTCAAGAGCCGTGGTTCCATATTCATAACGTGTCGTATCGGGCAGTTTGCCAATGCTTATGCCTTCCAGTCTGCTTGCGCGAACCTTAATGTTGAAAGAGGCTTGGTTACTGCCGATACTTACTGCAACGGACTTGGTTCCTTCGGTAGTGGTATCCGGTTCTGAAAGCTCGTACAGAGCTTCCTCTTTGGAGTTGCCGTCCGAATAGAACCCTATGACGGCAAGACCAGTAGGGTCAAAAGATTCATAAAGTTCGTATACGGTTTTAAGCGGCGGCGCTTTTATTACCAGGGAATTCAACACCGTCGCGCTAGCCGGGTAGCTTACCGTTACTTGATAGGATTGACTGGTTCCATCTTCGGCCGTAACCGTATAAGAAATAGGGCTGGTAATATCAACGGCTGCCTTCGATGCAGGATACACTGAAGCGCCTGATGAAATAATAAGCTCCGGCTCCAAATTGGTTAAATCAGTTCCGGACTCTACCACTATGGAAATTGTTTTATCCGTTTGGTTAATTGCACCCCTCTTATTACCGATTTTAAATTCGATAATATTATTACCGGTTAATGGGGGTTCTTCTTCGCACCCGGTAAAGCCCAAGAGCGCTATGCACAGAAACATAACACTTGCACTTATGGCAGCGTGGAATCGGCTGCCTGAATGTCTTTTTTGCACAAAAATCTCCTTTTATGAAGCAGGTCGTCCAATACGCTGGTATTTTACCCGTCCAGAAAGTCGGCTTACCTGTTTCATCTACAACGACCGCAACGCGGTCTACATCAATGGAAAAGCGGAATGCCCGCTCCCCTACTCCCGGAATAATCGCCGAGTCGATATCTCTCGGAACCTTCTTGTTGTTATTCGCCGCCGGAACAACTTCTAGTTAAGGCGGCTTTTCGGAAGCTGAAATATAAGCGCTCAAAATACCTCCTTAAAAAAGAATTCTATACTTATCCCCAAACAGGGAAAAAGCCTGTAGAAGCGTCTGACGCGGGATAAACACGTCTTGGTATGGGTGAGAAATATCCGATGTAAATAAATAACTAATACTGGGGGGGGGGGGCTGAAAGGCTGTTAAACGATTTCTTAATGGGCATTGTTATCCACTGTCCGTCTTGCAGGTTCGCGTTCCCCGCTTTGAGAGCATGGCTAACTGTGTTTAGTGTTCTTTTGCACTTCATGTCTTACATTACCCTTTTTATATCATTTTAGTTTATATTTTATAATATTGATAAGAATTTGTCAAGCTCCTTTATCAAAAACCGCCATAAAATCCTATGGATTTTTATCTGGGGAGGGGGTTGGGCTTGCATAATACAATCGACTTACGCTATACTCAATTACCGTAGGATAGAATTGCGGTAAAATGTAAAAAGGAGATGCTATGAAACTACATAAAATATGCGCGCTTGCGGTTATTTTGCTTATGCCTTGTCTTTGTGCGGTCGCCCAGTCTTATGATATGGACATCCAAACGGCTTTTAAAAGAGCAGGCATCACGCTGTTTGAGAAAAAGCGCTCAATCACAGATTTTAGCCTGACTTTGCTCAATGGGGATAGGGTCAGGCTAGGCGGTTTACGCGGCAAGGTCGTGTTTTTGAACTTTTGGGCGACATGGTGCCCGCCCTGCCGCGCTGAAATGCCGTCAATGGAGTTGCTCTACCAGCGCTTTAAGGGAAAGGGACTTGAGTTCCTCGCAGTTGACCTCATGGAAGACAGGGACGATGTAGCGGACTTTATAAACGCCAACAAACTCACGTTTCCTGTGGCCATTGATACGGACGGCAGCGCGAGCGGCAGCTACAGCACCGGATATATCCCAACCACGTTTATCATAGACCGGGACAGCAATATCATCGCCGCTACTGTTGGGGGTAAAAATTGGAATACCCCGGCTGTTTTTGCGGCGTTTGAGTCCTTGCTGGGAAAGTAGCAATGGACGGTAATGTTTCAATTTTTACCGCGTTTGCGGCAGGCTTGCTCTCCTTTCTTTCTCCGTGCGTTCTACCGCTTGTATCGAGTTATCTATTACTCATAAGCGGTAATAGTTTCAAACACGCCGAATCGACCGCTCAATCAGAGATTTCAAAACGCGCGATACTTCTTTCTACCATCAGTTTTGTTCTCGGTTTTACCTGTGTCTTTATCGTCATAAGTATTCTGCTTTACGGACTCATGGTTTTCCTTGGAGGAATAATCGCCGTCATCAACAAGGTCGCGGGCATTCTCGTCATCTTGTTGGGTTTGCAGATCTTGTTCAATTTCATTCCATTTCTCAATTATGAGAAAAAATTCTCTGTGCAGAGAAAAGACGCGGCTGGGGTTGGACCCTTTATCGCAGGTATCGCCTTCGGCGCGGGGTGGACGCCGTGTGTGGGACCGATTTTAGGCGGCATCTTGCTTATGGCAAGCCAAAGCGAACAAATGCCCCGAGCCGCCGCCTACCTGACGGCGTACTCTGTGGGATTGGGCGCGCCTTTTATGCTTGCAGCAATCTTCTGGGGCACATTCTTGAAATATCTCGCCAAACTCAAACCTTTAATTCCAGTGTTTCATGTCATAAGCGGGGTGTTGGTTGTCGGTATCGGGATATTCATGTTTTTTGGACGCTTTGTCCTGCTAAACGCCTTGTTCTTCAAGCTCGGTTACGCACTCGCAAAATGGGCGGACGCTGGAACATTCGGTGTCCGCCTCATTCCCGCGTTGATTTTCCTGTTTCTCGCGCTTATTCCCGTTGTTGTAACTATAGTATGCAAAAAACCTCTGGTAAAGCGGCCCATCGTTATTTTCTCTGCGATATGTCTCGTCATCGCCACATTCAATCTGCTTGGTATCATAAACTGCGCGGCGCTTTTCTCGAAATGGCTGGTCTTTATCGGTATATGAAAGGTTCGAAGATGGGTAGACATTGGCCGAGTTTCTTTGAATGTGTATACTGTTTGCGCCATGGAACATAAACAGCACACGAGATACGCTCGATGGCGCATTATGAGAAAATCAGATGATATTATTTCTCTCTTCGAGCAGTTTGGGCCGTCTTCATTATCTGCGTATACACGTTTTGAAAATATGAAAGCAGGGCGTGACCGCGTCTGGGTTTTAGAGCAGGGAAAAGGCGGCGTTTTAGTGCAGAGCGGGCAGACGCTTTATCCGATTTTCGTCTTCTCATGCCCGTCATTAGAAGACGAATTGGAACATTTAAAAAACTTAAAGAAAATCCTCAAGAGATCTCTTGACAGAATAGTTCTCCATGCGATTCAAGGTTTAGCGGAAGATGTCGAATTCTTGGAAAAAGCCATAGGCGGATTGGGCATTTTCCCGGAACAAAGGGAGTTTTACGACTTGATGGTTTTAAACCGCGTGGCGTCCGCAGAGAGTCTCAATATTGGGCCCGCGGGACTTGTTTTACGTCCGCCCTGTATAGCTGACGCGGACGCTCTCTTTGAATTGCAAGCAGGCTATGAAAAAGAAGAAGTACTGACTGAGAAGTCGGTTTTTATTCCTGCGGTTTGCCGTTTGTTCGTTGAGCAGTCTATTCGGGGCGGGCAGGTTTTGCTTGCGGAGTATAGCGGGCGTATCGTGGGTAAGGTGAATGTCAACGCGGCGTCTTCGACTTGGACACAAATCGGCGGGGTTTACGTGAAACCCGAATTTCGCGGTCTGGGCATAGCTTCGCGCATGGTCGCAGTTTTTGTTCAAGGGTTGTTGCCCGGGCGCATGGGAGTGAGTCTCTTTGTCAAAAAAACCAACGTATCGGCGCGATCCGTGTATCGCCGTATTGGGTTCGCGCCGTTGGACACGTACAGGATAAGCTATTATTGAGGGAACATGGTCAATGGTTCAATAAAGCAGCTATTTTCTCTGTATATGTACTTGAATAAAAACGATAAATCTTCTACGATAAAGACAGAGGAGATTCATGCTTGAAGGAATTTTAATAGAAGGACTTATATACGGCATCATGGTGCTAGGGGTGTTTATCACCTTCAGGGTGCTGAATTTCGCGGATATGACGGTTGACGGATCGTTTCCGCTTGGGGCTGCGGTTATGGCCGCCGCAATTCTTAAGGGACTGCCCATGGGTGCGGCTCTGCTGTTGGCTTTTCTCGCGGGCGGGCTTGCCGGGCTGGTAACGGCTCTCATCCATACCAAGCTCAAAATCCCTGACTTACTCTCTGGTATTCTGACTATGACTATGCTGTTCTCAATCAATCTGCGCGTTATGTCCAACAGAGCGAACCTCTCCCTGCTCAAGACCTCGACTCTGTTCACCAGAATCGCGGATTTGGGACAGAGCTTAACTATTCATACGGCATGGGCCTTGGTCGTCTTCTGTTTTTTGTCCGTTCTTGGTATCAAAATAATACTGGATATCTTCTTCCGTACAGACTTTGGGCTGTCAATGGGCGCATTGGGCGCGAATCCTCAACTCGTCATCTCCCAAGGTATGAACCCAGATGTCATCAAAACCATAGGCATCAGCCTGTCGAATGGACTTGTGGGAATCGCCGGCGCTTACGCGGCGATGTACCAGGGGTTTGCAGACGTGAACTTCGGCACAGGCACTATCGTTTCCGGGCTTGCCTCTCTTATGATAGGCGAATTCCTTATCCGTTCAAATAAAATCAGCGTGCTCACCCTACGGGCATTGCTCGGCTCTCTCCTCTATCGTTCCCTCATGTACCTCGCCCGTAACTACGGCTACTACATCCATATGACCGCCAACGACTTGAAGCTCATCACTGGTATTCTGATTATCCTCTGTGTGACGGTCTCAAGAACTGGTTTCAGGTCCGGATTCAGACCTAAAAAAGCAAGAAAGCCTTAGGGTGGAGCGGGTTCGGGATTTTTGAGCAGCGAAGAGAGGACCGCGGACACAAGTGGGACAAGAGCGGGAATGAGCAGTTCGAAGCCGAGCCACGTTTTTTGCGAGAAAAACGCCCAATACACGGTTGTGGTCAGGAACGAGAGAAGCGGAATTCCAGCGAAGCACAAAAGACAGACGATGAGCTTGCCCCACACCTTACCAGGTCTGGAGACAAAACGTAAAGCAAGACTAATGAAGAAGGAAACGCCCATAGCGAGTGCGCACCAAAGCAGGGGGATTAACACGAGTCGGCCGGGGTCGTCTTCTTTAAGCCATTCGACGCCCCGCATTATGGCGCACGGCATGAGCCAGAGAAGGGCGAAGTTTGCAAACCCATGCGGGTCTTTTGCCAACCGCAACAACAAGAAGAGCGCGTACAAGACCATCGGCAGCAGAACCGGCGCGCCCGTCAAGTCCACGAATATTTCGAGCCATCGTGAAAACCCAAACGCCTCTCCTTCTATGAAGGGTCCGAAAAAAAAGATGAGTACCGCGAAGATGCTCCCTAAAATAACAGCCCACGCGCCGCCGGCGCCCGCTCTGCCCGGTGAAACGCTTTGCCAAAAAAGAAAAAACAGAGGTATCCACAAAAAGCAAAACACGCTTATCACCAGAGAATCTCCAATCGAACGCCGTTCTTTTCCACGATGAGAGCGGGCATTGGAATCGTTACCCGGTCCGCGCGGATCACGCCTATGTCCACATCTTGCCCGTCCACGTCAACGAGGCGGATTTGCGCCGCATTTTGCGGAACGGAAAACCGCAGGCTGAAATGACATCCTTCCGAAACTGCGGCTGCAAGATCAAGCAAATCTGAATCAATTTTCTCGTTTTCTTCCCATTTTTCCCATACGACCAAGGATAACCTATTGATTCCATTCTTGAAGGAATAAACGGCTCTTTGCCCTGTCGCAGACAGAAACCGAACCAAGGCGTCTAGGGTTAAAAATTTTAGTTTGACGGTGGTAACCATATATGCGCCATAAGAAGGGTCGCGCTTTTCGGCTTTTTCCGAAAAAGAAACGAGACTGAGTCCTTCTATGCGTTTAATACTCCGCTCGAAGTCCGTCTTTCCTACAGGAATGGTCGGATACATTTCGTTACCGTCCAATTTTCCCAGTCCGTCGAGCGATTCCGGGACACGGTATTCAAGAGCCAATACACCGCTCCCATTAGGTTTTACCGCAATATCAGCGTTCACGCTCACACATCCGCTCAAACAAAGAATCACCCCAGCAAATAACAACAATTTCCTCATAACCGTACCTAAAACTCTTCCGAATGAATCGTCACGTCTTGGACGCGCGTCGGCGTTTCGTCCTCTATGATTTGAAACGCCTTGTTCATAACAGACTCGCCGAATTTCTTTGAATTTGACACCATGGCCGCACCTATTTGGGCAAAGGAAAGCGAGTCTTGTAAATCCACCTCCGCGGCGCTCATATGGAAGCGCTTCTGTAACTTGTCCTTTATGGAGCGGATGACTCGACGTTTCTCTTTTATGCTGTCAACATCAGGAATTTCAAAAATAACCTGCATCATAGAAACTATCATTATGTAGATTATACTAATAACAGCCGTTTAGTCAAGGAGGATTTTTAAGGGCGGTGCCAAATTAAATGGTCTTACACTGAGTATAATTGACAATGTTAAAGATCCGAATTATAATGGGTTATGCAATATGTTGAATTCGGCAGGACCGGAATAAAAGTTTCCCGTTTGGGAATGGGTTGTATGAGGCTGCCAACTTTTCAAAAGGATGGCAGGACCGTATTTGATGTGGAGAAAGGCGTAGCCGTCATTCAGCGCGCCTACGAGCTGGGCGTGAACTATTTTGACACCGCTCCGTACTATTGCGACAAGCAAAGCGAAGTCATTACCGGTATGGGAATCAAACCGTTCCGCGACAAAGTTTATCTTTCCACAAAAAACCCCATTGAAAACGCCTCTGGCGATGACTACGAGAAGCGACTCGAATCCTCGCTAAAGAAGTTGGACACGGACTATATTGACTTTTACCATTTCTGGGGTATAAGTCTTAATACGTTCGTTCATTCGATTTGTACACCCGACGGTCCGATGGACAGGGTGAAACGACTCAAGGAGCAGGGTGTTGTAAAGCATATCAGTTTTTCTTTCCACGACAAGACGGAAAATATGGTGGAAATCATCAAGCGTGGAGAAGGCGTGTTCGACTCTCTGCTTTGCCAGTACAACCTACTGGACCGTTCTAACGAGGCGGGTATGGCGTTTGCTCGCGAAAACGGATTAGGCGTTGTGGTAATGGGTCCCGTAGGAGGCGGCAGACTCGGAGCGCCCTCTTCCGTTATTCAAGCTATGTTACCGGGTAAATCTCACAGTTCTGTAGAAATCGCTTTGCGGTTCGTGTTCTCGAACCCTCATGTCAACATTGCGCTTTCCGGCATGGAGAACATTGACATGGTGGAGCAAAATGCGGCGATAGCGAGCAACGCCGCGCCTTTGACCGACGAGGAGAAGCAAAACGTAGACGTGCAAACCAAGGAGAATGAGCGGCTTGCGGGTCTCTACTGTACCGGTTGCCGTTATTGTATGCCCTGTCCTCAAGAGGTCAACATCCCTGAAATATTCACTCTGATGAACTACCACCGCGTGTACAAAATCACGGACTATGCGAAAGAGAACTATCGGCAAATCGGCAAAGTGGCCTGGCGAAAATACAAGGATGCTGTTGCATGTATCGAATGTGGTCTCTGCGAAGAAAAATGCCCCCAGAAACTGCCCATACGTAAACAACTGAAGGAAACCCATCGAACCCTCGCGGGTTAAACGGACGTTTTTAAGAATCGCCGACTTGCGCTCTCGGTAATTCGTGTCTGTCCCCTGTGGACAGGGATGAACCGCGCCTGTGAACAGACTGTGCATTTGCCTATTAATGTTCGAACCTTCGGATGAAGATGCTTTGCGCCAAACCCAAGCCTATCATAGCGGAGAGAAGGGCGGAGCCGCCGTATGACATAAAGGTCAAAGGAATACCGGTTATCGGCATGATGCCCATCGTCATGCCGACATTGACGAGGAAATGGAAGGAGTACATACTGGACAAGCCTGCGGCTATAGACGCGCCAAAAATATCCGCGCTCACCCGCATGATTTTCACGAGACGCAGGCATATTATAAGAAAGAAAGTAAATACCGCGATACCGCCAATAAAGCCCCATTCTTCAGAAAAAATCGAGAAGATAAAGTCTGTGCTCTGTTCTGGCAGGAACCGGTAGTGACTCTGGGTGCCATGCAAGAAACCCTTGCCGTTCAATCCGCCTGAACCTATGGCAATGACAGACTGTATGATGTTCCAGCCCGCGCCTTGCGGGTCTATGTTAGGATCCAGAAACACGGACAGGCGCATGATTTGATAATTTTTTAGTACTTTGTGCGATGCGAAGGATGCGCCCAATGCGAAGACGAGGATGGCGATTACGTAGACTATCCAGAAAAAGTAGGCTTTACGGTAGAGGAGATAACCAGCGAGGGCCACTGCGCCGATACTGCCGAGCGCCGCGACCGCGGCCGCTATGAATTTTAAGTTGACCAGTAACATGATAGGTGAAAACGAGTCCTCGCGTATATAAGTAAACCATATGGGTAGAACCATCAGAACACCGGTCAAGCCTATGCACAGCGCCAAAAAGACGATGTAACGCAGACGTATATCCGCGATGAAACATATGGTAAGGAGGATAGGGATAAAAACCAGGGCGGTTCCAAAATCAGGCTGAACGAGGATTATCAGCATGGGGACAAAGACGATGACGCAGGAGACGAGGAAACGGATAAACGACTCAGGCTTGCGTTTCGTGCCTTCCAAATAGCGGGCAAGACAGAGTATTGTAGTGATCTTTGTGAATTCCGAGGGTTGGACTCCGAAAGATCCAATGCCTATCCAGGCACGCGCTCCGTTGACTAGTTTCCCAAACAGAAAGGTGTAGAGAAGAAGCGCCAGACTACCGAGATAAAAGTAGACAACGAAGTCGCGCAGGCGCCTGTAATCAATAAAAGCAAACGCCATCATGAAAACCAAGCCTATGCTTGCCCAGACTATCTGTCTCGACCATTCGTCCGAATTCTGTACGCCCATAGACGTTATGCCCGAAGAATAAATGAACAGTATACCAATAGTGGTTAAGCTTAAACTCGTAAACAAGAGAAAGAGATCTATCTTGAAAACGTCTTTTAACTTCATTTTTTCCTTTCTTGTAAGGTGCGGGGCGCCTGCTATTCTCTTCGTCCGGTTGCGGGTACCAAGTATTGGAAGCCGAGCGTTTGGACTGCGTCTTCATAGATTTGATTGGCGAACACGCCTTGAAAGATAATAGCTGAAGCGTAAGGCGCCCACCACTCCCACTGGTTGACAGCCTCTACGATGACCGACACGACGATGCGCTCTTCTGGATTATTGGTTTCATAGGGTGCGAAAGCAGCAAACCATGAGTGCCACTGTCCCTCAAGTCCTACTTCGCCGGTGCCGGTTTTACCGGCGATGTCTATGGACCCTATGTTCAACGGGTAGCGGGCGGTTCCATTGGTAATGACTCCACGCATATCGCTTCGTACCGTTCTGAAAACCCAGGGCGCTATATCGCTCTTATGGAGGATGGTTGGCTTTACGGTGGCGTCCACATCGCCGCTCTGCGGGTTTCTCACTTCTTTTAGGAAATGCGGCGTATAGATGATGCCGTCGTTCACCGTCATGGCAACCATATTCGCCATTTGGAGGGGGGTTACCAAGGTGTAGCCCTGCCCGATTGACATGTTCATGGTATCTCCTCCAAGCCATCGCTCGTGAAATCGCCTGTCCTTCCATAAAGGCGTAGGAATGAAGCCGGCTATTTCGCCGGGGAGGTCGATGTTGGTGAGGCTGCCGAATCCGTAATCCTGGGCGTAGGAGATGATGCGGTCCGCGCCCACATAGTCTCTGCCCACGATCCAGTAGTAGATGTCGCAAGATTGCGCCATTGCGTTTTGGAGGTTGAGCCAGCCGTGTCCCGGCTTACGAATGTGACAGCGCCACGTTCTGCCCCCGTATTCGAATTCACCTTCGCAGTTCACCTTTTGCTCTGTCGAGAAGGCGTTTTCCTGTAAGACGGCGCTCGTCATAACGATTTTGAATGTAGATGCGGGTGGATAATTGGATTGAATGGCGCGGTTCAAAAGCGGCTTGTTCGGGTCGTTTACCAGGGCGACGTAACGAGAAGCCATATCACTTTGGTTGAACAGGTTTGGGTCATACCAGGGATAGGAAACCATGGCGAGAATTTCACCGGTTGTGGGTCTCAAGACGACCACAGCTCCCATACGGTTACCCAGCGCCTTTTCCGCCAGGGTCTGGATCCGCCGGTCTATGGTCAGAACGAGATTCTTGCCCGGTTCAGGCGCTGTCCGTTGCATTTCTCCTTCGGAGATTTGCCTGCCGCGCACATCAACAGTTCGTGTTTCCTTACCGGTCTTGCCCCTCAAGAGTTCGTCGTACTGTTTTTCGATGCCCGCCTTGCCAATGATGTCGCCCTGCTTATAGCCTTTGTTATAGAGCAGAATGATTTCGTCCTGTGTGATGTCCCCCATATAACCTATGATATGGGACAGACTGCCGATGTTCGCGTAATTGCGGATGGGCTTGGACTGCCAGGACACGCCGGGCAGAACATCCGCGTTTTCCGCCAGAGCTGCTATCGCGGTATACGACACGTTTGCCGCTACATCCACTGGCTGATACAGGTACGTCGACTCCGGAAGTTTATGGACTATCTGCTCACGAGGAACGCTGATGATCTCCGCCACCTTGTCGATGACTTCCGGAATTTTATCCTTTTCTATTTCGTCGAGCGTGATGCTCACCGCGAAAGAGTCCGTATTCAATACGAGCGGATCCGTGAAACTACGGTCATAGATTTCGCCTCGATGGGAAGGAATGATCGTAACGCTATTCACTATGTTTTGAGCCCTTGCACGGTACTGATCGCCCTGTACAATTTGCATACTGAAGAGTTTCAAGCTGTAGATAACGAAAATACCGATAAAGATGAGTTTCATAATGGCGATTCTTCTCAAAGAACGTGGATTTTCTTCCATAATTCTATTTTTCTCCCTTCACGAGCAGAGATTTAAATCGATTCAAGAAGGCGAACAGAAAGGGGGCAAGGAGGGTATTGAAGGCTAGTTCGACCATCAAGGTTGGTTCCGCAAGCGGATAGGCGCGCACCTCTTCCGAAAACAGGACATGCAACAGCAACAAGAGCAGGGCCTTAAAGAGGGTTCCGATCGCGCAGAGCAACATGGGGAGAAATACCGCGTCCAGAATGAGGAACCCTCTCACAACTCCGAAGACGGCTCCCGTGATGGTACGTATGAGGGCGTTAAGGCCCAGCGGAGCTGCGGAGAGGAAATCAAGCAGGATTCCTGATAGAAAACCGGCTGTCTGTCCGGTCATGGAACCATTGTAGTAGGCGGAAAAAACCAGAATCACCAAAGCAATATCCGGGCCCGCCTGATATACGGCAAGGCGCATAAAAAGAGACGATTGCAGAATCGCGGCCGCAAGGGCGAAAAGAGTCGTCCATAACACGTTTTTAATCATTTTTTTCTTTATTGCCGTTCACGACAAACACGTATTCCAGACGGGAAAAGTCAACGGACGGTTCTAGCTCTACCTGCATAGAGATTTCGGACTCTTGGTAGAGGATATTGCTTACTCGCCCGATGTTGACATCTGGCGGATAGATGCCGCCCATACCACTTGAGACCACCACATCCCCGAAGTTGAGTTCATTTCTGGCACGTTTTTGGATAAAGCGCATGACCAGGGGTTTGTCAATACCGCCTTGTCCGCCGACAATGCCTTCATAACGGGAGTAGGCGAACCGTGCCGCCACAAAGGATCTCGGGTCAAAAAGGGGCATCACCATACTTTCAAATAGGCCTGCCTTAATCACCTTGCCGACAAGCGCCTGGGTCCCGTTTTGGAAGGCGATGACTGGCATATTCTCAGACACGCCGCTGTGTGCGCCTTTGTTGATGACAAGCGCCGAGAAAAGGTTATCCGGGTCCCTGCCTATGATTTTCACGGGAATATTTTTGTAGGTAACGGTACGCGCAAAGTCGAGCTGTTCGCGGAGCCGTTGGTTTTCCGAGAGGATTTCCGAGGCATTCCGTTCGAGTTCCTCATAGCGGGCTATGCGGTCGGTCAATTCCGCGTACTCTTCACGCAGAACCGCAATTTCCTTGATTGCAAGCGCCATATCAGATATGGTTCCGGCAATTTTATGGACGCCGTTTCTGGCGCCTAAGAAGAACGACAAGCCGGCATCCTTAAAATTTGCTACGAAAATGCGAGTCGAGAAAAAAAGCAACAACAAAGAAACGAAGAAGAGCAGGCAAAAGACCGCTCTTTCCGCTTTGAATACCCGTTTATTCATCCGTTTAAGTCGGCGTAGATACGTCGGGAGTTATCGAATTTTCTGGCGTATTCCGAATATTGTCCAGCGCCAAGCGCCACACAGTTGAGGGGATTTTCCGCAACAAAGGCTGTAACGCCTGTTTCTTGAGTAACCAGTTTGGCAAGCCCTCTGAGGAGGGAACCCCCGCCGGTCATCACGATGCCTCGTTCCGCGATGTCCGCGGCCAGTTCCGGGGGCGTCTCGCTCATGGTACGTTTTATTTCCTCGATGATTTGGCTGATGGGTTCCTGAAGCGCCTTCCGCACCTGGTCCGATTCGAGGATGATTCTTTCGGGGAGGCCGGATGTCGAGTTCATGCCGTTCACTTCCATAGTCATGTTACTGGAGTCTGGCACCGCATTACCGATTTCGATCTTAATTTTTTCCGCCATGCCTTCGCCTATGCTGAGGTTGTGGTCGGCCTTGACTTTTTTAACGATGGCTTCATTGAATTCGTCGCCGCCGACTCTGATGGCGTTGGTCTTCACCATACCGCCGAGCGAAATGACGGATACTTCGGTGGTGCCTCCTCCGATGTCGCAGACCATATGTCCGGCAGGCTCCCAGATGGGGATGTCCGCGCCGATGGCGGCCGCGAGGCTTTCGTTGATGACGATGACATCCTTTGCGCCTGCTTTCAGAGCGCTTTCTTCCACAGCTCTGCGCTCGACTTCGGTAATGCAAGAAGGTATTCCGATTACCATACGAGGCTTCACGAAGCGGTAGCGTGGAAGCACTTTTGATATGAAGTAACGCATCATTTTTTCACAAGAGTCCAGGTCTGCGATGACGCCGTCGCGCAGGGGGCGTGTGGCGATGTAGTTTTCCGGCGTTTTCCAAAGCATGTTCTTCGCATCCTTACCGACGGCCACCACCCGCTTCGTGCCGCGTTCCAGCGCAACAACAGACGGCTCATCAAGAACGATGCCTTTTCCACGTACATATATAAGCGTATTGCATGTTCCCAAATCAATGCCAAGTTCCGAAACCGTTCCAAACATATTTCCTCCTTAATATCTGATTGACAATCTCTCTCGCGACGGTCCATGGGTCGGGTCGGCGTTTATCGCCTTCCGCCATTCGGCGCGCGCTCGTATGAGGTCATTTTCTTTCGCGTAGATTTCCCCAAGCCGATAGCGAGACTCCGCATTCTCGCCTATGCTCGTAAGAATCTCCGTGTACTGTTCTTTGGCGGCCTGAATGTCGCCTTGCTCAAAAATCCTCCCGAGGAGCAGACGCGCTTGTACGACAGCTTTGTAGTCTTTTGATGTGTTTATACATAGTTTCAAGTAAGAAACAGCCATGTCACTGTCAAATTGCATATAGGACTGGGCTATTGCTAAAAGCAAAAGATCGGATGGCGGCTGCCGCACATTGAGCGCTTCAGTGAAGGTGTCTGCGCTGCTCGGATAGTCGTGAAGCGCGGCATACGCAAGCCCCAGCCATTCAGACATATCCATAGCACGATCCTGCTCCCATTGAATTTTTTTTGATTGTTCTAAAAACTTTACCGCTAGATCAGCAAAATTCGCTCCTTTACAGTAGTACGCCTTACCAAGCACATAAAAAATCAGCCCGTCTTTATCGGTGCTCTTGACAACCAAAGCTTTTCTCAAATCTCGGATGCTCATGTCTATATATACCTGTTTGTCCGCTTCGGTTATCTGAGACAGCGACAACTGATACGCGGAAAAACCGCGCAATACCAAAAAATCATAATCGAGAGGCGAATCTTTTAGCATTTCTTCGCTGATGTTAAACGTTTCTCTATAAGCGGCGTTCTCCCATAGCGTTTGGATAGCCTTCTTTTCATCGGCAAAGACACGCGGTAGTTTCGCAAAAAAGGGAACGCCTGCTAGAAACAGTATCGCTGTAGAGACAGTCAATAAAATTATGCAAAAAGTCCGTTTTCGGCTGAAGCCGTAACCAGACGAGACACATCTTTTAGACATTTTGCCTTTTATTATTATATCTTTAAGGAAAAAAGTCAATCGCTATTTGAGAGAATTCACAACAAAAGCCTGCAAAATTCAGACGCTCGATTCTTCGATAACCCGGACTCCCTATTATATTGCTTTTTTTTTGTTTCTTTGCTATAATGAGAGACAGACACTACTTAACGAAAAGACGCTTGTCGGCACAAGGAGTAAGGCAATGGCAGACTTAAAAATCATGCGAAATATTGGAATTATGGCGCATATTGACGCTGGGAAAACCACCACGACGGAAAGAATCCTCTATTACGCCGGCAAAAGCCATAGAATAGGCGAAGTTGACGATGGCGAGGCGATTATGGACTGGATGTCGCAGGAGCAGGAACGCGGTATCACGATACAAAGTGCGGCAACTACTATCTACTGGAAAGGCGCGCAAATCAATATCATCGACACACCCGGACACGTAGATTTCACGGCGGAAGTTGAACGTTCCCTGCGGGTTCTTGACGGAGCGATAGCCATTTTTGACGCGGTGAGCGGCGTTGAGCCTCAAACCGAAACCGTGTGGCGTCAGGCGAAACATTATAAGACGCCGTGTATCGGCTACGTGAACAAAATGGACAGACTTGGCGCGGATTTCTTTCGTACACTCGATGATATACGGCAAAAGCTTGACACGGAACCGACCGCCCTGCAAATACCCATTGGTGCAGAGGGAGGTTTCGAGGGCGTCATCGACCTTATCGGTATGAAAGAAATCCGCTGGAACCCGGATACCGAAGGTGAAAAGATGTTCATTTCGGATATACGCCCGGAGCGGCTCGCGTCGGCCAATGAGTGGCGGGAGAAGCTAATCGACAACCTTTCCTCAGTGTCAGACACCATTACCGACAAGTACCTCGGCGGTGAGGCCGTCGATGCGGCGCTGATGAAAGCCGAAATACGCAAGGCGGTTCTGAAATATGATTTCTTCCCGGTGTTTGTGGGCGCTTCCCGACGCAACATAGGCGTTCAACCCCTTATAGATGCGATCGTTGACTTTCTGCCGTGTCCGGATGAAACGGCGTCTGTGTACGGCCGCCACGTCAAGAAAAATGAGGAAATTCTTGTTTCACGCAATCAGTGTACCGCGCCTCTCGGTCTGGTCTTCAAAATTCAGAACGACAAGGAGGCGGGGAGTCTCTGTTACGTGCGCATGTATTCCGGTGTTATTAAGAACGGGGACGCAGTATTCAATATTGGCAAGAACAAACGGGAGCGCGCCAACCGCATTTTACGGGTACATTCGAACAAATTCGAGCCGCTCGATGCGCTTGCCGCGGGCGACATCGGCGTCATCGTTGGGCTTAAACTCGCGCAGACCGGCGACACTATCGGCAGTGAAGGGTTTCCGGTCATTCTGGAACGAATGCAGTTTCCGGAACCGGTCATTTCGGTTTCTATTGAGCCGACAACGATGTCGGAACAAGACAAGCTCAAGGAAACGCTGGAAATCCTTTCAAAAGAAGATCCCACATTCACAACCAAAGAAAACAAAGAGACGGGACAACTCATTATTTCTGGTATGGGGGAACTACACCTTGACGTGCTTGTTACCCGTCTTATCAACGACTACAAGGTCAAGGCCAAGATAGGAAAGCCGCACGTTACCTACCGCGAGTCTGTGAGTGTGGTGGTCGAGAAGGAGGCGCATTTTTCCCGGGTCATTGCGGGTAAAGAGAATGCGGCGGTTCTCAGCCTCCGCGTGGAACCGCGTCCGCGCGGCGCGGGGAACAGGTACCTAAACGCAGTGCGCGACAAGACCGTTCCTGCGGTGATTTTCGCCGCGGTAGAGCGGAGGATCAATGCGGCTTTCAGTTCTGGCATAGTTCTGGGCTACCCGTGCATAGACATTGGGGTAACACTCATCCGTATCGGTTATTCGGAGCTTACCGGTACGGAATTCGCCTTTGAAGCCGCAGCAAGCCACTGTTTCGACGAGGCATGCCGCGAAGCGGCACCGATTTTGCTTGAGCCTGTCATGGCTGTGGATATTGCATCTCCTCGAGAGTTTGTGGGAGACGCAATGAGTCTTGTTACCCAGTGCGGTGGACACGTCTTAAACATGGAGTCAAAAGCGGCCGTCAATGAGGTAAAGTGTCTCGCGCCTATGTCCAAGATGTTTGGTTTTATGACAAAATTGCGCTCCATAAGTCAGGGACGCGCGACTTTCTCTATGGAGTTCTCTCATTTCGAGAAAAAAATTCTTTAAAAAAGGCTTGCTTTTTTTATACATGATAGAATCGAGATTTAAAAAATAAATTTTTTTTAAAAAAAGACTTGCTTTTATTTTTATACGTGATAGAATCGAATTAGTAAATTTTACCCATTGTAATAATATATTCTGCTGTATTTCAGGAGGTTGCTGTGGATAAAAAGGCACACGTTTTTTTCACCTTTTTCGACAAGGAGGAGCGTCTATGAAAAAAGGCGCTTATAGTTTTATGCGAAGGCTTTTTCCCGTGGGAATATTAATCGTTTCCCGCTCGTCATTCGGGTTTTCTACAGCCCAAGATTTACCCCCCCCCCCCGCAACAATAATAATAGATGAAGGAAGCGGCGCGGCATGGATGTTCACCGTGGACAGCAGATTGCCGCTTTATAGTGTAATTCTATCCATCGTAAAATCGTTGGTTTCATTGGCATACTAGACAGGAAGTTTCCCCGGCTTCTTGTTGATTTTATAGTATAGTTATTGTATTTCAGGAGGTTGATATGGATAAAAAACATACGTGTTTTTTCCAACAACGAGGAGCGCCTCTGAAAAAAGGCGCTTATGGTTTTATGCGAAGGCTTTTTCCCTTTGTACTAGTATCCGTGGGAATACTGATCGGCTGTAGCGAGTCTTCGTCAGGCGGTAAAGGGGGTGGCGACAACACGGCTCCTA
Organism: Treponema sp.; assembly: GCA_031258305.1. Classification (GTDB taxonomy): domain Bacteria; phylum Spirochaetota; class Spirochaetia; order Treponematales; family Breznakiellaceae; genus JAIRKH01. Next base: position 450 of record JAIRNA010000032.1, on the reverse strand, counting down.
CTGTGAGTAGTGTCAGCGTTAGCAACACGGCGCCGAATAAGCTCGCCATTACCTTTAGTGAGAACGTTACCATCGCTGGAAGCGCGGACTTCGGGTTTTCCGTAGTTACAGATTCACCCCCCCCCCCCGTAATAACAGCTAAAGAAGGAAGCGGCGCGGCATGGGCGTTGACCTTGAGCAGAGCGGTTGCCGCAGGTGAAACGCTCACGCTCACTTACGCGGGAAACGCGGTGAAGGACACCGCGGGAAACGCGCTTGCGGCGTTTACTGGTAAGGCTATCGTCAATAACGTGAGCGGAGAAGGGGCGATTGTTGAAAGCGTTAGCATAACCGATAGCCTCACGCAATTGAACAAAGGCGATTCTCATACCTTCCACGCGCTGGTTACTGGGCAAAACAACCCCTCTCAAGCGGTTACCTGGACGGTAACAGGCAAAGATGCGGCGGACG
>JAIRNA010000139.1 GCA_031258305.1 Treponema sp. | reverse complement strand
TCCGTGTAACCCGGGGTTTTCGCCATGAAAAGCACCCCGATGCTCATGCCTATCGCCCATATTCCCCATATAGAGAACGTTTTTAATATGCCGAATCGCTATTTTCGCAGGTTCTCTCTCCAGCCAGGAGTGTCGGTCAATGGAATCTTCCTCATCATCGTCTATTTCATTCGGGGCAAGGCTTCTGAAGACAACGCTTTCTGTCGTATCGACAATAGCGAGGTTTTTGAAACTATTTTTGATTTTCGGTTTGAGGCTCAACTCGAATTCCGCGCCTGATAGCAGCCATACATCCGCTCGCGCAAGTTCGGACAATCTCTTGGGAGACGGCTCAAACGTATGGAGGTTCTGCCCTGGGCCTGCAAGCGGAATAAGCTTCACTTTGTCTCCGGCGATTTGTTGCAAAAAAACCACGTCTGAGGCAAGATACTCACCGCAATGACGGGCTTCCCATCTTCTGTTATGCCCGAACATGAAATGAAGGCAAGACAGAAGAAAGGGAAAACCGTCGAGCGCAATATCCATCCGACGCTATTATTCGTCATCGAAATCGTCGTAACTCGGCGGATCGTCGTCTACGTCAAAATCGTTAAAATCATCATCGTCAAAGTCATCATTAAAATCATCATCATCTACGTCAAAATCGTTAAAATCATCATCGTCATCAAAGTCATCGTCATCTATCATTTCCCACGTGAATAAACGATTTTTGCTGTCGTTCATATCGTCAAGACTTGACGAATATTTCAAATTATTTGCGGTCATACTATCTCCTAGCATTTGAATTTGAGTCGCTTCCGAGCGGTTTTCGGAATCGTCTCATTTATATAAATGATATAAATAGTTTTTAAATGTATGTCAAGGGCATTTTTACATTTTTTTCTCTTATTTACCGTCTATTTATACTTTTTCTACATGATTCTTGCCAAGCAGTCCTGAAGGCTTTACCATAAGCACGATAATTAACAGCACAAAGGCGAACGCGTCGCGGTAGCCCGTGAGTGTGGGCAGAAAGGCGATAATCATGATCTCAATGAATCCGAGCAGGATCCCGCCGAGAACTGCGCCGCCTATGTTACCGATACCACCGATAACTGCCGCAATGAAGCATTTCAAACCCGGAATCATGCCCATTGTCGGATTCAACTGCGGGTACTTTACCGCCCACATCACTCCGCCGACGGCCGCAAGCACGGAACCTGCCCCGAAAGTAAACGAGACGATTCGATTCACGTCAATCGCCATAAGCCGAGCGGCCGCCAAATCTGTGGAAATCGCACGCATCGCCATACCGGTTTTCGTCTTCATCACGATGAACAAGAGAATGGCAAGGATAATTGCCGTTAGTATGGGAATAACCATGCTTATGTATGAAACTGATACACTCCCGAAGCGGGCGATATGGTCAAAAATCGGCGGTATGGGAAAGCCCTTGGGCCTACCGCCGAAAATCACGGTTGCAAGGTTTTCTATGAGAAAAGACGCGCCTATCGCGCTTATCATAATGGAAATTTTCGGCGATGAGCGCAAGGGCTTGTATGCAATGCGTTCCAAGCCTATACCGAAAATACCAGTCAACCCAAATGCCACGACAAAACCTGCCCACCACGGCATCACAAAAATCGTTACCGCGTAAAACGCCACGTACCCGCCAAGCATAAAAACATCCCCATGCGCAAAATTTATGAGTCGCAGTATACCATAGACCATAGTGTAACCTATGGCGATAAGCGCGTAGAGACTGCCTAAAGATAAGGCGTTAGATAGATGCTGTAAAAAAAATTCTATTGTCATTATTTTCTTTTATATGACGGCTACCGGCGCCAATTATAAACGTACTGTTGTAACAAGGGAATAGGAAGTTTGATTTGCTATTCGTGTTCGACAAGTCGACGAGAACCTACCCCTCATTCCTTCCCCTGTAACTCAAAAGCTTTATCAGACTTTATGAGTCATCTTTCCCATTCGAACCTCAGGGATTCACGATAGTTTTGAACACGAATTTGCCGCCGTTGACGGTTTTGATGAAGGCGCTCTTGGAGGCATCTCCATTTGCGTCAAGGGTGACGGTACCTGCCGCGCCCACGAAACCGCTGGTTTTGGCGATAGCATCACGGATTTTCTGCGGGTTTGTTGAGCCTGCGCGTTTAATAGCGTCAAGGGTGACGAGGTACCCATCGTAACCAAGCGCGGTGACGGCCGCTGGATCTTTGTTGTAGCGGGAGCGGTATTCGGAGAGAAATTTTTCTGCAACTGGGGACGCTGCGTATTCGGAGGCGAAGAATGTCGAGAAGGTCGCGCCTTCTACATTATCCTTGCCCACGTCCACGAATTCTGGCGTTTCCCATGTATCTCCGCCGATGATGGGAACCGTGATTCCTAATTCACGGGCTTGCTTGATGACCAGAGCGGATTCGGTGTAATTACCCGGCGCGAATATGACATCAGGATTCAGACTCTTGACTGTGGTGAGTTGAGCGCTGAAGTCTTGGTCCCCGGTGTTGTAGTTCACCGCTGTAAGAACCGCGCCATCGTTATTGGTGAGTTTTTTGAATGTATCGGTGAAGAATTTGGCGAGACCAATCGAATAGTCGTTGGAGACTTCCTGAATGATGACTGCGGTACGGGCGGACAGGTCATGATAGGCGTAATTTGCCATGACCGTGCCTTGGAACGGATCAATGAAGCAGACGCGGAAGTACCAGTCGTTGCCTGCAGTAACGAGTGGATTGGTGCAGGAAAGCCCTATGGCCGGAATGTGCGCATCTTTCAGGATTTCGCCGCCTGCTATGGAAAGGGACGAACCCCATGAGCCGAGAATAGCGTTGACCTTATCCTTATCAACCAAGCGTTGAACCGCGTTTGCAGCTTCAACCTTATCGGACTTATTGTCAACCACTACAAGCTCCACTTTATAGGTCTTGCCGTTCACGTCAACGGTAGGGAAAAGATCGTTGGCGAGCCGTATACCTTCCACTTCCATTGCGCCGCCCGCCGCGTTTGCACCAGTCATAGGTTCAAACACGCCAATTTTGATAATATCGCCGACAGTCTTCTTTTGACACGATACGAATGACAGCGTTAAAACCGCGGCCATTGACAAAATAACGAATTTCTTCATCATCTGTTTCCTCCTTCTCAATTATGCTTTTAACACGAGAACATTCACGCCCCCGCGTTTAGAATTCTTTCTATTATGAAATAAAATAGAAAAAATTGCAAGCTATTATAACAAAAATGGGCGGATGAATAATCAACTCGTTTCAGTTTCTAAAAAATTCGCCCCCTTGATTCTTTCCGTGCAATTATGTAAAATATTATAAAGGAAAGACAATGCTTTTATATAATACATTGGGTCGGGAGTTGCGAGAATTTATGCCGATAGAGGCGGGAAGAGTCGGTTTCTACGGATGCGGTCCCACGGTTTACAATTACGCTCATATAGGAAACCTACGGGCTTACGTAACGCATGACATCCTCGCACGTACCTTGCGGGCGCGAGGTTTTGATGTGAAACATGTGATGAACATAACGGATGTAGGGCATCTCACTGGTGACAACGACGAAGGCGATGACAAGATGCTCAAGTCAGCGGAAGAACGCGGCAGGGACGTACTTGAAATCGCTGATTTTTACACAAAGGCGTTTTTTGCGGATACGGACAGGCTCAACATCGTGCGTCCAACTATTGTCTGCAAGGCAACCGAACACATAGACGACATGATCGCCCTGATCAGGCGTATCGAGGCGAACGGTTACACCTATTCCGCAGGCGGCAACCTTTACTTTGACATAACGAAATTCTCGAATTACGGGAAAATGGCGATGTTTCGACTTGATGAACAGACGAGCGAAACTCGTGTGGACGCGGACGGCAATAAGCGCAACCCCCGCGACTTTGTGCTTTGGTTTACTAAAAGCAAGTATGAGAATCAGGCGCTGGTGTGGGACAGCCCCTGGGGACGCGGCTATCCGGGCTGGCATATAGAATGTTCCGCTATGAGTATGAAGTATTTAGGTGAACAGTTTGACATTCACGCGGGCGGTATAGACCATATCGCCATTCACCATACCAACGAGATTGCTCAAAGCGAAGCGGCTACCGGCAAGACTCCCTGTGTCAAAAACTGGGTTCACAATGAATTCCTCGTCTTGGACCGGGGAAAAATGAGCAAATCCACAGGCGGCTTTCTCACCTTGCAAACGCTCGTTGACCGCGGCTATGATCCGCTTGACTACCGCTACTTTCTACTCGGCGCACATTACCGTAGTCAGTTGCAATTCTCGTTTGAGGCGCTGGATGGCGCGAAGAACGCTCGTCGTTCCCTGTGCGATCGGGTGCGGGCATTATGGAATAAAGAGAGAAAAGGAGAAATGGACGGCGCGGCCCCGTATCTCGAAAAATTCAATGCGGCAATGGATAGCGACCTTTCCACACCGCGGGCGCTTGCGGAGCTTTTCGGCTTGCTGAAGGACGCTGAAAAGGATGAAATTGCCCCATCCGCCGCGCTTACCGCTATTTCGCAAATGGATGAAATTCTGGGGCTAAACATTAAGCTGTCCGCTGAAAGCGAGGAAACCGCCGGAGCGTCAGATAGCGCGTCTATGGCGGAAATCAGAAGCATAGAAGAAAGAATAGCCGAACGCGCCACGGCAAAGAGAGCTAAAGACTTTGTTAAAGCGGACTCCATTCGCGCGGAACTCAAAGAAAAAGGCATTGTAGTGGAGGACGGCCCAAACGGAACGATTTGGAGAAAATTGATTTAGCCGCGTCATTCTTTAAGAACAGATGCGGGAGAAATTCCATATAACAAGGAGAATTTTATGGGAAACACATTGGAAGACCTGAAAAACAGGCGGAGTATTCGCTCCTACAAATCGGAGCAAATAAAAGAATCGGAGCTTGACGCGATACTAGAGGCAGGCACGTTTGCGGCAAGCGGTATGGGACAGCAGTCGGCGGTGATGGTCGTAATGCAAGGCAAGGAAACCATAGCCAAAGTAGAACGATTGAACGCCAAAGTTTTGAACGACCCATCCCAGAAACCCTTTTACGGTGCGCCGACCGTGGTCAACGTCCTAGCTGACAAGAGCAAATGCACGGGGATAGAAAACGGCGTTCTGGTCATCGGCAATCTAATGCTTGCAGCTCAGGCTCTGGGTATAGGCTCCTGTTATATTTACCGAGCCAAAGAGGTATTTGAAAGCGCAGAAGGCAAAGTATTGCTCAAGCAATGGGGCTTAAAGGGCGATTATCTCGGAGTCGGACATGTGCTATTAGGCTACGCTGACGAGCCAGCTCCTGAGCCCGCTCCCCCTAAGAAAGACTACATCGTTAAGGTAGAGTGACATTCGATTCAAATGAGGGAAACTAAAAGTGTTTGAAAGACTAACCGGAAAAGTAGCGGACGTGATGAAATTCATTGCGGGGAAATCTTCTATTACCGAAAAGAATATTGACGAGTCAATTGAGTCCATAAAAATGGCGTTGTTGGAGGCGGATGTCAATCTCCGTGTGGTGCGGCGTTTTGTCAACGCTACCGTTGAGGAGGCGAAGGGCGAAAAGGTTCTCCGTTCCGTTGCCCCAGGACAACAATTTGTTAAAATCATCCATGACAAGATGACCGCGTTTTTGGGTGGAGAGACTCAGAATCTTGTTCTAAAAGGACCAGACACACTGTCAAAGATACTTATGCTCGGCTTGCAAGGCTCCGGCAAGACCACGACAACCGCGAAGCTGGCGTGTCTGCTGAAGAAGAGTGGCAGAAAACCTCTCCTTGTCGCGTGCGACCTGGTAAGACCTGCGGCTATGGAACAGCTTTCCGTGCTTGGAGACCAAATTGGCGTGTCTGTTTTCAAGATTGAAGGATGCAAGGACAGCCTGAAAGTCTACCGCGAAGCCTTGTCCTTTGCCAAACAGAATCTCATTGACACCATGATAATTGACACAACAGGGCGCTTACAGATAGACGAACCGATGATGGAGGAGCTTTCCCGACTCCAGCGGGAATCGGCGCCGGACGAGATTCTCCTTGTCGCGGACGCCATGACAGGACAGTCCGCCGTAGAGATAGCTAAAACCTTTGACGAGAAAATCGGACTTACCGGCGTTATCCTCACCAAATTCGACTCGGACACGCGGGGAGGAGCTGCATTATCCCTCAAAACCATCACTGGCAAGCCCATTAAGTTTGTGGGAACCGGCGAGAAGACCGAAGACCTCGAAATATTTCATCCGGAACGTATGGCGAGCCGCATCTTGGGCATGGGGGACGTCGTCACTCTCGTGGAGAAAGCCCAACAAGTTATGGACCAGAAAGAGGCGGCCGAGATACAGAAGAAGATGGAGAAGGAGACCTTTACTTTGGAGGACTGGCTGAATCAACTACGGTCGGTGAAGAAAATGGGCAGTCTCCAATCCATGATCGCTATGATTCCGGGAATGCAGGGGCAAATTGGTGAAGACGACATTGACAAGGCGGAGTTAAAAATTCAGGAGGCTATTATTTCGTCTATGACGAGAAAAGAACGGGCGAATCATCTCATTATCGGACCGAGTCGGAGAAGCCGCATTGCGCGTGGTTCTGGTACATCTGTTGCTGAGGTCGCTCGTTTCTTAAAACAATTTGAAAAGATGAAGACTATGATGAAGAAGATGTCAAAAATGAGTAAAAACCCTGCGACCAGACAAGCCGCGATGCGGAGTCGCAGGTTCAGATAATCAAACAAATAGATACGCCCGATAGACGCTGAATATCCCGCAGAACTGGATGGTTTTGGGGAAGTTAGTACTTGAGGGCGATACATAATAATCCTGATAGTTTTGCAGGCAAGGTTCCCCCCTTGAGAAGCCTTCTAAAAGAGGTTACAATGGGCTATGAGATACATAGACCCTCTGATTTTCGGGGGAAAACTACTTGAAATTGAGAAACCCAGTCGGTATTTAGGCGGTGAATACGGCCGCCTTTGCGAAGCGCTTCCTCCAAAGGCGAGGAGCGGCTTGCAAACCGTCATCGCGTTTCCTGACCTCTATGAAATTGGAATGTCCAACCAAGCTCTCCGCATACTCTACAACGCCTTGAATGTTATACCTGGTGTGTCCTGCGATCGTGCTTTCGCGCCCGCGTTGGACTTCGAGACGCTCCTCCGCGCCGAAAAAACACCCCTCTACGGACTAGACTCCGGTATTGCGCTTGGCGATGTTGACCTGCTTATGTTCACGTTAGGTTACGAACTTGGCGTTACGGAAATTCTGGCAATGCTCGACCTGTCCTGTGTTCCTCTCCACTGCAAAGACCGTTCCGAAACAGATCCTATTGTTCTCATTGGCGGTCCCTGCGCGTCGAATCCTCTCCCCTATGCACAATTTGTAGATGCGTTCTGGCTCGGTGAAGCCGAAGGCGGCTTTTTTGGGCTGGTGGAAAGATTGCGCGATGTGAAACAAGAAGGGGGGAGACGGGATGATTTGCTTGAATGTCTCACAGCCCACCCATCTGTGTGGTCATGGAACAGGCGCAACGAAAAGAAAACACGGGCAATAGACGTTGATTTTGCGGCGCGTCCACCGTCAGCCGCTGTCTTTCCCATTCCTAATATGAAGGTCGTTCAGCACCATGGGGCGGTTGAGATAATGCGTGGGTGTCCCAATGGGTGTCGGTTTTGTCATGCAGGCTTTTGGTATAGACCAATGAGGCAGAAAGCGCCTGACATCATTGCGCGGGAAGTCGCGGATTTTGTGAGAAAGGGCGGGTACCGTGAAATCAGCCTTTCATCTCTTTCCACCGGTGATTACCAGGGCGTTGAGGCGCTTGTAGACCGTCTCAACGCCGAATACGCGTCTATGCGTGTATCGTTTCAACTACCGTCCCTCAAAGTTTCCACATTTTCCTTACCGCTTTTGGACAAGATTTCCACGGTCCGCAAGAGCGGGCTGACCTTTGCCGTTGAAACGCCTGATACGTCGCGGCAGACCGCGCTCAACAAAGACGTTACCCTCGATGAGGTGACGGACATTCTTCTTGAGGCGCGGAAACATGGCTGGCGCGGCGCGAAATTCTACTTTATGGTAGGGCTTTCTGATGACGAGGATGAGGCGGAGAAAATCGTCGCTTTTGTGAAAGAGTCCGCTCGAAGGACACGGCTCCACTTCAATGTGAACGCGGGTGTTTTCATTCCCAAGCCTCATACGCCTTTCCAATGGCAAAGACAGCTCGATGAGGAGACGGCCCGAAAACGCCTTGGTCATATCCGCGACAGCCTCAAGCCGTTGGGACACAGAGTCGGCACACAAGATCCCTTTGTTTCGGTGATTGAAGGCGTTATCAGTAGAGGTGACGAGCGAGTCGGCGCGTTGATTGAAACTGCTTTTAAGCGTGGCTGTCGGTTTGACGCGTGGAATGAGCATATCAAGCGGGACATATGGCGAGGGCTTTTCGCGGAAAACAAGGCGCTTATTGACGAAATCCTCTCTGAAAAGGCTGAAAACGCTCTCATGCCTTGGGACAATATTATCAGCGGCGTGAGCGGTTCTTTCCTCAAAAAAGAGAAAGCAAGAGCGGAAACAAGCGAAAAAACGCCGCCTTGTGCGGAGGATTGTTCTCACCCCTGCGGCGTGTGTGCTAACTCTCACGGCGTTGGTGGCAAAGAAAGTCGGATTGTGAAGAATTTAGACGTGGAGAACGGTTTTTCTTTAGGAAAACAGGGAGGCGCGAAGGAAAGTTCGGACAATGAGACTCCGCGTCTTTCATTGACAAACACCGCGACAAACCGCGTTATTTTTACTTTTTCAAAGAAACGGCAGGCGGTTTTTTATTCACACCTTGACGTTGTTGAGATTTTTTCGATGGCTTTGACTCGCGCTGGTCTTCCGGTGAAGTTTTCCGAAGGCTTCAATCCTCTGCCGCGCCTTGAGATTGCCGCGCCTCTATCGCTTGGCATCGAGGCGGATGGGGAGCTTGCCGCGATAGAGACTGAGACTTTTGTCGATGCGGACGTTTTTCTTTCGGCTTTCAATGCACAACTCCCCCAAGGGCTTTGCGTGATACATGCGGAGAACGTTACCGTTCCTTTTGGCGTGAAGAAGCGCTCGCTGGCTTCTATGGTACAGGGATTTGCCTATAAAAACGGCGATTCGGTGGATATTATCGCGCCTGGCGATGAAAAAACCTACCGCAAGGCACGAGGGCATAGCCTTTTCGGGCTGGTGAGGACTGCGGTGCTTATAAACTGATGCTGCTAAAGGCATGAGGAGACGCCCCGTATCTTTTTTAAAAAACTCCCGCATCTTTTTCAAAAAACTCCCGCATCTTTTTGGAAAGACGTGGGTTTTCCCTTCGGCGAACAATCCTCTTGTAAAAGACGCCGTTACACGCTAGAATGAATGTATACAGATTTTAGAAGGAAAATATGCCAATATACAGCGGTATACAAAAAGAAGAAACCCTAAAAGGACTTGTCCATGATGATTATTTCTCAAAATTCGGCTATGAACCGAATATTGACAATATAGACTTTGTAATCACCGACAAGAAAACACGGGATGACCTTTTTGGCGATGGACCGGGAAGTTCGGTTCATTATCTCTGGGCGGAGGCGAACAAGGGAACGCATGATACGTTCGATATGTTCACCCAGCTCATACTTACCTGTAAAAAAACGTATGAAAAGGCGGAACATTTAGCCCCGCCTTGGCTTGGTGTCTTTGATGAGGCGCGAATCGCCTTTGTTTCCTTCCACGATATTCTCCCAATCTTTAACGAAACCGACTTTAACTGGAACACAACGCCGAGCGATCACAAAACGGCGGACTTTCAAAAGGCGCGTGAAAAACTAAAGAAACTCATTGGCGCGAAAATCGCGGCGTATAATTTTGGCGCTGACGACCGGGAAATAAAAGAGTTTATTCAAACGCATTTTGCCGCCGGATCGGTTGCGTCCATTAAAAGCCCTATCACAAAAGATAACTTTGTACAGATTTTTATCAAGTGGGTGAAAGAGGTAAAGCCGTTTGTCATTATTGCAAAAGAAGAATGGGTGGAGTTCAAGCGAAAGGGGATTCTTGATTGTGATTTTTACCGCGCCGATGTCATGAGCGAAGGCGGAAACACAATAACGGAGAAATTAAAGATTATTCTTAAAAACGATAATTATAAGTTTCAGGAGAACATTAGCGGGAGGCTGTTCACATCGGACATTGGTTTTACCGATAAGGGGGAGGCGTACAGCCGCTTTTGGAACAAATACGAGCGGCCGCCCGCGCCGGTTTTTCGGCAGTTTATTATTGACCGTCGCGATTTACTCGTGCCGCAAAACATACGGGAAGTGAAAGGTTCTTTCTTTACACCGAAAATCTGGGCGGATAAATCGAAGGAGTATTTGGCGCGGGTTTTCGGCGATAACTGGCAGGAAGAGTATTATGTGTGGGACTGCGCGGCGGGGACGGGAAATTTGCTTGCGGGATTGACAAATAAATACAACGTATG
>JAIRNA010000106.1 GCA_031258305.1 Treponema sp. | reverse complement strand
AAGGTACGTTTAGTGAGGAGGGTGAAGTCGTAACAAGGTAGCCGTACTGGAAAGTGCGGCTGGATCACCTCCTTTCACTTTGAAAGGTATTTCCGTCTCCCTCCCTCCTTCCTCTCCCCACGGAGAAACTGATAAAAGGTTTCTCCGTTTTTTTATTCTTTCACTGGGGATATAGCTCAGTTGGCTAGAGCGGCGGCTTTGCAAGCCGTAGGTCAGGGGTTCAAATCCCCTTATCTCCATATCCATAGAAAAATGATAATATTTCTTGATTCCGGTATAGGTGGATTGCCCTATTTTCAATACTTTCGCCGATACAATCCCTACGAAAGTCTCGTCTACACGGCCGATAAGGCGAACTTCCCTTATGGTAAAAAAACAAAACAAGAAATTATACGCATCCTCGTCAGCCTTTTTGAAAAACTCATCGACCAATTTCAGCCGAAACTTGTGGTATTGGCCTGTAATACCGCTTCCGTGTCCGCTCTGCCCATCTTGAGAGAAACGTTTCCCCATATCCCCTGGGTAGGAACCGTGCCGGCAATTAAACCTGCTATCATTGAAAGCCGTAATCGTTGTGTGGGTGTTTTGGGAACCGATAGGACTATAGACGATCCATATATTACAGAATTAGCGGAAAAATACGGCGCAGATGCGAAAATTATCCGAATATCGGCTCCAGACATAGTAGAATTTGCTGAAAAGAGCCTTTTCAAGGCGGATAATGCCGAAAAACAGGCTGTTATTTCGCCGTATATCAAAAAATTCCGCTCCACGGGCGCAGATGCTGTCGTTTTGGGTTGCACTCATTTTCTCCTTTTACAGGATACATTCCGTACAGTAGCCGCGCCGGATATAAAGATTTACGATTCTGTCATAGGCGTCTCCCGCCGTATCGAAGCTATCCTGGACGAAAAAGATATCCGTGATAAGGAGGGAGAAAAACCGGCGGAATGTCGTCTTATCTTCACTGGCGCGGCACTTCCCGAACAAAAATGGCTCAAATGGATAAGCAATGTGGTAACGGAAGTATCCGTCCTTCACGAAAAATCTTGACGAATTCCTGTGGGGTAACGTCTTCCGCTCCAAGCCCGTATTTATAAGGCAGCGGCATACCTAGGTCGAGAAAAGGAAAACCTTGTTCCTTAAGGAATTGTGCCATAAGAATCATCTGAACGGTTCCCGCATTGCTTTCATCGTAATAGCCTGAATAGCTAGTATAGACCCTTCCACAAAGCGAGCCGAATTCGCCGGCTCTTAAAACGCCGCCCCGGTATACGCCAAAAGAAACAGTTTTCGCGCAGAACATATCGCAAGAATGTTCCTGCGATATGTGTGGCACATGGTGCATGGCTCGAATGGCATCTATCAACGGAGTGGTAAGCCAAGCGTTGCCGTGTATTTCCACGCATCGGTCCATAATTTGCTCAAAATCTGTATTGAAACGTAGTTCATAGAACTTGAGCAAAGATTTTCCACTTCTCTTTATATGTAGTTTATTAAAATCGAGAATGGAACGGACGAGGTGAAGCTTCGGTAGAAGGATGTAAAGTCCGGGATGTTTGGGAAATTCAGCTGACATAACGAGAAAGCCCGCCTTCATAAGAGACGAAATGAAAACCGGGTCTAGGTTTGTAGATACACAAAAATCCTCCGAATAATTCGTTTCAATAAGCGCGTCAACCAATATGTCAAGGTCATCTTCTTCGTCAATGTAGATAAGCCCGCTTTCCGTATAACGAAGCGGATATTTTCTTTTACACACACGGTATTGTACTACAAATTACGAAAGATTGTCGATAGGCTGAAACCCATGATGAGGTAGGGTTGAATTTTGAGCGTCAATGGACTATTATAGCATTACTTAAAATTAAGGAGAATAATATGACAAGACATTTTTTCTTTACATCTGAGTCTGTTGGTGAAGGTCACCCTGACAAGCTTTGTGATCAAGTGTCAGACGCAATTCTGGATGCCTGCTTGACAGACGACCCAGAAAGCCGTGTCGCGTGTGAAACGTTTGTCTCTACATCTCTCGTATTGATTGGTGGAGAAATAACAACAAAGACCTTTGTTGACTTTCAACACATCGTACGAGAAGTGGTACGGAATATTGGCTATACGGACCCGGCTTATGGGCTTGACTGCAATTCTATGGCGGTCCTCGATATGATACATAATCAATCTCCGGACATAGACCAAGGCGTTTCCGGTACAGGACTTGACGAATACAAAGGGCAACAGGGAGCGGGCGACCAAGGCATGATGTTCGGATTTGCATGTAACGAAACCGACGAACTTATGCCTCTGCCCATTACACTGGCGCACAAAATTCTGCTCAAGGCGACCGACCTTCGCAAATCAAAGTCCATCAAATGGCTTCGTCCGGACGCGAAATCCCAAGTAACAATTGAATACGAGGCGCAGAAGCCCGTTCGCATCGACACGATAGTCGTATCACACCAGCACGACGATGGTATTTCCTATGGAGAAATCAAGGACACGGTTATCAGTCAAATCATCAAGCCGATTCTGGAACCAACCGGTCTTCTTGATGCCAAAACAAAGTACTTCATCAATCCGACCGGGCATTTCGTGGTGGGCGGTCCTTTCGGTGATACAGGTCTTACAGGACGAAAAATTATCGTGGACACCTACGGCGGCGTGGGACGGCACGGCGGCGGCGCATTCTCAGGCAAGGACCCGACCAAAGTAGACCGTTCTGCGGCATATATCGCCCGCTACGTGGCAAAAAACATCGTTGCCGCAGAGCTGGCGGAACGTTGCGAGGTGGAACTCGCCTACGCCATCGGCGTGCCTTTCCCCATATCGGTTATGGTTGACACCTTCGGTACAAACAAAGTTGACGAACAACGCATCGAAGCGGCAGTTCTCAAAGTCTTTGACTTGAGTCCCGCAGGTATCATCAAGACCCTTGATCTCCGCAGACCCATCTATCAGCAGACCGCATCCTACGGTCATTTCGGTAGACCTGAATTCCCCTGGGAAAAAACGGATAAGGCTGCGGAACTGAAAAGAACGGTATGACGAGCAATTGAATGTATGCGGAGGATTTGTTCCTCCGCCCTCTCACCCCCCCCCCCCATAGCAATTAAAACAAAAAATCTTTACGGTAATCAGCTTTGAAGGCTTCAGCGAGCAGGCGTAGCTGTTCATCTGTGATAGTGTTGAGGCGGGAAACATTCAGAGTCTTCATATAGATTTCCGCGGCTTTTTCTGCCGTTTCTATAATCCCGAATGTTTCATCCAAACTACTACCCGCGCCGAATACGCCGTGTTGCGCCCATACGCAAAGTCGATAATCATTCATTTTCTCTGCAGTCGCTCTCCCTATTTCGTCCGTACCGCAGAGCATCCATGGCAGAACTCCCACACCTTCGGGAAACACCACGATACATTCGGTAGACATTTGCCAAAGCGAACGCGTGAAGGTACGGTCGTCAAGCGGGTGTGTGTAGGTCATAGCAAGGATGTTTGTCGCATGGCAGTGTATGATAACTCGATGACTACTGTCACGAGACAGACGAGCGATGTGACTGCTGAAATGAGCAGGTAGTTCTGAAGTCGGTCCGCCGCCGTCAGAAAAACCCCAAAGAATATCGGCGTTCACGCCGTCTTCGGCAACACGGATAAGCCCAAGGTTATGGGCAGGATCGCGCTCCACATTCTTGAAATACTTACCTGTTCCCGTTACCAGAAAAAGCTTGTTCGCCAAAGGGCTTGCGTCAAAATGCAAGCTTATACGGCGCAAGGATTTCGCCGTGTCAAGGTAAGGCGCAGCTTCGAATTGCGTAAGACGCATACTGATATTGCCTCCATTGCGCTCGTTCCACCCAAGCCGATACATATTGGAACAAGTCTGTATCAACTCCTCCATAAAAGGCGCTTTGTTTATATTCATGATTCTCTCGCTCTACCGCTCCATTTATTCAAGACGTTCTGTTTGTATTGTTCTGCACTAAAGACTCCTGCATGTCAGGGACAACATGTGCGTTATCCCTGACTCACCTCCGCTTACTCAAAACATCCCTTTCGTATTGTTCCGCGCTTTTGAACCAATCAGTGGAAAGGTTTTGACGCGCCAGATATTCTTCCCAAACCGCGCCGAAAGGCAGAGTCTTAACTTCTTCCTGCATAGCGAGCAATTTCGAGAAATTACCTGCCTCTTGGAGATACTTGAATTCGGTATGAGGAAGGAGAAACGTATAGAGTAAAGCTTTCTGCACATTCCGTGCGCCCGTTATCCATGCGACTATGCGGTTTATACTTGCATCAAAGTAGTCCAAACCGATAAGCACACGATCTTCGGCATTATTACGGACGATTTCCGCGATAATCTCCTTGATTTCATCATCAAATAACACAACATGGTCGGAGTCCCAGCGCACCGGATGGGTGAGGTGTAAGGCAACTTTGTCGAAAAAGGCAAGCAATGCGGGTAGTTTATCCGCGACATTCTCTGTCGGGTGATAATGCCCATTGTCCAACAGTACGGTTATGCCGCGAGTCGCCGCATAAGCGATGTAGAATTCTGAAGAACCAACCGTGTAGTTCTCAAGTCCTATGCCAAAGACTTTACTTTCCACTGCATCTATGATATGGTGTTTGTTGTAGGTAACGGAAAAGATGTCGTCGAGCGCATCTCGTAGACGGAGACGTGCGCTTAAACGGTCGGCAGGCGGGTTCTTTAGTCCATCCGGTATCCAGATATTGTTGAGGCAGGGGGTTTTCTGTTTTTCGCCTATGAAAGCAGCAATCTTGCGGCACGCCTTCACATGCCGAATCCAGAAGTTCCGCACCGCCGCATCAGAATGCGATAATGTCATACCATCAGCCGCAAGTGGATGCGAGAACAAGGTTGGATTGAGGTCTATGCCCACGCCGCGCCGCAAAGCCCAATCGAGCCATTCGTCAAAATGATGCGGCTCCAACTTGTCCCTGTCTGTGTCCATTTCGGTTATCGCATAGACCGCATGCAGGTTGAGGCGTTTCTTGCCCGGAACCAAGCTGAACACGAAGTCCAAGTCCGCCATCAATTCCGTCTTGTTGTTAGCCCGCCATGGATAATTACCGGTCGTCTGGATACCGCCCGACGCACCTGACGCGCCTTTTTCAAAGCCCCGTACATCATCCCCTTGCCAGCAATGCAGAGACACAGGAATACCCGCGCACTTTTCTATCGCGGTTTCCGTGTCAATCCCCCAGTTTCCGTAAAGCTCTTTAGCCTTTTCGTACATGATAACTCCTCTTTGTAAAGAATATACTCTTCAAGATATCTCGTAAATGCCGTTAAATTTTCTTAATATCAAAGGATTCCATCACCGCGTCCCATATGGACCCGGAAAATCCGCCTGTGTAACGCATTTGCATAAACAGACTACCGGCGGCCGCGGCTTCGGACGGTCCCGCGTAGACGGTTCTGCCTGTATAACGGGCGGTAAGATGGTTCAGAAAATCATCTTTACTGCCGCCACCGATGATGTGAACAGCGCCATAACGCCTGCCGGTAATAGCCTCTATACCCTCGACAGCCATCTGATAACTTGAGGCAAGACTTTGGTACACGCAAAGCGCAAGTCCACCCAGCGTTGATGGAACGGACGAGTCGGAGAGACGACACTCTTCTTTTATTGCTTCTATCATAGAAAACGGATTGATAAATTTTCGGCTGTTCACATCAACGGAATATTCATCCCCTCGTTCCGCAGCCTCCTTTGCCAGAGATTCCAGTTCGGAAAAACTACAGTTTTTTCCTGTTACTTCCAATTCGGCGCGTATCCTCTGGAGCATCCACAAGCCTATGATATTCTTAAGGAAGCGGATTTTACCGTTCAACGCACCTTCATTTGCATAGCCGTCCTTGAGCGCCGCCTCTGTGAGTATGGGGGCGGACTGAACCCCAAGTAAACTCCATGTGCCGGAACTAATGTAGAGCGCGTCCTGAGGAAGCAGGCTCACAGCACTCGCTGTATCGTGAGAAGCGCACATAAGAACGCGAGCATTGAATCCGACGCGCTTGCGGATTTCGGTACTTAAGTCCCCATAATCATAGATAGGCTCTCGAACACGCGGGAAAAGACGGCGTGGCAGACCGAGCGCATCTATTAGTCCATACGCCCAATCCCGCTTTTGCGCGTCCAGTAAACCTGTGGAAGAGGCGTTTGTGTATTCACATTCGTCCTTCAATCTGCCGGTCAACCGGTAAGAAAAATATTCAGGCAACATAAGGAGATGTTCCGCCTTTTCGATCCTGCCTGCATCTTTATCCGCCAAAAGTTGATAGACGGTGTTGAAAGGATGAGGCGGTATGCCGGTAATAGCATACATTTCCTCAATCGGGACAAGAGTACTGGTGAATGTAGTGCCGCGCTCGCCGCGATAAGAATAAACCGGATTTATCAAACCGCCTGCCGCGTCGATAAGTGCATAATCCACAGCCCACATATCTATTGCCACGGTTTCAGGAATTTTATCCCATTTGGCACAGAGGGAGAGTCCCTTCACTACTTCGTCAAACAAGCGTTCCACATCCCAAACCAGCCCTCGCTCTGACAAGACCGGCGCATTGGAGAAACGATAGATCTCTTCCAGAGTCAGCTTGCCATTCCGGTAAGCGCCTAATATATGGCGTCCACCGGATGCACCAATGTCTACGGCAAGGCAAAGACTCATTTCTTCAACAGCCTTTGCACAAGTTCGTAGACCTGCTGACCGCCTTTTTCCGTGTCTATCTGTCCAAACGCGGTTTGCTGATAAATCAGAAACAAGGTACTGTTAAATTCTGTGTCGTTGGGCAGGTGCGGTGTTTCTTTGGAGGAATGAGTGCTTGCGATAGAAAGGAAATCCAGCACCTTTTGGTCGACCGGGTCAGACGCGCCAGCTGAACGGGCTATTGCGGAAGCTGAAGCACCTCTATCGTTTCCGAGTACCTTCGCCGCATCCGCGTCATTCACCAGAAAATTGATGAATCGAACCGCTTCTTCCGGACTCTTGGAGTCCTTGTTCACTGTGTAGAACTGGCTTGGCGCTGGCCAAAGCGCCTTTGTCACAGATGCACCGGGAAACTCCATAAGGTCAAGTTCGTCTTGCGTTGCGGCTTGCAAGCCCGCAAGCTGATTGGTCCAGCAATAGCTTATAGCGACCTTGCCTGCGATAAGGGCCGACGTATCCGCATTGGTTTCCGCGTAACCTGCAGATACATCCGGCGGTGGGATAAGCCCATTGTCTCGATAATCCTGAAACAGGTCAAGGTACTTCTTCGCATCTACCGCGGTCATTGCGGTTGAATTGGTTTCTTCAAGATAAAGAGGTGTGCCATTGTAGCGCAACCAGTAGCCAAAAGGCGTTGAATTCGACGTCTGCGCCCCAATGTCCTGCATGGGATATACACCTTCAGGTAGTTTCTCCTTCAGCGCCATAAGGTAGTCGCGGAATTCGGCGTAAGTCTGGGAAATCTTGGGTAGAGATGCGCCGCTTCGCTCAATCAGGGATTTGTTATAGACAAGAGCGGGCATAGTAACACCGGTCGACACTCCGTAAAGTTGCCCATTCACCATGCCGGATTCGAGGGCGCTTGGGTCTATGACCTGTGTATCCAGTACGCTGCCTGCAAATTGATCGAGAGGCAGAAGTACCCCGCGTTTCACATAGTCTACGATATTTCCCCCCATTTGAATGATGTCCGGACCAGCACCGCCCGCCAACTGTGTATCTACTTTAGTGAAATGATCGCCAGTACCGCCCGACACTTCGGGATTCACCAGCACCAAGGAGTTGTTTGCACGATAAAGCTCTATGGCTTCCTGACTACGTTTCACCCGAGATTCCGAACCCCAATACGCCCACCGTATAGCACTGCCCACGGTAACCGACGCATCCTGCGTTTTCTTGACGCATCCGTTCATTGCCGCTAAAACGACAAATCCGATAATCAATTTGTTTATTTTCATGTAAATCTCCTTTTTGTTGAAAAGTTTAACATATACTTTCTCACAGTCTAACTCTTAATTCCCGTTGTCGCTATGCCTTGTACGAAGTATTTTTGCAGGCTAAAGAATAGGACGAAGCTCGGCAGGATAGCCAATACCGACATAGCGAACATGGAACCCCATGACGAAACGCCAGACGAATCGATGAAGAGTCGTAAACCCATAGGCACGGTGTATTTCTGGGGCGAATTCAAGTAGAGTAGCTGGTTGAAAAAATCATCCCATGTCCACAGAAAGGTGAATAACACCGTGGTGATGATCGCTGGCAGAGATAATGGCAGAATGATATTTGCGTATATTCTGAATTTACCGCACCCATCTATCAAGGCGGACTCGTCGAGTTCCTTTGGTAAGCCGCGAATGAATTGCACGAGCAGGAAGATGAAGAAAGCATCCGTAGCAAAGAGCTTAGGCACGATGATGGGTAGATAAGTGTCTATCCAGCCAAAAGAACGGAATATGATGTAGCGCGGGATGGTGGTAACATGCGACGGAAGCATCAAGGTTACCATCATCAACGCAAACCAAAACTTCCTCCCGAGGAACGTAAGACGCGCAAAGGCGTAGGCGGTAAGTGAACAGAAAAGCGCATTACACAGTAGGCACATTATGCAAATGAAAAACGAATTCTTGAAAAACGTTCCAAAACTCACGATGCCTATGCCGCCCCAGCCTTTCACGTAGTTTTGTAGAGTCCACACCGACGCGCCGTCTTTCAGAATCCATGTCTTGGGAATGAGGCTTGGATCTGTAAATATGGCGGAACTTTCCTTGAACGAAGCCAAGATCAGCCATATCACCGGATAAAGCATCAAAACACCAAAAAAGATGATGACCGCATTGGCAAGTCCTGTCTTCGCTATTCTCTTTATATTAATTGTTTTCATATACATCTGCCTTTTCGACCTACCTCAGTCTCCATAACTCACCAGTGAATTTGACAGCTTGAAAGTCAGTGCTGTCAAAAGTCCTATAATGAGCAAAAGAAACCATGCCATCGCCGAAGCGTAGCCCATTTCCGAAAAACCGAATCCTTTGATGTAGAGGTAGAGGCTGTAGAACATAGTCGAATCAAGAGGACCGCCATTGCCGCCTGAAATGATGAATGCCTGGGTGAAAGTTTGGAAGGCGCTAATCATCTGCATGATGAGATTGAATAGGATGATAGGCGACAGCGATGGCAGAGTGATACTGAAAAATCGGCGCGCTTTACCCGCACCGTCAACGCTCGCCGCTTCGTAGTACTCTTGAGGTATCTGTTTCAAGCCTGCAAGAAAGATAATCATAGGCGATCCGAACTGCCAGACTGCGAGCAATATCAGGGTATAGAGCGCGTACTTGGGATTAGAAATCCATGATGGCAGATTTAGGTTGAACATATTATGCAAAATAGCGTTAATGACCCCATCCCCGGCGAAAAGTCTGCGCCACAGCACCGCTATTGCCACAGAACCACCGAGCAGGGTGGGTATGTAATAGACGGCGCGGTACAAAGGGATGAGGCGCAGTTTCTGGTTCATCAGCATTGCCACCGCAAGGGCAAAAGCAAGCTTGAGCGGTACCGAGATGAATACATAGCGGAAGGTTACGAAAAGCGAATTCAGAAACCTATCATCCCGCGGATAGTCCACGGTTCCAGTGAACATAACCGCGAAATTACGTAAGCCAACAAATCTCGCAGGTTGTAGTACGTTGTACTCGGTGAAAGAAAGGTACAGCGAATAGAACATCGGGTACACGGTGAATACGAAGAACCCGATGAGCCACGGTACCAAAAAGACATAGGACGATGCGGTATTCCGTATGCGGTTGTTTTTCATGATTTTTCCTTTTTATAAAGTCTTTCGCTCTGTTTTTTCACAACGAATCCGTTCTCTCCTTCGTCAATTTCCACGAAAAGCGCTCTTTCAAAAGGCGTATTGTTTGGTGAATGAACAGCGAGACGGAGCACGCCGTCTTTGCCGAGGAAGACCATTCCATGTCCCCCTCCCCCATCCGCGGTGAACAAGGGACTTTCCGCCTGGATCCATGGGCCCTTGAGAAAACCGTCTTGGGAATGAGCAACGCCTATGCAGTAATTGCCTTCTTTGTTAAAAGACGACCACAATAACAGCAAGACGCCGTTTCGTGTTCGATAGAGGAAAGGACCGTCTGTAACGAAACTACCCGGAGCGCGTCCTTTCAGTCCGTGTACCCAGGGGGCGGAGCTGGCACGGAACAAAAGCTCCGGTTCTCCAACCGCGTACCGCAAATCAGGCGTCAAAGCTAAGGCGCATAGTTCCCCGTCTCTTACTTGAGCCCATTCGTGGCAAAAGACAAGATAAGGGGTCGGGTTTGTTACATATCCATCGCTTGCCGCTATATACAAGGTTCCGTCCAGACAGTCCCAGTTCGGCGGGGTAATCGGAGCAGATGCACCGTCGGTGTTTAGGCTCCAAGGAACGTAGGGACCCTGTATACCCGCTTGGGACTTGAGAACTGCGGTACCGCGGTGCACCGCTATACCCGCGCCGGTTTTAGGCTTGAACGAGGCAAACATATAGTACTCGTCATGGTACCGATAAACTTCAGGCGCCCAGAAATTGATTTCCGACCAAAAATCAGGCGTTGGACGGAATGCGGTAAAGGGTCCCGCGAACTCATCCAAACCGCCCATACTCGTGTACACATCAAAGCCCACACCGGGAGAGTTCCACGGATCCTTATCCGTAGTGCCGAATAGGTAATAGACGCCGTCTTCTAAAACGACAAACGGGTCGCGAATCTGTATATTAGATATATGCATGGATATTCTCCACTTCCGCGTTAAAGCTTTTGGGGAAATGACAACCTTCATTCCCATCGAAGCCTGCGGCAAGCATCGCCGCGGCAAGCAACAGCCCTCCATTGCCAGGCAAATAAAGGGGTAAAGCCGAGTCCCCTATCTGCCTATTGTGGCCGTTTGGCAGGTAGGTATTCTTTGGACTATCCATTAACAGAAGGTTGACCGCGTCTTCATAGCGACCTAAACGACACGCGGTCATTGCCATCATTGGAAAATCCCAGCCGTACAAGGTATTCATGTCCCAAACCGCCAAAACCTTGTCCAAAGTCGCGGACATAAACGCCTTATCAACCCTTTCACTGTTCAACACTCCAAACATAGCGAGCATGGATGGATGGTCGGTATAGAAAGGCGGTAAGGAAAAAGTGTCCGGGCAATTTTCATGCGCCAAATACACGCCGTCTTTGTAAGCAGGACTTGCCATGTTCTCAATATAGCCATGGAAATGTGGACATTCGCCTAAGCGTTCAAGCCACTCATCAGCCTTCATCAGCGCCCATCGGAAATACTCCAGCTCATAAGGCGCGTTCAGCACGATACGCGGGTCATGACATTCCTGCGCTGATATATAAGGCGGACCCAGAACGTAAACACCTCGGCTTTCGTCATAACGCAGAAAATCACGCATAAATTCAGCGGTTTCAACGATAAGCTCGCGGTATTCACGCAAAAAGTTCAGCGAAGAATCTGCTCTGTAACACAACTCGGCGAGCATAATGGGATGAGGCTGTTGCCACAGCAGAAGAACGGCAACCGAAGACGGAGTATTCTCACCCGACGGGTCGCACATCTTGGGTAGGCGCGCACCGGTGTAGCCTTGAGACGCGGCTATGCGCCTGGAAACTGGCAGGATTTCCTTATAATACGTCACCATTCGCTTCACTTCCTCTACCCTCCCCCACAGCGCGAAATGTGCCATATGCCAGAAAATCATCTCAAGGTGAAACTTACCGTACCAGCTGTTACAGGAAAGCCCTGTTTCCGCGGGCGGCAATTCACCCTGACATTGAATCGCGGTAACATATTGAGAAAGTACCATCAGCCGCTCAAGCTCTATGGCCCGTGGGTCCATCGTATCGGAAAAGGCTATTGCCCCGCCTTTTGTCCAGTACTCCCGCCAGAAGACGTTTCGCGCTGTCTCTGCTTCTGTAAACAGGGAGGGTAATCGGTTCTTTAAACCAAAATGGATTACAAACGACAGACTCTCTTCCGCTTCTTCTCCACTTCCTCCATATTCAAACAGCACCCGGTGTCTTTCCGATTCCATTTGTGCAAGAATATCCGTACCCAGTCTCACGGTAACGTAGTATTCGGTTGCGTCCATAACGCGGTGCAGGATGATATGACCGCGTTCAACCTCTATAATGGAAACCGTATGAAGATGTGAGGATGTAAAATCAGCGCCGCTCTTTCGGTGACTGGCGTAAGGGAATTCAAGGCTCATACCGAGGACGCGTTCTTTAACGAGCGGAGATACTATTCTTATGCAGAGGCTATCCTCATAGGGATGAACAAAAGTTTCCACATGAACATGTTTTCCATTCACGGTAAACTTGGAAAAAAGTATTCCCGACCACAGATCCAAGGTCTGCTGAATTGGATCACACTGTTCCCGAGTCAGCGCACGGTTTTTCAGAGTGAAGGACAGAAGTCCTAGGTGAAATTTGTGCGCGTTACGGCGCAGACCGTAGAAAAGTTCCCGTTGACCCGTATCGTCAACCGCGTACCCGACTGATCTACCGTTTGTGTCAAAAGGGGTGAGCCTTAGACCTGTCGCTGTCTGCGGCGCATCCGCATAACGGTGCCAGCCCCATTCTGCCATCGTGCAAAGGGGAAATTCGCCCGCGGCATCATCGGTAAAAGAATCAAAAAAAGTCTGCAAACCGGTAAAATCTGCGGTAAAGCAGAACCTGCCGTTACCTACGGACAATGGCGCTAACTTTTCCTCCTTTATATAAATCGGATTATGACGGGTTACCATCCTGTATCGGTCTATCATCTTTTCCTTTTAAACCCTTTTGTGTCTTCGTGAAGACTAAATCCCGGCTATCCCTTTGCTCAAGGTTTTCTCGCACATTTCGTTAAACAGAGAATGTGCATCCCTGAGCGATATGTTTTGAATTGAAGGGTCATGGGAAAAAACTCTGAAGGCTTTTGCCGCATCATGCTCAAAAACCGCCTCGACGGTACCTTCCTGTGCCAATGTATGAGGCAGAACCAGGGCGTTCAGATCAACAGGTAAGCCTTTTGTTAAGATGGGTTGAATATTATCCCGCGAAAAGAAAGCATTCGTTTCCACAATCGCACCTCGCGGTAAACCTGGCATCTGGTTGGTGTTAGGCAAGTTGACATTGGTGACGACATCGCCTAATCCCAAAAGCGCCTTCACTATCTTTAAACCCTCTTCGCCAGAAGATACAGGCATCATAGTTTCTACGCCGTCTCGATACGCGGCCGCCCGCTGTTTTAGCTTTTCACGGTTACGGATGCGCCACGATACAGGCGTCAGAGCGAAGCCCCATGACTCGGTCTGAACAGGGTTCGCCAAATACCATGAATGTGGGCAAAATTCAGCGAGGTGCCTATCCCCAGCCGCGGCTATAAGTCCGTAGCGCAAAAACAAGTCAAGTTTCACCCGTTCCGCGGACGAGAAGTATTTACAACGTTCTGATTCATCAGCATCGGGCGCACCTGTAGATCCAGCCGCGAAGGTCGTTGCCGCGCCTGCGCCCTGAAAACCAGTTTCCGCGTATTTTTCCGCAAATCTCTTATAATAAGGGAAAATGTCTAGGTTTTTCCACGATGCCCGATCGAACCATGTGAAATGGTTTATGCCTAAAACGTCAATTTTGATTTCTTCACGTTGAATAGTGTCTTTTTTAGCAAGCCCCGCGTCTTCCAAAACCGCGGCGAGCAGTCTTTGAGTGTTGAATACTTCATGACAACACCCGAAAGCCTTAATTTGCGGGAATTCTTTGTAGAGGACGCGAGTACAAATGCTCATAGGGTTGGTGTAATTAACGACCCATGCATCCGGTGCATATTCCCGTACGGCGCTGGCTATTACACGGAACTGAGGAATAGTCCGCAGGGCGCGCATAAGTCCGCCTGGGCCCGCAGTATCGCCGACGGGTTGCCAAATGCCGTACTTTTCAGGCGTATGTACATCAACGGACATTTCCTCAAAATCACCGGGTAGAATAGACACAAAGACGAATACGCTATCTTTAAGAGCATCCATCAAGGACGGTACCGCCTGAAAACGCCACCGTGAGTTATGCGCGGCCATAAGACGGTTACCGATGATTTCATTGGTCTTTGCATCTTCAGGGCTTATATCGTACAGCGATATAAGCCCTCCGATATCCTTTTCAAAGCAGAGGTCTTGCATCAGAACCCACGCCCAGTTGCGCGAACCCCCGCCTATGTAAGCTATTTTTACGTTGTCTGTGATCATATTCATTTACAGGTAAAAAGGGAGTCGGACATTTACGTTTCACTGGCCTTCAAAAACCGACTCCCTACACTCCCCTACTCTTTTTTACTGTCTTTTAAATTCGTGAGGTTGTCCCACGCCCCAACAGACCAGTCGGTCGTAATTGTATCTGC
>JAIRNA010000100.1 GCA_031258305.1 Treponema sp. | reverse complement strand
AGGGAATAAGGGTCCGCAGATTGCACAGATGAACGCAGATAAAAAATCAGCGTAATCAGCGGACTTTTTCCATAATGACATCGCTCCCACAAACGCCGCGCCCAACAGTGTCTGACACCAACTATTATTCGCGCCCAAGCGTAGCCGGGGAACATTCCCACGGCTCACTTCGGCACATTTGGGCGACCCGAAGGGTCGTAACAGTCGGAACATAATGCGCCGTTACTTATTCTTATCTATCAGCAAGTTGTCTGTCCGCCACCACACAAATTTGACTATCCAGTCGCTTACCAGCATGGCGGAAAGGATACCGTCTGTCGATATGTCAAAAACATTGAACTGAAGCTCGTCCGCGTTTATATTCACAGAGGTCTGTATCTGTCTTCCGTACGAATCTCGCGTGTCCAAGATTGCCAAGGCGTAACCGGTTTCTTCGGGAAAAGAGAGAAACACGCTCTCGTTTTTCGCGGCGCCCATCAGTGAATAAGGGATTCTAACGACTATTTTGCGATTGACCTCGGTCCAGGACATTTCATAGAGGGGCGCTTCGATAGTTTTTTCATAGGAGCCGTCTTCCACACGCATCGCCCAGATGACGGAGCTGTCTATCTCACTGCCAGTGCGAGTTTTTGTAGATTCATCGAAGGTGGCGCGGTAGTAATCGATCTTTATATAGAGCCTTCGGGCATCAGGCGCGGCCGTAATGCCGTCTAAAGAAGCAAAAACCAGTTCTTTGCGGTCCGCAGGAATAGGCGCCGAATCGTTCTTGATTTTGACGAGGTAGAGGAGCGTTCCTTCCGCGTCGAACCAATAGACGTTCCAGCCCGTTGGAAGATGGCACACGACCGCAAGGTCGTCATCCATCGAAGTGAAAAGCCCTTCGATGCGGGGAAAAGGACTGCCGCCCAGCCCTTCCTGTCCCAAATACTCCAAGAAACGCCCTTCGTCATTGAAATGAAGTACCACACTGTCAAGAACGGCTTTGCTTTCACTATCGGTAGTATGTCTTTCATCGGGAAGACGGTCTTCGACGTATATATGCTTACGGGAGTCTACCGTTATCCTACCCGGTTTTTGCAAGGGATAGGTGAAAGTCCATCGTGTTACGGCTTTACCATCCTCTTTGGGCTTGAGGGTGAGGGGAATCGGATTGGTTTCGTCATTGTAAATCATAGATAGAATATTGCCGTAGGAGTTACAACGGACTATCTTCTGCCCATCACTGTCCGATATGTAAAAGATGCCGTCCCGCATACAAACGTCTCCTTTGCTTCTTCCGCGATCTTCTTCTTGGTTGTAGAAAGCTATTTCGTCTTCGAGTCGTCCTATGCCTAGACTAAAAAGGTCTTCCCGTATTAGAGATTCGGCTTCTTTTTGACGGCAGGAACCAAGGGACAACAAAACAAACAACAAGGCAAACGGTTTAAGGAAAATTAAAGAATTCATATGTCTATTATTGACATTGAAAGGGAAGATTGTCAACGGTTGAGAACGGAACATGGCGCAATCGTATTTTTCAAAATATTATCTCAGAAAATTTAAAAAAATCAAAGCAAATTACGCGCTAATCTCTTAATGGAGAGCGGAGGATTGATATGAAAATATTGCGATTATTATTAACAGCCGCGTTAGCCGTCTTGATAAGTACGGCCATTTGCGGGTGTGATGATGGAAACAGCTCCGTTTCTCCGGTGCCCGCCGGCGAAAATCTGGGGCGTGTTATTATCCCTTTACCCAAGAACTATGCGGGGAACGCCCGGAGTGTTGGACTTGAATCAGCTCAGAATTACACGAATTTTTATGAGGCTCTCTTCATAAAAGACGATGTAACCCTATCCGTAACAGCCGAAGAAGGAGTAGATCAAATCGAGATAAACATCGCGGAAGGCGTTTACACGATACTGCTTATCGCGGGTTGTAAGTCCAGTTTAGCAACGCCTTTGATCTTGGCGAGCGGCTATGTCGAAGGACAAGACATTCATGTCGGTGAAAACGTCATAACAATTACCCTTAAACCGATAGACGTTGACATAACGGCGCCTGATTCGGTTACTCAAAATGAGTCTTTCGAGGTTAAAATTGAAGTTGACACAAGAAACCCTTTAATCGACCTTACTACTTTTTCCTTACCATTGTATTTGGATTCGCTAAGTACTAAATTTGACAGCGTCGATATCGTTAAGAACGAAAACTTCTACACATGGACGTATACGGTTACGGCCCCGCAATCCATACCAAAAAACGGTATGATGCTGTACATCTCCTCGTCAGTCAAACTATTAGGAGAAAAAACATGGTATTTAGGATACTACATTGATAGTGGTACCAATTTCAAGGGGATCAAAGATTTTTACAAGAAAATAATTCCTGTTACTGCGGATACTAATCTGCCGAAGGTGAGTCTCGTCATAGAATGGGCAAACTAGGCGCTCATTCTATGTGAAGAATAGCGTCAAGAATAAGCGCAGTTGGAGAAGGAAGTCTCGGACCGCGCTTATTTTCTTCGCATTACCATTTTCGTATCTTATAAATGAGGAGGAGCAATTTATAGTAAAGGTAAGGGAAGATACGAAAAATGCGGAGCGGATTTCTATAGCAGAAGCCGATCCATTCAAGCCCATGTTCAAAGGAGTACTCCGATGGATGGCGTTTTTTATTTGCGAAAACATCGATAATGTCACTGCACCAGAGACGCATCCCGCATCCCATTTTGTCCGAATGTCTGTGTATCCACAATTCTTCGCCATGTACGCCTTTACCCGCCAAAAGCAGAGATGGAGACGCTTTTCTGATAGCTTCGATGACGTCGCCTTCTTTCTGCTTCTTGAAACGTCCGGGATGGCGTCCGATGACTTTTAGAAAAGGAAACGTCTGACTAACGTTAGATTCGGCTTTTTCAAGCGTTTTCTTCTTTCCGCCGATTAAATAGAGGGAAAGTTCGCGGATTTCCAGTATCGAAAGCAATTTGATGATAAAATGAAAAGGCATATAGCGAATCGCTTTCTTGCCTTGTAAAAAACGGGAGCCGCCTGCAAGACTCTTTGATATGGGTATAACGAGCGCCGCATTCATAACGTATGAGCGGTAATCGCCGTTTCGCCGCGCCCGAAGTAAATCCCACAGGGACAAAAGCACTATATTCTTCGGGCCCTCGCTCGATAGCAATTCATTGACAACAAAAGAAAGGTCATTTTCTTGTACAATATCAAGCGGAACGTTTAACAGACTTATCCGCTCTTTTCTTAATTTTTTTTCATCCATTTCTCCTCCTCCAAAAGGATCGTCTTTACCGCGCCTATGGCGTAAATGCTTGCTGTTTCAACGCGCATAATGCTTTGCCCCATAACAAGCGGGGTAAATCCTAAATTCATAAACAGTACCGCTTCTCTCTCGGAAAAGCCGCCTTCGGGTCCGACAAGCACCGCAACCGCGTCGCAGTCTTCAAGAGCGTGATGAAAACTGCCCTCGGCGAGCGGCGTCTGATGCAATAAAAGCCCGGATGGTTTCCGATGACGGCTCTTAAGCGCGTCCCACCGCGCTGTCATGTCCTCCACGGTGCAGACGTTACAAATCTTGGTCTCTTCATTTGAACCACTCTGCTGACGGGCTTCTCTAACGATGCGTCTCCACCGCTCCAGCCTTCCATTTCTGCCTTCACCCGCCGAATCTTGTTTAAGAGCACAGTATTCCGAAACAAAGGGAACAATTTCACTCACGCCCGCTTCCGTAGCCTGTCTGATTATTAGGTCAATTTTCACGCCCTTGGGTAATGCCTGAAAGAGCGTAATAGGCGGTAGAGTCTGAATCGGCGATATCTCCTGTTCGAGACACTGACAGACGAGTCGGGAGTCATCCATTTTTTGCACCAAAAGGCGGACTTCCTTGCCGTCTGGTAGAATTGACTTAAAAACGACGCCTTCTTTGTAACGTCTCACACGTGCGAGATAGTGATAATCATCTCCTGTCAAAATAACAGTTCCACGCTCTGGTGCAACCGTCAACAAAAATTGTTTCATGTTCTCTGTAATAGTTCAAGTATATATATCGGTGGAAAATCTGTCAAGAATATTATAGCTTTTATGAGAAAGTGGAGAGGGAGTCGCCGAGAGCGTAAAATTTACACTCCTAATGTTCAAGGCTAGACATTTCTCCTTTTCATAAAGTATACTAAAAAATATGGAAAAATTACGAATATTAATACCAAAGGGCAGGATTTTTGACAATATAGCCCTTCTTTTTAGCTCGGCGGGCTTTCCTATAAGCCTCACGGACAGGACGTATAGGCCGACGCTCAAGGCGGATTGGCTCGACGCGAAGATAATGAAGCCGCAGAACGTGGGTCCTCTCTTAGAACTTGGACGGCATGATGCGGGTTTTACAGGGCTTGATTGGCTTGAGGAGAGCGGCGCGGACGTGGAAAAGGTGATGGACCTAGGATTCGATAGGGTACGCATCGTGGCCGCGGTGCCGGCGGACTTCGACATAGCCGACTTGAAAGGGAAAAATCTCACTGTCGCCACCGAATACGTCAACATCGCAGAGAAATGGCTTGCATCCCAGGGCTACGACTACCGTATCCTCCGTACTTATGGTGCGACCGAAGTATTCCCACCCGATGATGCGGATATGATTATAGACAACACTTCATCCGGGCAGACATTGAAGGACAACGGCTTGAAGATAATCGCCACCCTTCTCGAATCGTCAACCTGTTTCGTTGTCTCAAAATCCGCATTCGCCGACCCCGAAAAACACGGACGTATCCAAGAGCTTACTATGCTTTTCAAAGCCGTTCTCGACGGGCGAGACAAGGTTATGCTTGAGATGAATATCGTCGAGTCCTTATTTGACGAACTGGTCGACGCAATCCCTTGTATGCGAAGCCCCACAGTTTCCCCGCTCTACGGTGAAAAAGGTGGGTTCGCGGTCAAAATCGCGGTCAGAAAAAGTGAAGTGCCGGAAATCATCCCTCTCTTGAAAAAACTCGGTGCAACCGACATCGTGGAATATGACCTAAGAAAGGTGATATCCTGAAATTCAGCATAGACAGTAGTAAACACAGAGTCTGGATGCTTTTAGGATGTGTTTGTTCGTATTATTGAGGTAAAGAATGGAAAATCAGTTGGAATGGAAAGAGGACGCGCGACGGGACGTCTTCAAATGCCGTGTATTTTCGATACATGAAAGTGTGTGTCGGTCGCCGGACGAGAAAGACACAGGCGTCTTCGTAGTTATCGATTCTACGGATTGGGCGATTGTCCTGCCCGTGTTGGAAACGGAACGAGGCAAGGCTTTCGTCATGGTGAGGCAGTGGCGGCATGGGTCGCAGGAATTGAGCCTCGAATTTCCCGGCGGGGTTTTCGAAGACGGCGAATCGTCAGCGTCAGCGGCCCTGCGGGAGCTGGAGGAGGAAACCGCATATACCGCGAAAAAAATCACCTATCTGGGGAAAATGAGTCCAAATCCCGCAATTATGTCGAATCATACACATTTTTTCTTGGCGGAAGATTTGAAAAAACTGCCCGCCCAGCATCTCGATAAGGACGAATATATGGACGTGGAGATAGTGCCGATTGACGAAGTGTTAAACAATATGGGCGAGCCGCCTTACATACACGCACTTATGGGAACGGCCGCCGCTCTCTTTATGCAAAAAGGAGGATACTTTTGAAGAAAGAAAAATGCTGTAAAACGAGCTTTTCCAAAGATTTTGGGCAAGCTTCCGAAAAAGCGGGTAGGATACCGCTTTTTCTCTAAAAGAGTTGTTCAATACCTTCAGTTATTGAACAACTTCCGTTAAAAAATGGCAAATTTGATTCAAATTTGCGAGATGTATGAAACAACCACCGGGTTGTTTCATACGTCAAAAGAATGAAAGGAGGCAATAAAACATGCGTGTTTTATCAAAAGACATAGCACGAGCAGCGCGGGAGAAACCCAGCGAGGAGGTTGAGGTTTTCGGTTGGGTTCATCGGATTCGAGATATGGGCGGTATTACATTCATTGTTGTGCGGGACAGATCCGGGGTCGTTCAGCTTGTATTGGAAAACAAACCGGATGTGACATTGGAATCGGTTATTTCGGCAAAAGGAAAACCCGCGCTCAACGAGAAAGCGCCGGGCAACGCGGAACTACACGTTACGGAGCTGACTTGCTTGTCGCGTGCGGACCAAGAATTGCCTTATCAGGTGAACGGAGACATAAGCAAAACCGGTATCGAGGCCACTCTGGACAACCGTATCCTATCTGTCCGTAACCCAAGAATACAGGCGGTTTTTCATATTCAGTCAACCATCATCGAGGCATTTGCCGCATACCTGCGCTCCCAAGACTTTACTGAAATCAAAACCAGCAAAATTGTCGGTAGCGGTACCGAAGGCGGCACGGAACTATTCAAGATTGACTACTTCGACCGTAAGGTCTATCTTGCCCAGTCGCCGCAATTCTATAAGGAAGTAATGGTGGCGAGCGGCATGGAGCGGGTTTTTGAAGTAGCGCCCGCCTATCGCGCCGAAAAACACGACACTCCACGACATTTGAACGAATATGTGTCTATGGATGTGGAAATGGGATTCATCGAATCGGAAAAGGATTTAATTGAACTTGAAAAAGGGCTTTTGTCGCATATTTTTGAGGAAGTCGCGAGCAAGAATACCGTTGATTTGAAACTATGGGACGCTGTGGTCCCAAGCACGGATTCGATAGCGAAATCACCTATCATCGGCTACGAGGAGGCGGTAAAAATCGCAAGCATCGAGTCTGCGAAGACCGGCGGGGCGCGCGTCTTTGACGTTACCCCGGAAGCGGAACGTTACCTGTGCGAATGGTCCACGTGCGAATATGGCTCCGACCTGGTGTTCGTCAACGAATTCCCCCGACGTTATCGCCCTTTCTATACCTATCCACTTGATGCAAGCCGAACTATGAGTTTCGATGCGCTCTTCCGCGGCTTGGAAATCACGACCGGCGGTAAACGCCAACACGATTACAGCGCTTTTCTAAACGTACTGCCGAAATTTGGACTGAAGGCGGAAAACTTCGGTAATTACCTCTCCTTGCTCAAATACGGTTGTCCACCCCACGGCGGCTTCGCCATCGGCTGTGAGCGCCTGACTGCCCGTATCCTCGGCATCACCAATGTGAAAGAAGCAAGCCTCTTTCCCAGAGACAGGAAGCGAGTGGAACCCTAGGCATATGACATATCTTTTAAAACTAGGCGAGCTTACTCTCAAAGGCGGGAACCGCGGTGAATTTGAGAAAGTCCTGAAACGCAATCTGAGGGCGCTCTTAAAAGGCGCAACGGCGAAAATAAGCGTCACAAACGGCCGCTATTTCGTGGATGTTCCTGAAGAACACGCGGAACAGGCGGAGCGCGCCTTTTTTCGACTCTTCGGTATAACCGGATGGGCGTTGACGCAGGTTAGTGATAAAACCGTTGACGCGGTGATTGATGCTTGTATAGAAGAAGCCCATATCCTTGAACGAAAAAACATAAAGACCTTCAAAATTGAAGCTCGCAGAGCTGATAAGAGCTTTCCTCTGGACAGTTACGGCATTATGGCGTCCGCAGGGAGGGCCGTGCTGGAAAACGTTCCCGCTTTGAAGGTCAACATTAAGATGCCGGAAGCGGTTATTAGCGTGGAGATTCGAGAGAAAGCTTACGTTTACAGTAACAGCGTCAAAGGCTTACGCGGACTGCCTGTCGGTACTGCCGGACGCGGCTTACTACTTCTGTCCGGTGGCATTGATTCGCCAGTTGCGGGTTTCCTTATGGCGGGGCGTGGTATGGGTATTGATGCGGTACATTTCCATGCCTATCCTTTCACGTCCGATGAGGCGCGGCAAAAAGTCGCTAAATTAGCGGAAATACTTGGCGGCTACACGATGGGTGTCCGCTTGCATATCATTAGGTTCACGGATATCCAGACGCGTATCAAGGAATGCGCTCCGTTCCCCTGGACAACGGTTCTTTTAAGGATGGCGATGATGAAGGCCGCGGAAAACACCGCTCGCCGATGTGGGGCAAAGTGCATCATAACAGGGGAGAGTCTTTCGCAGGTAGCAAGCCAAACTGTGGAAAACATAGCTTGCACTCAAAGCCTTATCTCTATGACGGTTTTCCGCCCGCTTATCGGCATGGACAAGGAATCCATTGTCCGCATCGCGGAAAAAATCGGCACCTATAAGACATCTATTCTGCCTTACGAAGACTGCTGTATGCTTTTCAGCCCTGAACATCCGATTTTGCGGGGAGATGTCAAAGAGGCTTTGACGCTTTTTGAAAAACTTGACATAGACGGCTTGATAAAACGGTCCATTGAAGAACGAGTCATGTATCGTTTATAGCCTTGACATGTTTTAACAAATTTCATAGTATATAGTATGATGATGACACAAAATCGGCGGTCGATATGTCCTCAAATCTAATGTTTCACTTAGATGTTGACAATGGGACGCCTATTTACCGTCAGATAATACAACAAATAGAATATGCTATATTGTCCGAGAGACTAAAATCCGGGGATAAGTTACCCACGATACGGGCTTTATCAGTGGAACTCAAGATAAACCCCAATACCATAGCCAAAGCTTACGGAGAACTTGAAATACGAGGTATACTGATAACGCAGGTTGGGAGCGGTACCTACATATCGGATAGGCGTCTACCATCCATAGAGAACGACAGAAATCAGAAAATTCATGAAATTATAACTCGCTTTTTGCAGGAATTGAAATCTTTGGGAGTTGATAGCAAAAAACTGATTGATCTGTTGGCGGGGTACGCCTAGTAGCGTCGGCGCATTGTTTTAGAGGAGTACTATGAAAAAAACAATATTAGAGGAACCTTTAATCAAAGATTCTGGGAGGAATGACAAGGACACAAGCTTTTTCGCACAGTGGGGGTATCTCCTCAGTTTCCTGTACATCTTGCTGTGTGGAGGGCTTGCGGTTATATTCCGTGATTATGCCTTTGCCATCGTGATAATCGGTGTTTTTATGCTTATCCTCCCCTGTATTAGAAAAGCTGAAGAATGGGAGCGAGTGATAGTGCTGAGATTTGGCGAATTCCATGGTGTCTGTGGACCGGGGCTGTTCTTCTTACTGCCTATTGCTGACAGAATCGCCAAAGTCATCGATATTCGCATACGGGTAACAGATTTTTCCGCGCAGGAAACCCTCACGCTCGATTCTGTGACGGTGACGGTTGACGCGCTCTGTTTCTGGATGGTGTGGGACCCGGAAAAGGCGGCTCTCGAAGTGCAGAACTATGAGAAGGCGGTTGTGTTTTCGTCAAAGACAGCGCTCCGTAATGCCATCAGCGACCACGATCTTTCCACTTTTTTGGAACGAGGGGACATCATTGAAAGGGAAATGCAAAGCGCGGTTGACAAGAAGACAACCGAATGGGGCATCACGGTTCAGCACATTGAGATCACGGACATTCAGATACCGGAGGCGTTGCAAGATTCGCTTTCTCGCATGGCGCAAGCGTCCCGTGAAAAAAAGAGCCGCATTATGCTTGCCGAAGCGGAAGTGGAAATCGCCGAAAAACTTAAGAAAGCGATAGAAATATACGCGGAAAACGAGTCGGCAATGAAACTTAAAATTCTGTCGATTCTGAACGAAGGACTTAAAGCGGGCAATTCTATGATGCTCGTCCCCAATTCCATAACCGAAAACTTGCACTCCGGCGACGATATTTTCGGTCTCACCGCGATCAATGAGCTGAATGGGCTAAAAAGGAATCAAGAGTGAATCGAGCGCCTGTCATTTCACGGATAGGCTTATGATACGGGATTGGGCGAGGTTGGACCACACCTGGTCGTCGGGCCACTTGCTCAAAAGGGCGCGGTAGGCTTCGAGCGCCGCGTCTTTGTTACTCTGGGATTCATTGAGCCGACCTATGGCGAACTGGGCGCGTGAAGCGCCGGGAAAATCGAAATCCGCGGCTTTGGCGTAAGACTCTATGGCGCGAGGAAGGTCGCCCTGCTCTTCAACCGCAACCGCCGCATTGTAAAGCGCAACCGGTTCTATATAAGCGCCTACACCCGCAACCGCCGCATTATTCCATGCCTTTTCCGCCTCTGTCCAGTTTTTCTTGTCCGCGTAGATATTCGCCATAATAATGAAAGCCCTCGCTCTCGCATAGCCTTTGTGTTTCGGGGCGAAAGCCACCAGCTCGTCTAAGAACGCCTGCACGTCTGCGGCTTTTTCCTCGCTGTTAATATCCATCTGCAAAACGTCAAAACGGCTCGAAAAATCCTCTACCTGCGCGATGGCCTTCGCGTTCAGTCCTCTGGCAATACCGAGAGCGGTGCTGAAGGCTACTAGCCCACCAATGACGACAAGCAAACCAATGAAAAACCCCACGCGGTTCTTCTGGATGAAATCACTCAATTTTTGGGCGAATTTGCCTTCGCTTTCCACTTTTACAGGTTCCACTATTTCTAACTTTTCTGTTTTTTCCAGTTTTTCTTTAGCCATATAGATCTCCTTATTGTTTGGGTACGTTTTTGTTAGCGCATGAGCTTGTTTCTCAAGCAATATTTGACAAAATAAATTTACTCCCTTATTCCCAATTCTTGAATCAGCTTAGACAAATACGTCCGCTGAATGTCCAGGACTTTTGCCGTTTCCGTTTGGTTCCAGTTATTTTCGTCCAGTGCCTTTTTGATAAAATTGGTTTTGAAAACATTAATCGCGGTTTTGAGACTGGAGGCGCCCGCTTCATTTTGAGAGGGCTTTAGGAAGAGGTCGCTTGCGCTCAATAAGTGTGGACCATCGTCCGGTACGGTTGTCAATACGCATGCTCGCTCGATGCAATTCTCTAGTTCCCGAATATTACCGGGCCACGGATAGGCAAGCATTGCCTTAACCGCGTCTCCAGAGAAACCGGCGAACATCTTTTTCGTTTCCATCATGAATCTCTTCAAAAAGAAATTCGCCAATTCTGTGATGTCCTCCAGCCGTTGACGCAAGGGCGGAATGAACAGGGGGAAAACGCTAATTCGGTAGTAAAGATCACTGCGGAATTCACCTTTTTTCACCATGATTTCGATGTCACGGTTTGTCGCGGCCAAGACTCGGACATCCACCGTTATGGGAGTCGAGTCTCCTATTCTTTCAAAGGTCTTGTCCTGCAACACACGCAGGAGTTTTGCCTGCATAGAAAGGGATAATTCGCCGATTTCATCCAGAAATACGGTGCCGCCATTAGCCATCTCAAAGCGCCCCTTCCTGTCAGAAATCGCGCCGGTAAACGCACCTTTTTTATGTCCGAAAAGCTCGCTTTCAAAGAGGTTATCCGGCAGAGCCGCGCAGTTCACCCGCACGAGAGGGGCTTTCTTGCGCGGACTACGGAGGTGTATTTGCTCCGCGAAAAGTTCCTTCCCCACGCCGCTCTCCCCCAGAATCAGTACTGACGAATTGGCTTGAGCGATGCGGTTAATCATCTCAAGCTTTTCCAAGGCGACCGGGCTTTTCGCAATGAACGTATGGTAGCCGTCTTCGGATTCTCGTCTATCTACTAGTGCGGCTTGTAGTTGCCAGATTTCGTCTTGCGCTTTTTTGATGTTTTGGGCGTTGACGATAGCAAGCGCGGCTTGGTTCGCCAGTATCAAGAGCCAATCAAGGTCGTCCCCGGAAAAAGACTGGCCGTTTTTCTTGTTAATGATTTCAATAACTCCAATGCATGTATCTTTGACCTGCATAGGAACGGCAAGCATAGTTTTACAAAAATAGCCAATATCATTGGAAATAGAAGCGATGTGCCGCGCATCATTTTCCGCATCGGTTAGCACCACCGGCTCGTTATGTTTAATAACCCACCCCGCGATACCTTCATTCTTGTCGAGTTGAAACCGCTTCACCTCTGTACCTTTGGGACCAAGGGCAACTTCAAAATAGAGTAAGTTAGTTTTCTTGTCGAGGAGAAGAAGACTCGATGCTTCCGCGTCGCAGAGCTTTGCCGCAGAGTCGATAATTTCAGTCAGTAAACTAGTAAGGTCCTGAATACTCGAATTTATACGTGTGTTAAAGTCAACGAGTGTATTAAATTTCCGAATGTCAACGGTCTGCATTTCTTTTTAAGAGTAGGCAATTCAGGATTCTTGCTGGAACACAAAACCTATTTGTCTCAAACAATGCCCTATAAAACCCACTCTCCTACTCCCTATTCTTTTTGTTTCAAAAGCTCCCCGAAGGGGTTGTAGGTTGAGCCGTCTCCTTCATCGGTGGCCATATATTGAGAAACTTCCTCGCGGTGGAGCTTGCGATGATAATCACGAATAGAGAACGCGACTTTCTGTCTTTCGAGTTGTATCTCGACAACGACCGCTTTGATCTTGTCGCCAATCTTGTACTTTTTTATGGCTTCGTCCGGCGTTTCGTTCGAATTGTCGGGGAGGTTAGATTTGTGAATCAATCCTTCGATGCCGCACGGTACCTTGACGAAGATACCAAAATCGGTGATAGAGGAAACTTCTCCTTCCACGAGCGAACCCTGCCGATAAGTTGACACAAAACTCTGCCACGGGTCCTCGGTGAGCTGTTTGACGCCAAGCCTAATGTTACGCTTGTCTTTTTCCACGTCGATGACTATGACTTCGACTTCCTGCCCTACCTGCAACTCGTTCGACGGATGCTTCACCTTCTTGGTCCAGGAAATATCATCTACATGAAGGAATCCGTCGATACCTTCTTCAAGTTCGATAAACGCTCCCGCATTGGTAACTTTCACCACTTTGCGCGTAAGTCTCATTCCAACTAGATACCGCTCCCCGACTGTTGACCATGGATTTTCCGTTACTTGCTTCAAACCCAGCGAAACTCTGCCAGCCTGTAGGTCGTAGCCGAGTATCATACACTCGACTTTATTGCCTATAGTCACCATATCTTCGGGCTTCTGTACTTTTTTCACCCATGAGAACTCAGAGATATGGGCAAGTCCCTCGATACCTTCTTCAAGCTCGATGAATGCGCCAAAATCGGTGAGCTTCGTTATCTTGCCTTGCACGATATCATTGACATGGAATTTCTCCTCAAAGTGTACCCATGGGTCATCCGTGAAATGTTTTATGGAAAGATTAATACGTTTTTCAATGGGGTCAAGGCGGATAACTTTGAGTTTGATTTCCTGTCCTCGCTTCACAAAGTCCTTGGGTCTGTTGACATGCCCCCAGCTCATGTCGTTAAGGTGGAGGAGACCATCGAACCCGCCCAGGTCAATGAAAGCGCCGAAGGAAGTAAAGCTTTTGACAATCCCGACCACGTCCGCTCCTATAGGGGTGTTTTCAAAAAAGGCATCCCGTTTTTTCTCTATCTCTTCTTCAAGCCACTTGCGGCGGTTAACTACGATATTCTGTTTACCCTCGGAGTAGAGGCGTTCCACGTAGACCTGGGTCTTCAATTTGAGAAGTTTTTCCGGCTTATCAACCTTCTGCACGTCAGATTGGCTAATGGGAAGAAAAGCATGGGCATCCTGTCCTAAATAAACGTCAAAACCGCCTTTGACGGTCTTTTCAACCACCGCTTCGACAGGCAAATGCTCCTGAAACGCCTGCCGCAAATTTTTCCAAAAGAGCTTCACGTCAGCTTTCTGTTTTGAAACGATGACTTCTCCGTGTCTATCTTCTTTTGTCACGAGAATGACCATTACCTTGTCCCCCACCTGCGGGGGAGTGGTAAACTCCGATATGGGTATCTTGCCCTCAGACTTGAGATTCACATCAACGAAAACATGGTCATTCGCTAGCTGAATGACTTCGCCTTCAACAAGTTGTCCCTCTTCAGCCGAATCGAGAGATTTAAGATACTCCTCCTGTAACTGCATCTGGTCGGCTTTTTGTTCGACCGCCAGAGTCCCCTGATTGGTGTCCTGCGATTCCAAGCCCGCTTCCACTTCCATCTTATCCATAATTAATTCCTTTTTAAGAGACCATTTTTTTATTTTGTGGCCTAATATACGCTAATAATTTGTCATAAGTTTGCTCAATAGTCAAGCCCATTGTATCTAAAACTGTTACTCCTTCAGCAATTTTCAGGCTCCCTTCAGCCTTGTTTCTGTCGATTTGGTCCCGTCTCTGTATGGCGGCAGTGATTTCTTCAAGGGAAAGTTCAGAAGTACCCTGTTCAAACCGACGCTTTGCCCGCGTTTCAATCGAAGCGTCAAGATAAAAACGGTGTTCCGCATCCGGAAAAACTACGCTTGTCATATCCCGCCCTTCAACAACGACATCTATACCCTTTGATATTTTCCGTATGAGCCCATTGACTATACGCCGAATCGGAACAATAGCCGACAGCAGAGGAGCGTTTTTATCGATTTCATCGGAGTGTAGTAGGGCGTCAACATTTTCCCGGTCAAGGAATATCTCTCCCTCACGGTACGCAATATGCGCCTGTTCCGCAAACGCAATAACCGAATCGGAGTTCTTTATTTCTATACCCTTTTTCAAACAGCCGAGCGTGAGGACACGGTAGATGTTTCCGGAATTGATATAAGTCACCTGAAGCCGCTCCGCAAGAAGCCGCGCAATGGTGCTCTTCCCCGATCCGGCCGGCCCGTCAATGGCAATTACCATGTGGCTATTATATACCGTTCTTGAAAAATAGTCAAGCGGGAGAATAAAAATATCACGGCGATATGATGAAAACAGAAAATCTCACTTGTATGACCAGCGAGAACTACTTGATTTTTTTTCAAAATACGTTATACTTTAACAGTTTATCCAAGTCAGGCTCCTAATTTCATATGGATGCGATGGGAAAACATAGCTTTTATTTTGGAGGTGTTTATGAAAAAACTGGCTTTGACAGTGCTTGTACTGTTATTGGGAACCGGGCTATTCGCCCAGACCAAATTCAACGTGTCGACTTTTGACGACCGAGAAAGTCAGGGAGGAACTTCAGAAATTAAGTTGACCGAAGCTCAAGAGAATATTGATGGGAAGACGGTAACGACCTATACGTTTGACGGCAGGGTAACGAACAAGTACCAGTATGGTTTTGCTGGCGCCATCTTCATTCCCGCTGACGATGCCACAGTCGCGGCTTTTAAAACAGCCAAAGCCGTTACCTTCTGGGCGCAGGACCTCGGTTCCGCGTTCCCGCGTTTCGGGCTGTCGGTATGCACTCCTGCCGACATTACGGATTCCGCGTACTACCAGAAAGAACTGCCTTTCCCCAAGAAAGCTCGGCAAATCACCGTGAAGATACCGCAGGATTTGCGCCAACCCCAATATTGGGGTGAAAAGAAGCCTTTCAATCAAGCCAACGCGACTCAGTTGCAGTTCCAGTCAACCAACAATGGTTCCCCCGGAAACATCAAGTTCAAAATTTGGGATGTTCAACTCGTGAAGTAAATAGTTGTCCATTTGCATAAGCGGGGAGTAGGTTACCTACTCCTTTTAGAATAATACTCTTTGTACCTCTTTCCCTAATTTTGTTAAGGCGTTTTTATAAGTCCCCTTGAAACAAAATTGATTTCGTGGTATGTTGTTTTTGTAAACAATGGGTATCTTTACAAACTCGTAGGCGCTTTAGGCGTAAATCAGAAAATTTTATTCATAAAGAGGGTTTAATACCCCCGCCGTTCTGCGGCGGTGATTATTTATTTGTGAAATATGGGGGAAAATATGATCGTAAACGATGCGGTAACAATACTTGAAGGACAATTTTTTTCGGGCGAATCAAACGCTTCTATGGAAGTAGCTTCTGCCTGCGGCGCGGACCTGATGAGCGACGTGATGGCTTTTGTAAAAGACCGGGTAGTACTTCTCACCGGCTTGGTGAATCCTCAGGTCATTAGAACCGCCGAACTTTTAGACATTCACTGTGTTATTTTTGTCCGCGGGAAAACTCCGAGTCGCGACATGATAGATATGGCTCAAGACTCGGACATTATCCTGGCTGGTACAAAACTGCCTATGTTTATAGCGTGCGGCAAACTCTACGAAGCGGGTCTCAAAAATGGAGGAACGCGGCGTATTTAAATATAAAGAAAGCAAAAAACCTGTTACGGCAAAAGATGAGATTATTGCCGTTTCCTGTGCCGATCACGGCGGATCAGGAGATCGCTGCGTGTATTGCGATGCGGAAACAGTGGACGTGCTACAAAACTGTTCTCCTTTTTCTTTCAATGAAAGACGAAATTGACACGGAACCGCTTATCAAGGCGGTTTTTGAAGACAAAAAATCCGTCTTTGTCCCGAAAATCATTAAAAACAGCCTACACTTTTTTAGAATCACCGATTTGAATGGACTTGAAATCGGCGCTTTTAATATCAGGGAACCAAGGAGCGGCGTTGAGCTAACGGACCAAGATTTTCCCGCGTGCATCGTTACACCGGGGCTTGCCTTTGATAGAAATGGTCGTCGTTTAGGACGAGGCAAAGGCTATTACGACCGCTTTTTTGCAGAAATTGACCGGAAAAATTTGCCATATGTGTCCATTGGTCTTTGTTCAGCCGAGCATGTCGTTGATGAAGTGCCGTTTCAGGCTTTTGACAAAAAGGTGGATGTTGTTATTGTCGTAGACTCGGTGAAAAAATTCTAAAAATCCGAAAATCCGATTAATTTCCCCCTTGCCTTT
The DNA here is from genome assembly GCA_031258305.1 of Treponema sp. Lineage (GTDB taxonomy): Bacteria > Spirochaetota > Spirochaetia > Treponematales > Breznakiellaceae > JAIRKH01. The sequence goes on along the minus strand of JAIRNA010000100.1, from coordinate 10,768 downwards.
TTCACTTCAAGCCCTTATAATAGACGTAATAAAGAATTTTCAATGATATTATTTGATGTAGCGCGATATGAGGCATAATTAGATATAAAAGAAAAAGCGGGTTTCAGACCGCTTTTTCTTTTATATTGCTTTGAAAATATTTTGCCCTTACGTACCGTTTATGAGAAATGAGAGTGGATTTGTTGTTACAAACGTTGTTTGTAAATAGAAATTCCCTCATACTATAAGGAGGTTTTATGCAAGAACCGTTTTTGAAGCTTTTGTTTTTTATCATAGATTGGGACAAGGCAAAGACGGTCGCTGACGTGTTTGGGGATCGTCGCTTTGTGTTTATGAGTAAAGGCATAGGGACCGCAAGCTCGGAGATACTCGACCTTTTGGGGCTGGGCAGTTCTGACAAGGCGGTGATTCTGTGCCTTGAAGAAGGAATGTCCAGAGGGCTAGTAGACGCGGTACGGGCAAAACTCGGAGCGCGGAGTGCTGGTGCAGGCATTGCGTTTACCGTGCCGCTTTCCGGCATCAATACCCCGGTTATGCGATTATTTCTTGAATCAATCACCGTTGAAGAAAAGGATGAAACAATGGAAGGAAAAGTAGAAATCAGCAACGACCTGATTATGACAATCTTGAACCACGGGTATAGCGATGACTTCATGTCGGTCGCCCGCAACGCAGGCGCTCGCGGCGGCACGGTCATCAGCGCACGCGGCATCTCACAGCAAAAGGTCAAGAAATTTCTGGGAATATCCGTGCAGGATGAAAAAGAAATCATCATCATTCTGGCGGATAGAGAAAAGAAGGTCTCCATAATGCAGGCGGTGAGCGGCGCATTTGGTCCGTCGTCAAAAGCCGAAGGCGTCGTGTTCTCCCTACCGGTCGACCAAGTGATGAGTCTCAATCAGCAATTTTAATATGATAAAAAGAAAAATATGGACATATCCGAACCCTTCGCCTTCTTTGTCGGACGCATCCGTATGGATTATGGTTCAATTGGAAGTCAGGAGTAGGCTTTGTACATAAATTTATGTACAAAAACCTAACTCCTTTCCTGCGTTAAAGCATCAGAATCCGACTTCAATCCGCAAGGGGATAAAAAATTCAAACGGGAGCTTGGCGCCATCCGTCCATTCGAGAGGAAAACGGGACACGATCCCGCCTCTGAGTGTGCCGTTGCCGAATTTGCGCTCAAGCCAAAGACCTGCGCCCGCTTGCATTCCGTCTTGGGATACGGACGCGGGAATCTCCAGCGACTCAGTCACCGTGGGCTTTCCCATGTATTCGAATCCAACATCAAGCCCTAACTTGGCGAAGGGAAGCTCGTAAGTCGGGGTGAGGTAGACGACGAGGTCGAGCCCGTTTGTGTACTTCCCGTCTATACTCTTGTAGTACCCGCCAAAAGCCGCATCTATGTGACCGGAAAAGCCGAATTCATAGTACCGATATGTAGCGCCGATGGCAACCTGATAGTCCCGGTACATGGGCCAATCAAATCCTTCCGCCTCGTAGGAGTCTTTGAGCGGGATCTTCGCGCCGATGTCCATCATTAAGTCGCCGAGGGCAAGCACTTGGAAAGCCGCTTCTATGACGTTGCGGAAACCAATGTACTGCACGCGGGCAAGCCCTATACCCGGAATATTATACGCAATGGCGACTTGGACACTCTTGTAGACCTCAAGCGCGTTGTGAAAGTCTGAATCCTGTCCTGAATTATGAAGTTCCGTTCCCAGCGAATCTCCCGTAAGACTTATTTCTGGCGTTACCATGCCGCCTATCCACATACCGTCAATCGGTTGCCACACAGTCATGAACGCCGCGGTAACCGCGGGAGAGTAGAGGTTGATGTTATTGATGAGTCCGTCTGTTGGTTTATCTCCATCAGCCCCCCAGGGCGCCGGATTGAACTGGGTGAAGATGTTGTTTGCAGAATCGGCTCCGCCTTCTTGCATTCTGGGTTTTGCCGTATCTAACACATAGTACGAGAAGTTCGAGCTAGCAACCTTACCCATAATTTTCTGTATATCCTCATAATTGTTGCCTATATTAAACTTGAGCCTTTCGTGGGGCCTAATCCACCCATTTATGGTATAACCGGCTTTGACGGAAGAAGTCCCACCGGCCGCGTTCAGCATACCATAAGCTATGTCGAAGCCAACGCTGAATCCGGCGAATTCCGACCATCCGTTGAATGACACGCCCGCACTCATGTTCGGCTCACCCCAGGGCGCTTGTACGGCCGCGGTATTTTTTGAATCTCCCTGTTCAGGAACAGTCATCCGATAGGGAATGAAGTAGCTCGTCCCATACCCGCTCACACCAACTTGAGCGAAGATTGTCGTAGCCGTCACTACTCCTACCGTCACTAGAGCTATAAGTTTTCTCATAATTTTTCCTCCTGTGGTAAGAGTCTTTACAAGCTAATCGATACCATGATGGGGATGAAAATATCGGTATTTTGGTCTTTACCCTGCCATTCCAGCGGGAACCTGCCGGTAACTCCACCTTTAAGTACGCCTGCACCGAAAGCTCTTTCAAGCCAGAGTCCCGCGCCGAATTGCATTCCATCCGAATTTTCTATATCTTCACCGCCTTTTTTATCGACGCCCCTGTATTCAAAACCAAGGTCAAGCCCTGCTTTGGCGAATCCCAGATTGAACGACGGAACCGCGTATACGATGAGGTCAAAACCATTTAGATAGTCTTTCTCTTTATTGTACCCATTAAACGCTGTATCAGCGCGACACAGAAGATTGAATTCACCGGCCGTGAAATCTGCGCCCAAAGAGAACTGATAATCACGGTGCATATTATAATTAACCTCGTCATTCTTCGAGTCGTCCCCTATCCACGGAATCTTCACGCCAAAATCCAAGTTGAGGTCCTGAATTGCCGTTAACTGGAAGGCTAATTCAACGACATTTCTCCATCCGATGTATTGAGCGCGTGCAAGACCGATGTCTTGGATTGTGTAACCTACACCGAATTGCAAATTCTTGTAGATTCTTTCTACCTCGTAGAAGTCGCCATCTGTTCCGTCTCCGAGCTTGGTTCCATTAGATCCAAAGAGTTCCGGCGCTATGAACGCACCCACAAACAGTCCTTCAAGCGGCGTGAGTGTAATCATCGCGGCCGCAGACACAGCGGGCGCGTAAAGGTTGCTTTTCTTATCATCATTGCCTTCCGCATTGGGATTGAATTGGGTGAAGATATTGAACTGGGAATCGCCTAACTCAAGCCTGTCTATCTTGCCGGGATCCAACACATACGGGGCGAAATCGGAAGCGCCTACTGTTCCCGCCAGCGTGTCATCGGTCATAGTTCCAAAAGAAAGTTTCAAAATGTCGTGGGGTTGTATCCACACGTACATATCAGGTCTTGCGCGGACGGTTTGCGCCCCGCCTGCCGAACCATCTCCGTATGCGGCTCTCAAGGTGAAGTTGAAGCCCGCAAGGTCCGAAACGCCTTTGATGTAGATACTGGTATTCAGGTCCGGTCCCCCGAAAGAGTCCTGAACCGCGGCGGTTGACTTCACCTTACCGTCAGGGTCAATAGTTGACCTGAACGGAATAAAAAAACTTGACACATCTCCGCCCAGGCTCACTTGAGCAAGAACCGCGCTCGCGGTCAATGCGGATACTACAATTAAAGCCATTAGCTTTTTCATAAGATTCCTCCTAAATAATTTATGGGGGGAAGTGGGTTTTTAGTAACAACAATCCACCTCCCAATTCCTCATTATTCTATTTTAATCTCATTTAACCCCGGTACGTTTACCGCCTGGATTTCGTCATAATAAAACGTAGATTCGACGACCCACGGACTCACGCCGCCTTGCGGGATGGTGTTCACCCACAGCCCGAAGTTCGTGATACTCGCCGCATTGAACTTGCCGTTCTGTTTGCCTTTGAACAGGCTGAATGGTATGGTAAGGAGCTTTGCCTCTTCACCTTTAACAAAGTCCGGGAGCGCCTCTTCAAGCCATACTTCGAATTCCTCACTGCCTGATTTGATTTGTATGACTATGTGTTGGGACTTGCCGTCCGGTTTCATCCAAATCTGGAGCGCGTTGAACTTTGACCAATTCGCGTTCTGGAGCAGGGTTTCGCCTGTCCATCCTTCACCGCCCGCGGTGGAGATTCGGTACTTGAACTCCAGTCCATAATCGCCCTTGAACTTTTGGTCTTTTGAAAGGCTTATGACGTTCCAGCAGTCAGGTCCCGAATTGGGAGTCCAATCGTTGCGGAGAAGCGCGTCCTGCCCATAATAGATTTCATCGAAATTGTCCACCACGCTTGGATCGGATCTTTTCGCCTTCTCGCCGAAGAACAAGGTCAAGGTCTGTAAAGTTTTCGCACCGGACTTTAGCGCGATGACGCCGGACGCTTTGCCGAAGTTGTCAACCTGCGCTTGACTTACGCTTGCGGTGTACCAATTTGGGTTACGCGGGTCCGCGGAAGCCGGCACCGTTATCTCGTCTACGCCGTTGGATACGGTGAAGGACACGGAACCGCTTGGATTTTTCACGCTTGCCAGCAGTTTGAACGCTTTGGATTGAAACACACCGCCTGATGGGGACATAATATAGCCTGTTTCCTGCGAACCTGCCTGCGTTGCGGACGGAGTACGGGTCATTGAGTAAAAGCCGGAGCCGTTGGCAAAGACCGATTTAGGATTATTGTAGAAATCAATGAAGGAATCGGTCATAATTTTAAAGCCGCGGTTCGGCGCGGTCTTGTAGGGCGCATAATGGTCGCCGCCTGAAAAGTCAGCCCATACGAGGTAGTAGCCGAGTCCGGACGCGGACACGACTTCCATAACATCCTCAAACCATGTGGGAATCTTTCCATCCGCGAGGCTGATATTGCCGTCTTCCGTGGGGATAACCTGTATGCCGGTTTCGGATACAACCGCGACCTTGTTGTGTTTCTTTGCCATAAGATCCGTGTTGTTTACCGACGTTTTGAACGATTCAATCCAACCGTCCCCAGGGGCCGCGTTGTTTTGGTAAAGGTCAAAAGCCACGACATCGACAAATTCATCGCCCGCGTATCGGCTCTCGTACCATTCCACGCTTTCCACGGGACCATTAGGCGAGTACGCGTACAAGAAGTTATGAACGCCTTTTATATCCCGCAAATATTCCACCGTATAGCGCCACACACTCTTGAAACCTTCATCCGTGCAGAAGGCGCCGCCCCACCAAAACCAGCTTCCCGAATTTTCATGCCAGGGTCTAAACAGCACCGGGACGCCTTCTTTTTCCAGAATCTTGGCAAATTGGACAATCACATCGAGATAGGCGGTGAAGGGCGCGTTGAGATCTCCTTCAGGCAAGATACGGCGCATCGGGTCGCCCGTGAGGGTGTTCGGAGTGTACCCATCGAGTTTCCACGGCGCTTTTCTGCCGGATTTGCGGTACACGACGTCCATGTTGGGGATGTGCATAGACAGGGTGATGATTGCGCCCTGACTCGCGGCGTCTAAGCAGACCGCCGCGGAACCCTGTACGGGGTCGGGACCATAGGTTTTTGTAACACCCGGATATTCCGCCCCAGTGAAGGATAGGCTGTCTATGCCCATAACCGCGGCGAGAGAACCTGTAATATCTTTGACGTCGCTCGTTGTCGAGCCTTCATAAAAAACGCCCCGTTTGTGGTGCAGGTCGTTTTGATGACCGAACAACACGTAATCGGTCTTGCCAACCGCGTCGAGGTACGCGTAGAGGCGTTTCACCGAATCGATGGCGTTGGGGTCAACGAGCGCCACGCTTGATGCGATATTCAAGGACGCGGGGTTGATTTTTGTCGGTTCGTCTGTGGGCGTTTTAGTCAACTCAACGTCAATCGGCTCACCTTCTGCGAACTTTATGTTGTCAATGAAGATGGGACCTTTATAATCGGTCCCCGAGCCCACGACGCTAAAGGTAATGGTTTCGGTTGAAATTTCCGGCGGGGTGAATTTGATAACCGGCGTAATTTTTTTGTATCCGTTGCCTGCGTCTTGCCCTTCTCCACGGATTCTACCGGTTGTATCAAGCCCGCCGTTTGCGAATACCTTTGTCTGGAAGGTTCCCTTTGTTCTAAAGGATGGGTTGAAGTAGAGGTCAAAGGAAAGTTCGTGATATCCGCCTAAAGGAAGAGGGGATATGTCGGTTTTGATTTTCGGCTCGCTCCAGTCAGACTGGTTCTCTTGTTTGGAGAAGTCAACGTCCACGCGCAACATTCCGTTGCCGAAGGTTTTGTTGTCATAGGACAGCTTGATAGTACCTTCATAAGCCCAGAATTCGCCCGCGGCCACATACCAGCCGCCGGTATTTGCGGCGTGGTCAAAGTTCCATTCGCCCGGCGCGTCGGGTCCGCCGCCTGCACCGCCTGCTTTCGCTTCTTTTTTGCCGCCGGCAAACGCACGTCCACCCATACAGAGCAGAACGCACAAGACTGCTATAATTTTGTTTCTTTTCATAATAATTCCTTAAATAAAGAGGAGGAATGGGTTTTTTGTTTGAAAGTGTTTTATTGAACTTTCATTTTACACTTCCCTGATTCCTGCCTTGATCATTGCGGCGGTCCGAACTTGAGGTTGTCAATGTAGACAGGACCGATATAGTCGGTGTTGGAACCGATAATACTTAACCTAAAGTCGGTGATGAAGCCGGCTTTGACCGGGAAGGGGATTACTACGGTGGTTTTCACGAAACCGTTCTCCAGAGTTTCGCCTTCTTCGGGAATATCAACGCTGGCGTGGGGTGTGCCTTGGGTGCCGAAAAGCTGGGTTTTGAAGCTTCCCATCGTTCTGCCGTTAGGGTCAAAATAGAAGTCAAACGACAGTGTGCCGATGTTCCGCATATTCAAGGAAACGGGCAGGTCGATTGCCATCTTCGGCTCACTCCAGTCGTTTTGGCTTCCCGGGTCAGAGAAGTCCAGATCGAGCTTCAACATACCGTCACCGAAAGCCGAGTCGTCCCATGTCAGGTCGATTGCGCCGACATACTGGTAGAATTCGCCCTTGGTAAGGTAGAAGGTGCCGCTTGTGCCGCCGACGCTGGTTTCCGCGGTATCAAAAGTCCAATTACCGACGGGCGCGCGGTCTTTCTTGCCGCCGGCAAATACGAGCGCGCTCGTTAAACAGAGCGCCGCGATTGTTAAAACCAATTTCTTCATATATAATACTCCTTTTCTTTTAGAATTGCCAACCAATTCGCATCATTCGGTGACTCATTCAACTGGGGGTTATATCCTTTGGGTCAGACGGCGGAGAGTCGCCCAATTCGGTCTTGTCCCATACACGGATAGTGGCTGTGATAACGATGTCCTCGTTTATGTCAAAAAATTCGTCAAGATTTGCCGGGTTTCCCGTTTGCAGGGTAAAGACTATCGAGTTGCTCATTGCTTCATGTGTGTCCGCCGAAGTATTAGCCGTAGGCGTTACGTCCCATACCAGTGTAGTCCTCTCCGTGCCTAAAAGTTGCTTTTGCTCCCAATCAAGTATCCAACCCTGTCCGTCATTCCAATCTGTAAAGCCCACGTCCAGCAGAGGAATCTCTCTACTTGCAGATCCGACAAGCTGTATCCTGTACGTATGTCCTTTCAGCAACTGGTAGTCCTGCTCATTCGGGAAGAAGTTCTGGTTGATTTGCCCTGTATCTGGTTTTCCTCCGTGAGCTTTCAGGGTATACGTAGTTTCTTGACATATAACGTTGATAGGAGGTGGAGGTATCACCTCGTCTTCAGCGGCGAAATGCTCATAACAGCCCGACAGCAAGAGAATTGTACCGGCGGCAAGAACCGTCAGTCCAACCAACAAAATTTTCTTCATATATCCTCCTTAAAAATATAGAAAAAACCTACCGGCTGTACATTGATGTTGTTACGGCTGTTCATTTGCCACGTTGTCCAGCAAAGTTATTTCCTATGCGCCGACGCATACCATCAACATAAAGCCAGATAAGGAATTTAAAACGCCGCTCGCTTCAAACCGGAACCGGACAACGTCCGGCGGACTTTCAATCCACGTTTTGATAGCTGACGACGCCCGAAAGAATACCGGACAAGAGAAAACCGCCTGTTTGCGGCTTTAAAAAAAAGGGGCAAAGCGATTCCTAACGGGGGGGGGGGGTACATCATGGGAAATACCCGTGATCTCGTATCTTTATGGATAGTTGTCTGTATACGCATAAATACCTCAAAACTATATTCCCACACTTATGTGGGATTTTAATCATAATAATTCTCTATAAGAGTATCTAAAGAACATGAGAAATAGTATAGGGAGAATTTCGTAAAAGAGGGAGATTTTTTGTTTAATTCCACGCCAATTTTGTCCGCAAGGCGCTGTAGAAGGCGGATTTTGCGCCGTCTTGACAGGCAAGTAAAGCGTCTTCTGTGGCGCGGTGGACAAGGATACGGTCGCCTGGTTCCAGTTTCTCGGTCGTCTGTCCGTCCATAGTCAAAAGTACGCCGCTTCGTTGTTCATGCTCTACTTCAATCGTAATTTCATCATTCGCAGGCAGGACGAGCGGGCGGTTGGATAAGGTGAATGGGCATATCGGATTGATGATGACGGCTTCCATTTCCGGGTCAAGAATCGGTCCTCCGGCCGCAACAGAATAGGCTGTGGACCCGGTGGGCGTGGCTACTATCAACCCGTCCGACCGGTATGACCCTATGGAGGCGCTGCCTGTATGGATGTTCAGCCGTATCATCTTTGCGATGCCGGATGCGGAAATAACCGCATCGTTCAGACAGGAGGCTTGGAAAACGATTTCCGTCCGTCTTTGCACCCTCACATCAAGCATAAGGCGCCGCGAAAACATGGTCCTATCATCGAGAAAATCGTCAAACACGGTACGCCATTTTTCAGGAGGAATCGCCGCAATGAACCCTAATGTTCCCAGATTCACCGGAAATATCGGGACCTTACTCTGGGACACCGTGCGCGCGGCGAACAGCACGGTACCATCTCCTCCAAGGCTGAACGCCGCGTCAACGGCGCATATCTTTTCCCCGTTGAATACGCTTGTCTCAACACCCAGCCTTTCCAGTTCCTGCATGATTTCCTGCGTTAGTCCTGCGGCTTTGAGCGGATTGACAAACAAGAGAACTTTCTTCACGGCAGTGTTCCGATGACCTTTGCCGTTTTTTCAATGTCGGCGCTTGAAAGCCGCGGGTAAAGAGGGAAAAGCGCAGTGCGGAGCGCCAAAGATGCGCTTACGGGGCATCGTTCGTTGAGATCCGGATTACCACCGATAATCGTTCCCGAAAAGGCGCTCTCCACCATGATTTCTTTCTTTCGAGCATAAGCCTTCACGTCTTTCATGCCGCTTTCGAGGATGAGTGGGAAGGCGTAGTTGTTATAAGGCTCGTGGACGATGAATCGCTTGTGCCGGGTACGGAGGCTCGCCTGAGCGTAAACCTGGGCGATTTCTTTGCGTTTTTCGAGATTCTTTGCGAGATCGCGGAACTGGACAATTGCCATAGCCGCGTTCATGTCCGGAAGCCCGTACTCCGGCGGCAGACCTCCGGCGTTTTTTAGCACGGACCCATCCCGCCTGTTGACCGCAAACAGCAAAGCGCCGCCTCCAGCAGTGAGCATATCCCGTTCCTCAAGTCCCAAAATGACAAACGGCGAAACGCGGGACGCGCTGCGTTCCACGCGCCCCGTATCGGTGGAATACGAAGTCCCACAACTCAAGGAACAGTCTTCGATGATCGGAACGCCAATTTCCGCTATATCCACGGACTCAGGCGTAAATCCTAAGGTGTGGTGAACAACAATAGCACGGATGTCCCTGCCGTCAAGTGCGGACAGAATGGTTTCTTTTGAGAGGCACGCCTGATTTTCGCCTACATCACAGACGACAGGCGTAAACCCCATGTCCTGAATCACCCGTAAGTAGTAGAGAGGCGATAGAGCGGAAACCATCACTCCCTTACCCGCTTCAATGTTTAGTAACTTAAGAGATAAGGCAAGCGCTATCGCGGGACTCCGCAAACTTATACACGAGTCAAAACCGAGACGTTCTTTTGCAGTCTGAATTAGAAATTCGGAACGCTCTCCTGGACCAACCTTATCTTCGACAAGGGCGGTAAGGACCGCGTCCATTTCACGGCGGCGTATGGTAGGTGCGTAAACCGAGACCACTCTTCTTCCTAGTGGTGGTGGAATTCCGACAGTTTCTGTAATTCTTTTGGATTAAAGAGATTGCGGATACTTAAGATGATAAGGTATCCGTGTTCCTGCCGTACGACCCCGTGAACGTATTCTGAACCGATGCCGCTCGCTATCTGTGGAGGGGGCTGTACCTGTTCTTTTGCTATGGTGACAACCCGTGACACGCGGTCAATTATTACCCCCAGCTTCATACCATCAATATCGAGAATGACAAATCCCGATAATAACGCATCTTCTTCCGCGACCGCTAGTTTCTTTAGATGAAACCGTTTGTGCAGATTGACAATAGGTATGATTTCGTTCCGCAAATGGAAAATGCCCTCGACATACGGCGGGGCATTCGGAATCGCCCGAATGTCCTGTACGCGGACAATCTCCTTTACATCCATAATATTTATTCCGTAAAGTTCTTCTCCCAGTTGAAATGTTACTAGCTGATGACCCTGTTCAGTCATAATTTCCCCCTCAAAGTTTTTTATTGATTAAAACATCTGTCTATTACTTTACTATTGAATTGTTTTTTTTGCAAGATGTTAAAGAGCTTTTTTTGTTTTTTGACCTATCGGGAAAAGTTAAATTTAATAAATAATACCCCCCCCCC
>JAIRNA010000084.1 GCA_031258305.1 Treponema sp. | reverse complement strand
GTCCATAGCCCGTGGGCATCGGAGAAGTCCGCGCCAAAAGCGTCTACTTCCAGATAGGACGGCACAAGATTGGGATTTTGCCGGGCAAAATCATACGCCTTTTCCACAAAGCCGATGGTTTTCTCGCCCATCTTGGGTATTCCCTGCCGTTCCGCCGGGGTCAGAGCAAGCATATACGGGGCAAGTAAAGCCTTTGCCTCGTCAATTTTTACCTGGGCCTGGGCCAAAACCGTCGAAGGAATAGCCTGTGTGTGCTGATTGTTTTTCATAACAGCTCCTTTTAAGGTTGATGGTTCATTATAAGCGGAAAAGAGAGAATGAACAAGGGGGTTGACGAAAATTGTCATATGCCCTTGTATAAATTCCTAAAGAATGGTAGCCTTATTATAGTTTAAATGTAAGGAGCAGGCGTATGAAATACAGCGATATACAAATTACTAATTTTAGGTCTATCGCCGAGTTGAAATTAGAGAATTTTAAAAAAGTCAATCTCATAACCGGCAGAAACAACTGCGGGAAAACGACCGTGCTTGAAGCCTTGTTTCAGATTTCCGGTATGTCTAATCCGCAATTGCCCGTGGCAATACATAATTTCAGAGATTTATCCTTGAAGTCTGATAATGATTTTAATTTTATTTTTCATAATCTCGATTTTAATCAAGAACCCCATATCAGCGCAACGCTTGACGGCGTCAAAAGAGACTTAATTATAAAACCCGAATATACGCGTAATACAGAGAAGGTTATTACTAATGCTAAAAATAATATCATTGCCGAAAGAATAAACACAACTAATACAGACGCCTCTTCTATTGTCGAAGGGCTTGCGCTTGAATTTAAAGACGGATCAAGAAATTTGAATTTCAAATCAGAAATTTCTTTATTAAATGGCATGCAGAGTATAGACAGCCGTTATAAAGAAAAATTACGCTGTTCTTTTCACAACCCGCAACTTTGGATGGCAATGTTGCCCCAAAAAATAGAAAAATTGCTTGTCAACAAACAGATGGACGGCGTGATAGAGGCTTTACAAGAGATAGATCCAAAAATAACGGATATTCGTATAGGAACATCCGGAATAATTTATATGGATGTTGGACTTAATAAACTACTCCCCATAAATATAATGGGAGACGGTATTCGCAGAATACTTTCAATCCTTGCAGCCGTTTCTGATATGCAAGGCGGAATTCTATTAATTGATGAAATAGAGAACGGTTTGCATTATTCTACCTTGCAAACTCTTTGGAAAGCATTAAGGAAAGCCCTTGAAGTGTATTATGTACAATTGTTTGCTACTACACACTCGAATGAGTGCATAGGCGCTTTGGCTTCTTCATGTAATAGAGTTGATAAAAAGTCTGAACATATCCGCCTTTATCGTATTGAAAAACAAGACAATAAACATCAGGCGTTTGAATATTCTCCAGAAATGATTTCCGCCGGTATAGACGGCGATATAGAGATGCGGTGATGTTATGGATAAGATAGCGGAAGAAAACGTTTTGGCGGTTGAAGGAAAAGATGAAAAGAATTTTTTTGCGGCTTTATTGAAAACGCTTGATATTCATAATGTCCAGATAATTGATGTAGGCGGTAAAGATAATTTTAAAAATAAGTTTCCTGTTTATATTCAATCTGAAGGAGCCTTGGACAGAATTAAAAATATAGGTTTCGTACGCGATGCGGAAGAACATGAGGCTATGGCGGCCTTTCAAAGCGTTTGTTCTATTTTGAAAAAGTATAAATTGCCTTGTCCTGAAGAACCTTGTAAAATTACTCCATCAAATGAGAAAAAGGTAGGCGTATTTATCATGCCGAATAATAACGCTTGCGGTATGCTGGAAGATTTGTGTATTGATTCCATAAAAGAAACCGATGTTTTCGGTTGTGTTGAATGTTTTATTCATTGTTATGAGAACAAAGTTGAAAAAGATAAATATAATATCGCAAAAGCAAGAATACTCGCATATTTATCGACAAGAATTCCCATTGTTAATTCTTTAGGGCTTGCCGCGCAGCAGGGCGTTTGGGATTTTTCAAACCAGTGTTTTGATGACATAAAAAAATTTTTAAAGGACTTATTTGAATAACACTCTTTACGCATCGACGGAAAACATGAGATTCATCAATAAACGGAAGCAAGCGGCGTGCATGAAATAAGACGCATATGGTTAATCGCGTAACCCTTATTCCTTGAGTAAAGCAAGAGCGGCGCGAAGCTCTTCGGGTTCCATAAATTGTATGGAATAAAGATAAGAATACCTGCTTTTTAGTTTCGCAAAGGCAACGTGAGCTTGAGACGGAAGCCCTTTATAACTCGTGTATTGGTTGAATTCAACGCCGTATTCGTTAAATATACGGTTTATCTTCATTTCTTGAGTGTCAAGGAACCCTATGAGCGGATACTCCCCGGTAAAAGAGTCGAGCGCTGTTTGTATAGCGGCTTCCGGGTCTAATGCCTGCACGATTCTTTCTACCCGTGCAACGTCCTCGTCTGAAACCATAGAAGCGTCCATTTCGCCCCCAGCGAATACGGCTCCTCCTAAAACGGCGAAAAACAGAACAAATATAATCTTTTTCATGCCTTCTATCATACCATTTACAAAATTTTTGTCAATTAGTCTTTTAAGACTTCATAAAATTGACTCATATCCCGCCTCTTTGTAACAAAACGCCTGTTCAAAGTGTTATTTAAAATAACGATAAAAAAGGAATAAGACGCGGCTCTTGAAACGCCAATCCGCGTGAAGTAGTTTAAAGAATGAACATATCAGGCTATTCAGTAAAGAGACCCGTAACTATCATCGTGCTTTACGCCCTGGCAATGGGCGTGGCCGCCACCCTCGTACCGAACATCGCGGTTGACCTCTATCCGTCAACCGCGAGACCCGTGTTGTCCGTCTACACCTCCTATACCGGCGCCGGACCAGAAGATGTCGAGCGTAACATCACCATACCCCTCGAAAGAGCCTTAGCCTCCTCAAAGCGCCTGATTAGTATGACCAGTAGTTCCGGCTTCGAAAGCAGTTCCATAAATCTGAATTTCGATTACGGCGCGGATATGGACCAGGTAATGACAGACGCGCAAACCCTCGTCAACCGCATCGCCAACAGCCTGCCCGACGACGCCGGAAGTCCTACTGTCCGCCGATTTGATATGTCCGCAATGCCCATAATGCGCCTCATCGTCAAAGGCAGTTACCCCCCGGACCAGCTCCGCCTGTTCGCCGAAAACGAAATACAGGCGCAAATCGAGCGCATCGAAGGAGTCGCATCCGCCGACGTCACCGGCGGCACATCTCAAATCGTCAAAATCGCCGTGTCCCTGAACCGCCTAGCCGCATTTGGTATGACCTTGAGCGACGTAAGCGCCGCACTGCGGGGACAGAGCATCCTGTCGTCTGGCGGAAGCCTGCGGAGAGGGGAGAGGGAATACCAGCTCCTCGCCGCACAGGAACTCAAGACCATCGAGCAAATCAAACGTATCGTCATAAAAAGCGTATCGGTGCAAGGCGTATCCACGGGGCGCGTCATCGCCGTGCGTCTTGAGGATATTGCGGATGTGAGCCTTTCGTATAATGAAAACGCCGCGCGTGTATCGGTCAACGGACAAAGCGGCGTTTACATACAGGTAACGAGCGAAAGCGACAGCAACCAAGTAAAAGTGGCGCGGCAGGTACGCGGCGCGCTCGACGGAGTGAACCGCGCCCTTCCCCAAGGCGTTACCCTGGAAGTACTGTCCGACAACACCACACTCATCGGCGCTACCCTCAACGAAGTCTATGCCAACGCCATTGAAGGCGCGCTTTTGGCAATGGCCGTCATCTTCATTTTTTTACGCAACATAAAGGGAACCCTCATCATCGGACTGTCCATACCCGTTTCCATCTTGCTGACTCTGATGTTTATGGCCGCGTTTGGGTTTACGCTGAACCTACTCACCATGACCGGGTTGATTATGGCGCTTGGCATGACCGTTGACGCCAGCATCGTGATTCTGGACAATATCCACAAATACCGCCTGCGCGGCGCGAAAAGCGACATTGCGGCGGTCTTGGGAAGCCGTGAGATGCTTCGCGCCATCATAACATCCACGACAACTACGCTTTGTGTGTTCATTCCGCTGATTATTTGGAAAAATGACCTTGAAGATATGGGGCAAATGTTTAGCGACTTGATTTTCACGGTCGTAATTTCGTTGATTTGTTCGTTGGCCGTCGCTATAACGCTCGTGCCTGCGCTCTGCGGCTCGATTCTGCGCCTCGACACCCGCAAACAAAAGCCGCTCAAGTCCAAATTGATGGAAAGATTGGACGATGGCGTCGAAAAAGTCTTCATTGCGCTTGACAACGCCTATGCGAAGGCCATTGAATACTGCCTCGACCACCGCCTGCTCGTGATTGCGCTGACACTGGCGATCTTAATTTTTTCGGTTCTTCAATTTGACGGTATTGGGATGAATATGTATATCCGTACGCGGGTTGACGATAACGTAACCTTGAATGTGGCAATGCCTCAAGGCACGTCCATCGAGACGACTGAACGGACTTTGCAGGAATTGGAGAAAATTATCAAGCGCGAGGTACGCGGCTACCGCAACATCATTCTGACTGCGCGGCGGAGCGGCAACAATCAAGGTACCGTGCAAATCACGCTGCCCCCGCCCGTGGAGCAGATAGACACGCCGGACGACATTAACCGCAAACTCACGCCGTTTCTGACCGCGATTCCGGGCGTACAAGTAGTGTTCCGCGCGGGGCGCTCGATGGGAAGCACGTCGGCCGTTGAAATCACCGTAACCTCTCAGGACGTTGACGCGCTTACCGAGACGACTAATGAAATTAAGGCGATTATGACGCGGGAACTACCAGAAATTGAAAACCCTACGGTCAACATTGACGAAGGCGCTCCTCAGTTGCAGATAGAGATCGACCGGGAGCGGGCGGCCGTGATGGGTGTTTCGCTTTCATCCATTGCGGCTGAAATTCGCACGGCGATTGACGGCTCCACTGTTACGACTATCAGTCAAGGCAACAAGACGATTAACGTACAAGTTATCCTGCGGGATGAGGATCGGCGGGGTTTGCCGAATCTTGACGCGATTTCGGTGAATGGACGGAACGGGGCGCGGGTGAGTTTAAGCAATGTGGCGTCCGTGATTGAGAACCGTTCTCCAACGTCGATTCGGCGGGAGAATCAAGAGCGGGTAGTGCGTGTGACCGGCGATTTACCCGCAGGCATTGCCGCAACCGCTATGCAAACGCGGCTTGAGCAGACGATCAAGGACAATCTGATCCAACGAGACGGCGTGACGGTACGCTACGCGGGCGAAGCTGAAGAAATCCGCAAATACAGCGCGAAATTCCTGTTCATCATCGGCGCGGCTGTCTTTATGGTTTTCGGTCTTATGGCGAGTCAGTTCGAATCTTTCGTTGATCCACTTATCATCTTTTTCTCCATTCCCCTTTTGTTTATCGGGGTGATTTGGATTTACAAAATCGGCAACGAATCTATGTCGGTATTTTCGGCTGTGGGAATTGTGGCGCTTGTGGGAATTGTGGTGAACAACGGCATCGTCTTGATTGACTATACGAACACTCTGCGGGCGCGGGGACGCAGCGTGAGGGACGCCTGCGTTGAGGCTGGGCGTAACCGTTTACGCCCGATTCTGATGACTGGTTTAACGACCATTCTGGGTATGATCCCTATCGCATTCTTTCCCGGCGCAGGCGCGGCGACTATTCAGCCTATCGGCAAAACTTTTGTGGGCGGGTTGACGATAAGCTCGTTTATGACGTTGTTGATTACGCCTGTTTTGTATTCGTTGTTTAACAGTTGGCGGGATAAGACAAAGAAGCTTTAGCCATTATGCCGTGTTCGTCCAGATTCCACAGACGGCAGGTAAAAATCCCCCCTCGTATTACACTGGGGGGATTAGTTTTGACGATCCTTCCTAAATAGATACCAAGATGGACTTCCCAAGAGCACGGCTTACGATGCGTCCGTGATAGTTACAGACTTGTGATTACCGCCGTATGCGGTGGTATTGGCATTAGCATCGGTCTGCGCCTCTACAGCCCATGCGGTTGTATAGTTGGGGACCGCGCCCGAAGGAACGGTAATGGTAATGACGCCGGAACCGCCGGTGCCATTAAAAATATCGTCCCCTATGGTTGGCGGCGTTGCAGGCAGGCTCATGGTAGTAAGGCGTGCACAGTCATAGAACGCCCTTTCGCCGATGGATGCCGCTGTAGGCAGGCTCGCAGAAGTAAGGTATGCACAATCGGCAAACGCTCTTTCGCCAATGGTTTCCACGAAAGGCAGGCTCACAGAAGTAAGATTCGCGCAGTTATTGAACGCATCGTTGCCGATGGACGTTGCCGCGGGGAGATTCACGGTGGTAAGGCTCGTACATTCCCGGAACGCGTTATAGCCGATGGATGTTGCCGCGGGCATGCTCACGGTGGTAAGACTCGTGCAGCCATAGAACGCATTGTAGCCGATAGATGCGGCCGCGGGGAGATTCATCGTGGTAAGGCTCGTACATTCCCGGAACGCGTTGTAACCGATGGACGTAACGTTTGTGCCGCTTATTGAAGCAAGACTGGTAAAAGCCGCGAATGTGGAATCGCTCGAATCGGCTCCCGATTTTATGCTTTGCGCCATGGTCGGCAGTCCTATCGAGACTACCTTGTCGGCGCCCGCGCCGGTTCCCGGGTCAAATATCGCGCTGTCCATCGTACTGTCTAAAAGGTCGAGCGCAACGTACTTACCTGCACTAGCAATCGCGGCGAGTATAGCATCCCATCCGCCGCCTGTAAGACTGACGTTCACGAGTAACGAGATTGGATTTGCCTCAGTATCCCCGTCCGCCGCATCGTCAAGAGTATCAGCAATGTCGTTAATATCGCTGACGACATTCCCATAAATGGCAATGGTAAAACTTGCTATCTTGCCGCCATAGGTTACCCTTACCGTCTTTGTTCCAACTTCCGCGGTAATTTCTGTAGAGCCGTTTATCAACGTCTCACCGTTCCACGACATAAAGCCGGTTATGGGAACAAGCATACCGTCCGAATAGGTTCCGGTAACTACCAGCCCGGTTAAGTTCAGCACTTCGCCTTGGTTGTAGATGGTCTTTGTCGGCGGCGTTGTTATGGCTATACTTTGCAAAACCGCAGGGCTATCCGTACCGCTGTCGGAACATCCAACGAATACTCCGACAAACAGTAATGATAAAAGCGTGATAAATACACTTTTACCAAAAAAGTTGAGTTTCATTCTTTACCTCCTCATGTTTATGGTACACGCCCTCAAAATGCGGATCTTGAGAGACGTATATATAAAAAAGACCGTAGACGCTAAACGCCACTGTCTTTAAAGAATGAGATAGCAATGATATCGTCGCTGCTGTGCTATTAGTTATTATATAATGGGGGGGGGGGGGTCTCAAAAAAACGGCTGTAGCATTTTTTACCGCCGTATCGCGCGCTGTTTTTACCACGTTTTATAGCTGAGATTTTTGGATGCCACGTCTTGAGGACATGGTTTATACTGTTTTTATAGGGATTTAATTTCATATTGAATCCTATTAGAGAGGATCCTATCAGAAAATAAAGGAATATGCAAGAGGTATTTGCAAAAAGTATTTGACAGAACGGCGTTTGAATGTTACATTATGAGAAGTAGCTCTGAAACCGCTTTCCGAAAGGGAAATCGGTTTGAAATCGTACTGTCCGCAACGGATAGTTTCAAGGAAAATGTTTTGGTAGAAAAAAAATTTTGTTTTTTATTTTTTGTCCTCTGCGCTCCACGTGTCTTTTCTCTCTCTTTTAATGATGAAGGATCGCCGAAAGAGCTTGCGGCGCAAATCGTGAATCAAATGTCGGACGAGGAGGTTCTCGCGCAGACGTTTATGCTCGGATGGGTTGGATTAGAGCCTTCGCCGCTTATATTGGATTGGATTCGGCAGCGTAACCTTGGTGGGGTTAAAATATTCGGCTGGAACACGAGCGATACGCTGAAACTGGCGGAAACCGTGGGAACGTTCCAGAAGGAAGCTCTCAAGGGGAGGTTTAATATTCCCCTCCTCGTTGCCACGGACCAAGAGGGCGGCTGGATACGCCATGTCAAAGGTTCTACCAGTGAAACGCCCGGCAATATGGCGATAGGCGCGTCCGGCTATCCTCAGGACGCATACTGGTCGGGTTTCTATATCGGGCGGGAGCTCGCGGCCCTGGGTATCAATATGAACTTTGCACCTACAGTTGACCTCTATACCAACCGCGACTCGACTCTCATAGGGCCCCGCTCCTTCGGCGTTGACCCCGCGAATACCGGTATATTCGGCTTGGCGTTTATGAGAGGGCAGGAGGCGACAGGCGTCATCCCAACGGCAAAACATTTTCCTGGACACGGGGATACGGACCTCGACTCTCACGGTATTCTCCCACAAATCGGCGCGTCTTTTGATGTCTTATGGGATAGGGAACTTGTACCTTATCGTATGCTCTCTTTGGGAGGATTGCCTGCGGTGATGAGCGGTCATCTGGCTTTTCCTAATACGGAATCGGGAATGACGCCAGCATCTCTTTCGCCATGGTTTTTACAGGACGTTCTGCGTGAAAAGATTGGTTTTCAGGGTGTGGTTATCACGGACGACCTTATGATGAACGGTGCTACTATGAGCGCGGGTAGTCTCTCTAAAGCCGCAAAGCAGGCGATTGCCGCGGGTAACGACATCATTATGTTCTCGAAGACGCCTCTTCTCTTGGACCCTGTATGGACGGTTCTCCTCGACGCGGTAAAGAAAGAACCTCCATTCAAGGAGCGGGTACGTGATGCGGCGCGGCGGATTTTAGAGACGAAACTCAAATATCTACGAGGGGAAAAAGCGGTTCCCTTTATTCCCGATGTAGAAAACGTCAAGAAAAACCTGCCGGACCCAGAGGGGGCTGCGTTTTTTCTCGGACTCGCGGCACGAAGTGTAACGGTCGTCAAAGACGACGACTTCCCTTTGTCCCCGTCTGGAGCCGGCAAAGTGCTTTTAACGGGTCAATACCTCGATTTCTTTAAACAAGGGAGAATAGCCTATCCTGGCGCAAAATCGTACTGGTATGCGCCTGATTTTGGAATTGCCGATTTTCTACGATACGCGCGTGAGGCGGATACTATCATATTCTGCCTTTCCGATGAACTTGGAATGCGCTTTCTACAAAGCCTCCAGACGCTGAAGAAGAAGGTCATCGTACTTTCCGTGCTGAGCCCCGTGTACCTAGACGGAGCATCTTGGGTGGACGGCGCTATCGCGGTCTATAGCTATGCAAACGAGTCTTTTATCGCGGGTTTCTCCGTGCTTCTGGGTAAAATAGAGCCGCATGGACGCCTGCCGTTCCCATTGCTACAGCCTCGATGGACGGCTCCGCCTCAGTAGGAGCAAGAGTGAAACACAGCGTTTAGTTTACAAAAAAGTCGTAGCCACTGTCCTTCATCAGGGGAAATAAGGCGGGTTCTGTCAAGCTGTGTATCTTTTAGAGGCAAGGGGGAGGGGGCACGCTCCGCCCTTTCAAAAAGTTACTCTGTGTGCTATACTTAAGCTTTATGGAGGATGAAACATGGAAGCAATGACAGCTGAACAGGCTGCGGAATGGGGAAAGACCCTGAGTTTTGAGAAAGTATGGGCGGCGCTGGTGAGAACCGATGAGCAAATCACCAGAATGTCCAAAGAGGTGGCCGAACTATCAATTAGCGGGCAGAGAACCGATGAGCAAATCGCCAGAATGTCCAAAGAGGTAGCCGAACTATCAATTAGTGGGCGGAGAACCGATGAGCAAATCGCCAAAACGTCCAAAGAGGTGGCCGCACTATCAAAAAATATCGGCGGCGTGAGCAGGTCTCTGGGCAGATGGACGGAAGAGATGGTTGCCGCCAGGCTGTGGGAAAAGTTTGACGCCTTTGAGTATGAGTTCACCAAAGGCAGCCGGAATGTCAAGTTCCGTGACGGAAGGCAAATCATCGCGGAAGCGGAC
>JAIRNA010000074.1 GCA_031258305.1 Treponema sp. | reverse complement strand
TCCGTCGTTCATCTCTCGTATATTCGGTAGACCCCCTCTTGTTCGGCGACCATTGAGTCGCGGCGCAAGGCGGAAAGGGCGCGATAGAGGTCATCTGGAGCAATACCGGTACGGCGGGTAAGCTCCTCCGCGTCAGCTTTACCGTCTATGGCAAGCGATCTGACAAGTTTGCCTCGCAACTGCCGAAAAGAACCGTCAAACGCAGACTGTTTCGCGTAATGAGCGCTTCGCTGAGAGGGGTTTTTCCCTGACTTCTTGAGCGCGGCGCCATAGTCCATCAGCGCCCAATACCATTGTCGAGGGTTTTCGCGGTCAAGCGACTCTTCCAAAAGGGGGACAAGCGATTTGTCTGGAACAGACACCTGGTCTTTAAAGAAAAAATGCAGAACTGCGGCACGAATGTTGGTTTCAATGAAGACAGACGGGTAATTGTAGGCGAAACAGGCGATAGCGCCGGCCGTATATGCGCCGACACCGGGAAGCCGCGCCAGTTCAACATCGGTGTCAGGCACACTTCCCCCATATTCCGTACAAATGATACGGGCACCTTCCTTAAGAAAACGGCACCGCCTGTTGTAGCCAAGCCCCACCCATTCCCGCAAAGCGTCCTCCAAAGGAGCCTCAGCCAACGCCATAGGCGCCGGCCACCGCTCCATCCACCGCTTAAAAAACGGTATAACCCGCTCAGTCTGTGTCTGCTGAAGCATAAACTCTGAAACCATCACGCCCCAGGGCGTCACATTTTCCCGCCACGGAAAACTGCGCCCCTGTTGCACGAAAAAGGCGTTTACTTCGCTCTTGAAGGCAGCTATTAATTCTGGTGAAAACATCTTTCTGTAAACGAGAGAATTGGGAATAAATTTTTCGTTACTACGCGTTGATTGAAAATTTTACGCTTTTTTACTACCAACATTCCCAATTTCCTAGTTTTGTGGAAGCGCTTTCATTTTTTCTTTGAGCGCGAGGAGCATAGCGTCTCCATTCGCATCCGAATGTTCCAGAGCCGCAAACTGTCTTTCGAGGTCGTTGTTAGCAGTGAAGTCTTCGAGTTCCGCTGTTGCCGCGACTCTGGCTTCAATCTGGTCAATCTTCGCGGACATACGGTCGAAAGTGTCGAAAGCATTCCGGTTGCCTGCTACGGTAGAAATAGTGTTCTGAATCTTTTCCTGAGCTTCTGCGCGTTTCGCCCGTGCTATGAGAAGATTCTTCTTGCGGTTCGCCTCGTCTATCTTGTTTTGAAGTTCACGCAGGGAGAGTTTGAGC
Source organism: Treponema sp. (assembly GCA_031258305.1). GTDB lineage: Bacteria > Spirochaetota > Spirochaetia > Treponematales > Breznakiellaceae > JAIRKH01. The sequence continues at coordinate 37,580 of JAIRNA010000074.1, read as the reverse complement.
TTGTCAACGGCCGCCTTTTGCCCTTCCCACTGCTTCTTATATTCGGCATATCCATTGTCGAATTCCTGTTTACGAATAAGGGCTTCCTTTGCAAGGTCGTCTTTACCCGCGTTCACCGCGAGCATAGCCTTGCGTTCCCACTCTTGAGATTGAGCCGCTTGATTTTCCATTTCACGCTCAAGCTTTTTCTCATCCGCTATGGCCAAGGCGACCGCCTTCTTCGATTCGATGAGCTGTTCGTTCATATCAATGACGAGCTGATTCAGCATCTTCTCGGGATTTTCCGCCTTGCTGATGAGGTTGTTCACATTTGACGAAATCATTGTTTTAAGTCTTGAAAATATTCCCATTTTTCCCCCCATTACTCTTTAGAGACTTTCCGGTAGTCGGAAAGGATTTTATAGTGCTGAGTCAATGCCAAAGCAAAAGCATCCAAAACCGCCCTGAATTCGGGAAAGTCCAGTGTGTTGTATTCCCATGTATCTATCAAGGTGATTTTTCCATTTTCAACCGCATAAGCCCCATGAACTAAATCGGTTGCATTGAGTTCCAAAAGTTTCGAAAACAATTCGAGTTTCTTTGCATCGCTTACGTCAGGCACATCCATGACCGTTGTTCTGAAAACGACAAGCGGGTCCGCATGCATAACGGCAACGCTCTCCAAATAATTCTCGTCGTCTTCAATCAGCCAAAGATTCTTACCAATCTCGCGGTAACTTACCATAAGGTCGATAAGATACTGTTCTATTTTGTTATTCGCCATAGTCCCTCCATAGGTGAACCGCATTTTGCGGGATATATTCGGCACACGTATCATGTGCAACCAATAGGTTCTCTAGTATATCGTTTTATGAAACTTTTGTCAAACCTTTATAACAATTCTCATGATAAAAATGTAAAAAAAGCTTGCCTTATAGAAAAAGAAGTATATAATGGTCCTTAGGAGGATTCCATGATGAATAAAATTTTTTGCGCATTATTCATTTCTTTCGTTATATTTTCCGGATGTGAAAAAAGGAATGTAGCCGGAAAAGTCTATCTTTTAAACTTTAAGCCTGAAATTGACGCTCAATGGCAGGAAGTTGCCGCTCAATTCACTGCCGAGACAGGCATTCAGGTAAAGGTTCTTACCGCGGCCAGCGGTACCTATGAGCAAACTTTACGTTCCGAAATTGCGAAGGCAAATTCGCCGACCCTTTTCAATATCAACGGCCCCATCGGTTATCAGATATGGAAGGCGTATACCGCAGACCTCAAAAACACAGCTCTCTACGAATGGCTTTCTGACAAGAGTATGGCGATTTCATCGGGGGATGGCGTATATGGGTTGCCTTATGCTGTTGAAACCTACGGTATCATCTACAACGATGCCATATTCCGCAAATACTTCGCCCTTCAGGACCGATCTGTGACGGACATATCGAGCGCCGCGGAAATCAACAACTTTGTCAAGCTCAAGGCTGTTGTTGAAGATATGACCGCTCATAAGGCAGACCTCGGCATTAACGGAGTATTTGCTTCTACGTCGTTCAGACCGGGTGAAGACTGGCGATGGCAGACCCACCTTGCCAATCTTCCTATCTATTACGAATATCGTGACAAACAGGTAGGCGATTTGGAAAAAATTGACCTCACTTACGGGGCAAACTACGGAAACATATTCGACCTCTACATAAACAACTCGGTAACAGACAAGAAGTTACTCGGCTCGAAATCGGTTGACGACTCGATGGCAGAGTTTGCACTCGGACAAGCCGCGATGGTGCAGAACGGTACATGGGGTTGGGGACAGATAGCCGGAGTCACGGGTAACGTCGTGCAAGCCGCGGATGTCAAATATCTACCCATTTATACGGGCGTATTCGGCGAGGAAAAACAGGGACTCTGTACCGGCACGGAAAATTTCATAAGTGTCAATATCAAATCGCCTGCACAAGACCAAGAGGCATCCCTAAAGCTTCTGGAATGGCTTTTCAACACATCCGCAGGCAAGAAGGCTGCTGTGGAAAAACTCGGCTTTGTAACGCCTTTCTCAACATTCTCCGCTGATGAAAGACCGGATAACCCGCTCGAAAAAGAGGCGTATCGGTATATGAGCAATCCCAATCTAACCGCGGTTTCATGGAATTTCACCAGTTTCCCTAGTCAGGCTTTCAAAGACACGCTTGGCACGGCTCTCTACGACTACACACTCGGTAATAAAGCATGGGGCGACGTTGAGACGACTTTCAAAAACACGTGGGAAACCGAGAAAGAGTTTCTGAAATAAGGAGCAGAGGATAGAAAAGCGGGAATGGATTGTTGTTGAACGTTGCAAGCGCCATTTGCTAATAAACCTACTCCTTCCTATTCCTAGCTTTTCGGAATAAAAACCCCGTCGATCTGCGGCGGGATTATGCTGGGGAACAAATCCCCCGCCCTCCAGTTTTAACCGCCCCAAGGGGCGGGGGATTACACCCCAAGGGAAATAAAAATGGAAAAAACTTTACGAAAATACTTTCTTCTTTTTGTGGGACCGACTCTTATTGCGTTTATTTTGGCGTTTGTTCTGCCGTTTGTTTTGGGCGTTTTTCTATCGTTCTCACGATTTACCACCATGTTGGACATCCAATGGGTAGGCGTCGGCAATTACAGGCGGGTATTCTCAAATCCTGACTTCTTGAATTCGTTGTGGTTTTCGGTGAGATTTACCGTTACGTCGGTTATTTTTATTAACGTGCTGGCGTTTTGTCTCGCTATGCTTTTGACGCGGGAACTGCCCGGTACAAACGCCTTCCGTACTATAATATTTATGCCAAATCTGATAGGAGGCATCGTGCTTGGCTACATTTGGCAGTTTATTATCAACGGCTACCTGTACAACTTCGGCGTTACCATCACGGTGGACCCGAAATATGGATTCTGGGGCTTGGTCATTCTCAATAACTGGCAATACGTGGGTTACATGATGATTATCTACATCGCGGGTATTCAGAATATACCTGAAGAACTCAACGAAGCCGCGAAAATGGACGGGGCAAACCCATTTACTAAGCTCACTCGCATTACCATTCCCCTTATCATGCCGTCTATCACCATTACCATGTTCCTGTCCATCATCAACTCGTTCAGGATGTTCGACCAGAACCTTTCCCTCACCGCAGGAATGCCGGGCAAACAGACAGCAATGGTCGCTTTGGACATTTACAACACCTTCTACAGCCGCGGTGGTTGGGAAGGTGTGGGACAAGCGAAAGCGGTCATATTCTTCATCCTTGTTGCGCTTATTTCATTCATTCAGCTTTCAATCACGCGGAAGCGGGAATTGGAAAACTAGTAAAAAGGAGGCTTTCGTGTATACCACCTACAAAGAAAGAAACGGAGTGGCGATATTCTCGTATATCGCGCTTACCTGTGCGGCATTTGCGTTTTTGATGCCTATTCTGCTCGTGCTGATGAATTCCTTTAAAGGATCTCTCTATATTTCCGATGCGCCATTTGCGATTCCAAGCAGTGCGTCTTTCGTTAGATTCAAGAACTATATACAAGGCATAGCGGCAACCAAATTTCCGAACGCGTTCTGCTGGTCGTTTTTCATCACCGTGTTCTCGGTGGGAATCATCGTTTTATTTTCAAGCATGACTGGATGGTATATTACCCGTATGAACAAGGGGTTTTGCAAATGGCTTTATTATATGTTCGTATTCGCTATGATAGTGCCGTTTCAAATGGTGATGTTTCCCCTCACGAAGGTGACGAATATACTTTACTTGGACAATCCCATCGGTGTGCTTGTCGTTTACTTGGGGTTCGGTGCGGGGCAATCGGTGTTTATGTTCTGTGGATTTGCGAAATCCGTACCAGTTGCCATTGAAGAAGCCGCAACTATCGATGGTTGCTCTCCTATCGGTATGTTTTTCAACATCGTTCTGCCTATGCTTACGCCCATCGCCATCACAGTCGCCATCATCAATGCCATGTGGATATGGAATGACTTCTTGCTCCCCTTTCTCATCATCGGCTCCGAATACCGTACCATTCCAGTTGCAGTTCAGTATCTGAGGACAGGACATGGCTCCATTGACACAGGTCATATGATGGCGGTCATCATCGTCGCGATAATCCCGATAGTGACGTTTTATTTTGCGTGCCAAAAGTATATCATCAGAGGCGTCACGGCTGGTTCCGTGAAGGGATAGCGCAGACCATGAAAGGTGAACTGTTCTACCGTAATGGGCTTAGATTCTCCTGTATGCGCTGTTCGGTGTGCTGTAGATACGAAAGCGGCTTTGTGTTTCTCTCTGAAGACGACCTCTCCGTACTGGCACGCACGCACGGCATAAGCGTGGAAGAGTTTACCACCCTATTTTGTCGATGGGTTCCTTCCGAAAACGGTCTCGACGAGAATCTTTCGCTCAAAGAAATTCCGCTGGGAGGCGGCGAATTCGACTGTGTTTTCTGGAAAGAAGGATGTTCCGTTTACGAAAGCCGTCCCGTACAGTGCAGAGTCTTTCCGTTCTGGGACTTCATCCTTAAAGACGAGAAGTCCTGGAATAGAGCCGCGGCTGAATGCCCAGGTTTAGGGAAGGGAGAATTACATCCGTTTGACGAGATTCAGGCGTATTTGGAGGAGTTGCGTATCCATCCTCCCATCAGAAGGATAAAATTATGAATGTCCAGTTTTTCTTAAACGAGCAAGAATTGAAAGCCCTGTTCGTCAGATTGAAAAAAGAAGAAACCACCCTGTCCGTTGTCGAAGCAAATATTTTAAAAAAAGCTGAAAAGACTCTTTTCTCGATATTATCCGTCCATGATATGGAAAAACTAACGGCCGTTTAAAGAATCGGCGGTATTCCTAGAGGTCTTTCAGATTATAAGGCGTGCCTTGGTAGACGAAATTGAGCCAATTTGAGAAAAAGAGATAGGCGTGGGCGCGCCATCGGACGACAGGAGATTCTTCTGGATTATCGTATGGATAATAATTTTTCGGTATGGCAATGGGTAGTCCTTTTGCGATATCTCGTTTGTATTCTCTATCTATGGTGAGCGAGTCGTATTCCATGTGTCCACTAACAAATATTTCCCTATCGTCTATGCTGGTAACGATGAAGACACCGGTTTCTTGGGTTTCGGACTGTATTTTGAGGCGCGATTCGGCGGCGATGGCGGCACGATCGCTCTCGGTGTATCGTGACTGAGGCGCAAGAAATTCATCATCAAAACCCCGAAACAGCGCCTTATACTGTTCGTTCACGCTGTGCGGGAATATGCCGAAGAGCTTCTGCGGGAGAGGATGCTTTGGGATGTTGTATTTGTAAAACAAACCTGCTTGTGCGCCCCAGCAGATGTGCAGAGTCGACCATACGTTTTTCTTCGCCCAGTCCATCACCTCGGTGAGTTCTTGCCAATAATCAACTTCTTCAAATGGTAAGGTTTCTACCGGTGCGCCGGTGATAATAACGCCGTCAAAACGCTTGTCCTTAATTTTTCTATAATCAAGATAGAATTTTTCTAGGTGCCCCGGCGGGGCGTTTTTTGATTCATGACTCCCCATTCTGACAAGGGTAACATCAACTTGAAGGGGAGTATTCCCTAGCAGTCGTAACAATTGGATCTCCGTCACCACAGTTGTTGGCATAAGGTTTACAATGGCAACCTTAAGCGGTCTAATGTCTTGGTGAACAGCCCTGACACTCGGTATAACAAACACCCGCTCCTCTATCAGGGCGTTAAAGGCGGGCAGTTCTATAGGTATTTTTATCGGCATTTTTACGATTCCTCCACGCCAATTAGTATATCGCGCGAGTGGCTTTGTGTCAACACAAGCAAAAGTATCCTGTTACAAACCATGAGGGTAAGCGCCTCACAAACGAGAGAGGATAACGGTACCTTTTAAGTTTAGATTTTACTTTAAGTCAAGTGTAGCTATTTCCCATATTTTCACGGTTTTATCGGAGTCAGCAGAAACCAAGCGTTCTCCATTCGGCGCATAAGCTAGAGCGGTGATTATTTTGCGGTGATTGCGGATGGTCCCTATTTCTTCTTTACCTCTGCTTGCATTCCAGAACCGAATGGTCGCATCAGTAGATGCTGACACAAGGAATGATCCATCAGGACTATAGACAAGGGCGGTTATCTTCTTGTAATGTCTCTGTAAAAGTCGCATCTTACGTTCCTCTATGTTGTAGATTATGATGTTGCCGTTATCAAAGCCTATTGCAAGGCGTTTCCCGTCAGGGCTAAACGCAATGGTAGACGCTCTCCGCTTATTGTGAAACTCCGCAATTAAAGCCCCGTTCAAGGTATAAACCTTGACATCCCCGTTGTTGAAACTTGCGGCTATCTGCATTCCATCTGGACTGAATATGGTTTTATTCGCCATTCTGTTATAGCCTTCGTAAAGAGTCGCCAACACCGTATCTGAATAGTCGTTATCGTCCGATAAAACACTGCTTGCTAAAACGCCGTCCGAGTCGCTTGATTCATTAGAAGGAGAACGATACGTGTTTACTGTTACTGTTTTGTTGAAGAGGTAGATGTTTCGCTTAATCGCTCCGCTACCAGCGTCCCATAGACGCAAAACGCCCAAGATAGACGCCCTTTCTTTCTTGTTTGGGGCGCTGTATATCTCCGAGTGGTAAACATCGCCCTCATCAATCGGCTCATCGTCATCGTATTCGGATGTAGATACGCCGGATAAGAGCAAAGAGCCGTCCGCATTATAGGAAATGGACTCGATGAATTCACCGCCTCGGGCATGGATGTCTAAAAGTTCAACGCCGGTTTCCGTACTCCACACCTTGAGGTTTTCTCTTGTCTGTAGGGCGAGTCTTGTCCCGTCAGGTCTGAAAGATAAAGCGTTGATAGGACCTCTGCGGGCTGATTTCACTAATCTTACGGAACCATCGTCCGTATTCCATAGGCGTACATAACCGTCCGTACAGCCTGCCGCAAAAATGTCACCGTCTGAACTAAAAGTAAGACTTTGAATTATTGAAGGCACAGATATAATCATTGACGGCTCAACCTTGAGCGGACTAGCTATCGTCATACAACCGACAAGTCCAAACAATGAAATAAACAAAAGGCAATAATAGGGGAAATAAGCCCCCGTTCTCTTTAAATTCATTCGGTATTGTCGAATCATCGTTTCACTTCTCCCTCATCTTTTCCCTTACGTATATTCCGCTTGTGGAAAGGTCGGAAATCCTCCAATTCGGCACACCGTCTTGGTCCGAGTCTCTGGGAAAAGAAGTCGCGTTGGGCTTAAACGCAGATGAAGAATGCGCCGACCGTGCCAACGACCAGTTACACCAAGAAACGCCGTTTGCGTCAAAGAAATCAAGCCAATTTTCGCTTTCAGTGGTATATACCTTTCCATTTCGTCCACCGTCCGCATCGCTCATTCCCCATTCTGTGCAGAACACAGCAAGTCCTCCGTCAAGAGCCTTTTCTACCCTGTCCATAAGCCATTGTCCATGAGTCCCTGCATAGAAATGCACCGTGTACATCACTTGGCCTTTTGGGTCGGTCACCTCGTTTCCTATGGGCGCGTCCACTTCTTGACTCCAAACGCCGGTTCCACAAATAACAATGTTGTCGCCCAAGCCGTCTTTGTCGTAGAGTCTAATGGCGTTAAGTACCTTTTTGTGATAAGGGAGGAGCGACTCGGACCAATTCGTACTTAACGTGTTCGGCTCATTGGCGGTTTCCCAAAGGATGTTCGGAAAATATCCGTATTTCTGGGAAAGATAAGCGAAGAAAAGTTCCGATCCGCCGTATTCAGGATGGTCTTTTTTGATTTTCGAATATTGACTTAGGATCTTTCCCGCATTGTAGTAATCGCTGGCGTTAGGGTCCCCGGGAGTCAATACATGCCAGTCAACGATTACATATAGCCCTCGGTCAGAGGCGAGTTTTATGCCTTTTTCAACCTTTGCGAGCATACCAAATGGATCGTCTTTGTACCCGCCTTCGGTAACATACATAGCAAGCCGAACGACATCGCAACGCCAATCATAGGCGAGAGCGTCAAAAGCCTCTTCTGTCAAAATCCAATCTTCCCATTGTAGTCCCATAGAGCTCATGCCTTTCAATTGAATCGGTTCTCCGTTTTCCGCACAAAGGCGCCGCCGTCCATCAACCTCCGCTACCCTGATTTTCCCATATTTTTCAACAGGACTAACGAAATCTTCTGGTTTTTTGTTGTCTTGTGGTGCGCCGACGCAAGTCGTCAACAAAAAAAACATTCCTATAAGATGTAAATTATTCCTAAATATTATAAAGTTGTGCATATTTCCTCTTTTTACGAAATTTGCTGGTGATTCTTGTTTTTATAAAATGAGGCGCTTGCGGTAACAAAGGAATGGGAGCGGGAAATATTTGGTGAAACCCCACTCCCAATGAGAGAAATTCCGTGAGGACTATTCCTCTTCTTCCTGCACTTTAAAGGCGGTTGCCGCCTTGATGACATCTTCGGCTATCTTACCGGAAATTGGCGCATAGTGGTCGAATTCCACCGTGAAGGAGCCGGTGCCGCTCGTTATGGAGCGCAGATCGATTGAGTAGCGGAGGAGTTCCGCCTGAGGTACTTGGGCGCGGATTTCGCCGATTCCGCCGACTGTATCCTGCCCCAGAATCTTGCCGCGCTTGCTGGAAAGGTCGCTCATCACATCGCCGAGGTATTTATCCTCGACAAAAACCGTTAGGTTAGTGATAGGCTCAAGCAGAGTTGGCGCAGCGAGCTTCATCGCCGCACGAAAAGCATTGCGTGACGCTAGTTTGAATGATAGTTCCGAAGAATCAACCGGGTGATATTTGCCGTCAATGAGCTTAACCTCCACGTCAACCACAGGGTAACCTGCTATAACGCCCCGCGCCATACCTTCGGCAATGCCTTTTTCAACGCCCGGTATGTAATTTTTGGGAACAGCGCCTCCAAAAATGGCATTGACAAACTGATAGTCTCCACCGCGAGGCAGAGGTGCAATTTCAATGAGTACCTTACCGTACTGTCCGTGCCCACCGGTCTGCTTCTTGTGTGTGTACTCGGCAGAAGCCTTCTTCGTAATCGTTTCTCGATAAGGCACACGAGGAATGTGGGTTTCCACGTCGATTTTCTGCGCTATCTTGATTTTATCAAGAATCATATTGACATGAAGCTCGCCCATACCGGAAACGACAGACTCCTTAGTCTCTCCGTTGAAAGAATATTTCAGGGTGAGGTCTTCTTCAGACGCCCGTATGAGGGCTTCACCGAGCTTGTCATCGTCTTTTTTGGCAATTGCGGTGACCGCGACTGAGTGAACCGGTTCCGGGAGGCGTAGATGGAGGAAGGTAGTGGACGTATCACCGGTGGCTGCGGAAAAGATAGTGTCGTTAGTCTTGAGGCTGGCGGACTTGGTGATGATACCAATATCGCCCGTGCAAATCTCCCGCGTTTCTTCCAGTTTTCTACCCTGACAGATAAAAAGCTTCCCGACACGCTCTTTCTTATTTTCCGATACGTTGAATATTTCGGAATCCGCAGAAAGGTTTCCGGTAATTACCTTAATCCACGAGAGCTTACCAGAGAATTGGTCGTAGGTTGTTTTTATGACGAAACCGGACAGTAGCTTATTCGGGTCTAAGGCGACATCCTTTTGTGTTCCATCCGCTTCCACGACAACGTCTTTCGCGGTTTTGGGGCCGGGGAATACGTCGGCAGTCGCGTTCAACAAAGGAACAAGTCCTGAGTTCTTGAGCGCCGCACCCACAAAAATTGGAACTATCTTATTCGCCGACAGCGCTTCGATGAGTCCTCGACGAACATCATCAGGCTCAAGAGTCCCATTTTCCAAGTACCGGTCCATAAGTACATCGTCCCCTTCGGCGGCAGCTTCGATAAGTCTCTCGCAAGCAGAAGCAAACGCATCCTTATATTCGTCCGGAATAGCCCTTTCTTTTTCAAGGGCGTTTCTCTCGATAAAATAGGCTTTTTCGTTCAAAATGTCAATCACGCCCTTAAACGCCGCGCCCGCGCCCATAGGCAAAGTGAAGGGAACTGGCGTAACTTTAAATTTGTCCTTTATATCCGCGAGGACTCTGTTGAAATCAGCGCGGTCATCGTCAAGGTAAGTGACAAAAATTCCGTGGGGTTTATTTCTCATTTCTAAATTGCGCCACAGCTTGACGGTCTCTATTTGTGCGCCGGAACGCCCATCCACGGTCAAAAGCGCAAATTCGGCGGCTCTAAACGTCAGTATCACATCGCCGGTAAAGTCTGACGATCCGGGTGTATCGAAGAAGTTGAGCTTCTTGCCATTCCGCTCAATGTGCGCTAAAGCCGCATGAATTGAAATCTTCCTTTCAATTTCTTCCGGACTCGAGTCCGAAACGGTCTTACCAGATTCAACCAGCTCTGGCTTAAGAATGACGCCGCCCGCGAAAAGTAGGCGTTCAAACAACGTGGTTTTGCCGGTTCCTCCGTGACCGGCTATTGAAACATTTTTGATGGTATCAATAGTATAACCCATGGGAAACTCCTTAAAAAACTCATTTGTTCTATCATGATCTTGTTTTCCATTATTGTCAAGGAAAATTTGATATTTTTTCGAGTCTTTTAACAGAATCGATATATAGTTAAAAATAACCTCTATTCCTCACAGTTTTTTCACCATAAATAGTGAACCTTGTCTCTTATGCTGATTTACGATATAATCCTTGCTGGATATATCAACTATAAGGAAGAAAATATGCAAGTCAAATTCAAGGCGTTTACGCTTTATTCGGTGAGACGGTTTATTATGGTGTCTGTGGCGGCTTTTGTGATGGCGTTAAACATCAACACCTTTGTCAACGCAGGAGAGATTGTACCGGGCGGTTTTACTGGACTCGCTCTACTCATTCAGGAATGTTTCCGTAAATTCTTCAATATTCAAATCCCATTCAGCGTTCTGTTATACGTTCTTAATGCGGTGCCGGCAGTCGTCTGTTTCAAGTTTGTCGGGAAACGATTTACCATCTTTTCGTGTATTATGGTGTTTCTAACTGGTATTTTGACAGACTGTATGCCCCCTATGTTCATAGAATACATCAGGGTCCACGATACGCTTCTCTCTGCGGTATTCGGCGGGCTTATCAACGCGGTGTCTGTAAGTATGTGTCTCTTCGCGGATGCGACAAGCGGTGGCACCGACTTTATCGCCATATTCATCTCGGAAAAATATGGCAAAGACGCATGGAATTATATCTTCGTAGGCAACTGTGTAATTCTGATTTTTGCGGCATCTCTCTTCTCCCTCGAAAAAGCCCTTTATTCCATCATCTTCCAGTTCGCTACAACTATGGTACTAGGCTCTCTCTACAAGGGCTATCAAAAAAAGACGCTTTTTATCATCACGAGTAAGCCTGACGAAATCTATCCTCTTATCCGCGACACAACCCGCCATGATGCAACAGCCTTCAAAGGTGTAGGTATGTTCCGCAACTCAGAAAAAACCATGCTTTACTCGGTAGTTTCGGCAACCGAAGATGAACGCCTCATCGGGGCAATCAAACAGATTGATCCGGACGTATTCATCAATATTTTGAAAACTGACCACATACAAGGTAGATTCTACAAACAACCGAAAGATTGATTACTTCTAATTACGGAAATTTTTGAGTTAAATTGACGATTTTTTTCTTGACCGTTAAGTGGGGTTTTTGTATATTTAATTCTTATTAAAGAGAGGATTAAAATCCTTCTCATCTTTAAAATTTTTAGGAGGCTATATATGAACGTAAAACCTTTGGCTGACAGGGTCATTGTAAAACTGGAAAAGAGCGAGGCAAAGACCGCAGGCGGCATCTTTATCCCGGATACGGCGCAGGAAAAAACTCAGATAGGCGTCGTAACAGCGATTGGTCCCGGTACCGAAAAAGAAAAAATCACGGTGTCCGTGGGGCAAAAAGTTATGCACGACAAATACGCGGGAACGCAGGTGAAAATCAATGGTGAAGAACACCTCATCCTCAAAATGCAAGACATCATTGCCATTATCGAATAAGGAACCAGTTGATAGAGAATAGTTAATAGCGTCGTGTTTTGAAAGTTTAGTATAGCTTTTAAAGTACGTTTTTATTCGCTATTCTCTACTCACATTCCCGTCGTCACTATACTGCTGTACTTATGGGGTGCTTTTTTACTATACCGCCCATTATTCATAAGCAAAAATGCAAGTTATTATTTTGGCCTCCGCGTCTCCGCAAAGGCAAGAGTATTTTAAAATAATGCGATTACCTTTTATTGTTCGTCCTTCTTTTCTCGAAGAAACGTATCCTGAAGGGCTTTCTCCTCGGCAGACAGCGGAATGGCTGGCAATTCAGAAAATTCTAGCGGTCGCAGGTGATGATACGTGGGTTTTCGGCGCAGATACTATTATTAGTATTGACGATTTCCTGTTTGGCAAGCCTAAGGATAGGATGGATGCGAAACGGATGCTGTCCATCATGAATGGGCGTCCGCATCAAGCCATAACAGGTATAGCACTTATGAGCGACAGACGGCTGGTGAGCAGTTCGGTGGAGAGCGAAGTTGAATTTGCTGACATATCTGATGCGGAGATGGAGTGGTATCTCGATAGTGGAGACTGGAAGGGGACCGCTGGCGCCTATAAGATACAGGGATTAGCAGGTTGTTTTATCTCAGGTGCCAAAGGTTCTTTCAGCAATATCGTGGGATTGCCTATGCGCGAAACATATCGGCTGCTCAATGAAGCGGGATATTTTTGCCAATAAAAATGCGGTTACCCCTTGCGTAATATTTTGTTTTCTGTTATACTATTTTTGTTGTTGAGAGAAAAGCCGATGTGGTGAAATGGCAGACACGGTAGACTCAAAATCTACTGTCCGTGAGGATGTGTCGGTTCAAGTCCGACCATCGGCAACAGAGAATAGTGAAAGGAATAATGAGTGTTATTAGAAAGTTCATTGTCAAGCTCCTGGCGTCGAATCGCTACCATTTTATAAGATTTTTTTTAATATTTCAGGAAATTGGTTTATGACATTAATTATTTGTCTGTCATTTTCCCACTTAATATTATTTACAAACAACCCGTCATTAAAGGGAGCTACATCAGCAAAATTAGTGCAACCATTATTTACTAATCCGTATTCCGTTCCTTTTAATTTTGCCATTGCCCAGAACCATATATCATCCCCTTTCGGTGCCAGTCTCATAAATTCTTCAATTTTGTCGCACCGTTCGTCTAGAGAATGTGGGGGATACAATATGCCTCCTACACCAGTGGGGAATAATACCCCCCCCCCCCCCCGTGTTATCGCATGATGCCATTTTTTATATGGCATTATATTCTTTTGTTCGTCAAAAAGTATTTCATGCATCCGGTGTGCGTATATTTTTTTATTGTTATCGTCATAAGCGTTTTTTAATTGCTCAAACCAATTTTCAGGATAATATACATCATCATCAGCCGTTATTAATATATCATCTGGAAATTCTTTTAAAGCGGGAATTAATTTTTTGTAAGATTTTATGTCTTCACAATATTTTATTTCAAGACCTTTTTTTGTCAAGTCCTTTAATATTTGCGGTATTACTGTTCCGTAAGCCAGCCAAAGTATAATTTTATTTGGTGTTATCGTTTGATTTAACAATGAACAAATAGCATAGGGAGCCGTTGATTTTACCCGCTTGTCATAACTAGTAAGCGTTACTATATATTGACATTTATTTTCACATTCCACGGGACACGGCTTGTTTCTTAACGCTTTTATCAGATATTTGATTGATAATAAGTAATTATTCCAAAAGGTATTATCATTTTAATCAGTTTCTTTATTTTATGCTGTATCATAGCATTCCTCCGTAAATCCAACGAATAGTATAATATTTTACCTTGTTAAAATGGTTTTGTCAACTCCTTTGGCGGCATTTCGCATAACTGGACGTATAAGACGTATACGCTTATAATCGGGATGGTTATAAAAAGAAGCGGGAGGTTATACAAGAACATAGAGCCGTGTCCCGCAGGCAGGACGAAATGATCGCGGTCGCGCCACGAGAAGCATGGGGGGATCATGCTTGAGTATGTCCCAATAGAAAACGGCGCTCAATTCAGCGGCGCCGAGCGGCAGCCCCGGATGCCCCGAATTTGCTTCTGAATAGCGTCCATGCTTAATGCGCATACGCTTAACGCTGTCTTTTCCAATGCTTTTGTATCCATACACAACCTCTTTACAAACGCTTCATTTTTAAGCGAATCCATCGCCGGCTTCACAGCGTTGGGATATTGATATGATAACGTGAGTTCGACAGAATAAAGAATCCCCTGCCCGAATCTGATATAATAGACAAAACACCTGTCTCATTATACGGAAAACAGGAGGGGTTCTTATGAACGAGGATAGTATAACAAGGATATAGTGCGATGTCGATGACTTCGGTAAGGCTTTTGAACAGTATTGCAAAGTCCGGTGTCTTCCGGGAGGGAAAAAGAGCGGATGGTTTCCGTCTAGCCGTCTGTCATTAAGCGAGGCAATGACCATTATCATCCTGTTCCGCCTCAGCGGTTGCCGCTGTTTCAAAATGGTGTTACAAGAGATGTGTCTGTTCCCCGGTTGAAGGGTTTTTTCCCGCCCCGGTCAGGTACAACCGGTTTGTGGAACTGAGCGGTTGCGCCCCGCTTCCCCTGTTCCTGTATACCCAGGGCTTCAGACGCGGGAATCCTAGCGGCATCAGTTTTATCGGCTCTACGCCCCTGAAAGCATGTCATAACCGGCGTATATACAGCCATAAGGTGTTCAAAACCCGCGCGGCGCGGGGAAAAAGCTCCGCCGGATGGTTTTATGGCTTCAAACTCCATCCGGTTATTAATGACCGGGGGGAACTATGCTCCTTTTGCCTTACACCCGGCAATGTGGATGACCGAAACGCGGATGTCATTGACAAGGTATGCCGTGAATTGAAGGGGAAACGCTTTGGAGACCGGGGATATATCTGTCAGGAACTCTTTGAGAGACTGTATGCGCGGGGCGTCCAATTGATAACACGGATAAAGAAGACCATGAAAAACAAGCTGATGGATATGAGGGACAAGCTGTTATTACGGAAACGGGCGGTGATAGAATCGGTGAATGACTTTCTGAAGAGCATCTGTCAGGCGGAACACAGCCGGCGCCGCAGCCTGTCCAATTTTCTGGTCAACCTGCCGGGGCAATATCGGCCTATAGTTTTCTGCCGCATAAACCGTCCATTCGTGGTTTTTACGAAGAAAGGGCTTTGCCTCTCCTTGCCTAGTATTTCATCGAACTCACGTTATGATAAGTGATTCAGCGCATAGAAAACAAGGTCTTTTTGACGCCTCCCATTTCACCTCATGCGCCTTTAGAGCGGAAGGCGTCGCGATGTTACGCCTTGTGGCAATGCGCGTATCCCCCCGCGCCGGTTTCCCGCAGGGGCGGACGTTCGCGCCGGCAGCGTTCCTCCGCCACGGGACAACGCTCGGCAAAGGCGCAGCCGGCGGTCTTCTCCGTGACGGTCTTTACCTCGCCAAGCGGCGCGGAACCTGCCGGGGTTGCCTTTGCGCTGTCAAGCGGTCCCCGGCTTGCCGCGGAAAAGAGCAGTTTGGTGTAGGGGTGCCGCGCGTTGAGGTAGAGATTCTCCGCCGGCGCTTCCTCCATAATCTCGCCCCGGTACATGACGCCGATGCGGTCGCAGAAATATGACGCCACTTTAAGGTCGTGGGCGATAAACAGAAATGACAATGAGCGCCGGGATTTGATCTCCATGAGCAGATTCAGTATCTGCCCCTGAATGGAAACATCCAGGGCGGACGCCACCTCATCGCAGATGAGAAGTTCCGGCTCCATGAGGAGACCCCGGGCAATGGAAATCCGCTGCCTCTGGCCCCCGGAGAATTCCGCCGGACGCCTTTCAAGGTCAGCTTCGGAAAGCCCCACTTCTTCCAGAATAGCCGCCGCCTCGTCACGCGCCCGCTTCCGCCCGGGCCACCGCGATGAAAAACGATAGCCCGAAACCAGCGCTTCGTAAACCGTCATCCTTGGGTTAAGGGAACGCGCCGGATCCTGAAACACGTACTTCACCTTTTCCCGGTACTCTTTTAGGTCAGTGAATTTCAGATGCCGCACATCAATAGTGTCGTTGAAAACAATGGCGCCCCCGTCGCTTTCGTACATCCTGATCAGAAGCCGGGCGGTCGTCGTTTTGCCGCAACCCGATTCCCCCACAAGACCGTAGCTTTCGTTTTTGCCGATGGAAAAGGACACGTCATTCGCCGCATATACAAAACGCCCGAATCTGGCGAAAAATCCGGCTTCCAAATTGAAGCGCTTGCTCACGTTCTTAACAGTGATTACGGACATCATGCGCCTCCATTGAGTATGCAACGCAGTGTATGCGCGGAATTGACGCGGGATCCGCCGTTTTCGGCAAGCGGTTTCAGCGCGGGAATGGCGGCGGCGCATTCGCTTCGCGCCCGCGTACAGCGGGGGGCGAAGGGGCAGCCGGGTTCGGGACGCGCCGGATCGGCGACCTTTCCCGGAATGGGGACAAGCCGGTCCCGTGAATAGTGGCTGCCGAAGCGGGGGCTTGCCGCGATAAGGCTCTTGGTGTAAGGGTGGCGCGGGGAAGAGGCGATGACCGCCGAATCGGCGCTCTCCATCACCATGCCCCCGTACATCACCATGATTCGGTCGGAAATATCAGCGACAAGGTCAATGTCATGGCTGATAAAGATGATCGAGATTTGCCGGCTCTTCCGCAACGCTTTGAGCAGTTCCACGATCTGTTTCTGTATCGTCACATCCAGCGCTGTAGTCGGCTCATCGGCGATGAGGAGTTCGCAGTTCTGCGCGAGCGCCAAGGCTATGCCGATGCGTTGGAGCTGTCCCCCGGAAAACTGATGAGGGAAGTTCGCAAGCCGTTCCCGCCCGTTGGGAAGTCCGGTTTCGGCGAGCAGTCTTTCCGCTGTTGACATGGCTTCTTCCCGGCTGATAGCGGAATTGCTGTTGCGCAGGGTTTCGAAAAACACGCTCGCCATGTTTTGCAGGGGGTCATAAGACCTACCCGGTTCCTGAAATATCATGCCTATCTTCCTGCCCCGGTATTCCCGCATCGCGGACGCGGGAAGTCCGGGCAACTCTTTCCCATCGTATTTGACCGAACCGGAAACAATGGCGCTTGCCGGCAGCAATCCCGGTATCGACTGGGTGGCGACGCTTTTGCCTGAACCGCTTTCCCCCACAATTCCCAGTACGCTTCCCTTTTCAAGCGAGAAAGATACGCCTCTTACGGCTTGGATAAGCGTGTAGGCGGCGCCGCGCAACACCGGGAACGAGACCCGCAGATCGTCCGCCTCAAGGAGGGGCGCGGAGGAGCGTCCGCCATCGCCCGCCCCTCCTCCAGCTTCCGCTTGGTCCGCGGCGATCAGCCGCGCGGGTGTTTGACCATGGTCCGGGGCGTCGCGGGCGCCTTGCGACAGCGCCGTTGTCCCCTTCATCTTGCCGGTATGAAGGGTTATTTTTTTCCCAAAACGCGGAAAGATCGTGTGGTAGGGATCGTAGTAGTCCCGCAACGCGTCGCCGATAAAGTTGAATCCCAGCGTTACTCCCAAAAGGAACCACACCGGCGCCAGAAGCCAAGGGTAGTTGCGGAGGTTGCTCAACGTGGAAATGTCCCGCTTGATGAGGGAACCCCAACTGACCGCCGGGTCGACAATGCCCAGCCCCAGGTAGGAGAGGGTTGTTTCGGTGAGGATAAAGCCGGGTACGCTCAAGGCTATGCTTACGATGAGGAGGCTGGCGATTTGGGGGATGATATGCCGCCCTATTATGATGAGCGGAGGGATCATCTCAAGCTGCGCGTTCATCACGAATTCTTCGCGCTTTATGGCGTGAACCATGCCCCGGATGGTGCGGGCTGAACCGGGCCAGCCTACCAGCGACAGTATCAGCGTTATCATTACATAAGATTGTCCTGAGTCCATGTTGTTTGAGAGGAGGGAACGCAGAAACAGTATTAGGTAGAGACCCGGTATGAGCATGAAGAATTCCGAGAAACGCATGATAGCCCAGTCCGTGAAGCCGCCGAAGTACCCGGAAAGCCCTCCGAACAGTATGGACAGCGAAAGGGAAATAAACGCGGCGATAAACCCAATGGTGAGCGAGATGCGGCTCCCGTAGATGACGCGGGAAAAGAGGTCGCGCCCCAGATTGTCCGCGCCCATGAGGAACACCGGATAGTCGTTGTATACATCGCTTCCGGTGGCAAAGAGGTGGCGTTCCATGGGGATAAGCCCCCAGAGTTTGTAGGGCTGGCCCCGCGCGAAAAAGCGAACCGGCGCGTAGTCTCCCCGCACCCGCGCGTATTTCCATGTGATGGCGTTGATTACCTGCGCCTTCTGCGCCTGTACCCTTCCGCCGGTGAAGCGCATATTGGGCGGATGGTAGGTCTTGTCCGCGAAAGACGTAGCCGGACTGTACGGGGCGATGAATTCCGCAAAAAGCATCAAGAGGTAGAGGATGACCAGCAGGATGAAGGATGCCATGCCCAGACGTCTTCGTTTCAGATAGTGTAAAAACCGTTTCACACGCCCTCCTATTCCTTGCCGTACCGTATTCTGGGATCGACTATGGCAAGGAGGATGTCCGCCAGCGCCATGCCGAGCAGCGTCAAAAAGGAAATAAACATGAGATTCGCCAGCACCATGTTGATGTCTTCCTGCAAAACCGCCTCATACATGAGCCGCCCTATGCCGGGGTAGGCGAAAATAATTTCGAGTATCAGGGACCCGGAAAAGAGGCTTGCCAAGAGATTCGCGCTTCCAGTGATGTAAGGGTTCAGCGTGTTGCGGAAGGCGTGGTTAAAGTACACCCGCCACTCCCGAATGCCCCGCGAGCGGAGGCTCACGATGTAGGGTTGCCCCAGTTGGTCAAGCATGGTGGCGCGGATCATGCGCAACGTTCCGCCTATGCCTCCCAGAAAGGACGCGAGAAGCGGGAGAAAAATATGGTGCATATAGGAGAACACAAACTTGCCCGGCGCTTCCGCAAAGGGGAAAGGCGGGTAGGCGGTTACCGGGAAAAGTCCGGTGATTGACGCCGCAAGCTGGAGCAGGATAAGCATGAGTATTCCTGGAAAGGCGTGAAGCGCCAGCGCGAAAAAGGTCGCCGCCATATCGACGCGGGTTCCCGCCTTTGTAGAAAAGTAAACGCCCAGAAAAAAGGAGAAAAAGGTGATAAGCGCCAACGCGATGAGGTTGAGGATAAGCGAGTTTACAATGCGGCTTGCGATGAGAAAGGAAACCGGCGCGCGTGAGATAAGGCTCACCCCCAAATCTCCGCGCAAGACGACCTGCCTAAGCCAGCGGAAGTACTGCGTGTAAAACGGCTGGTCCAGCCCCAGATCCGCCCGTCTTGCCGCGATCTGCTCAGGAGTCATGACTGTCTCAGCCCGCCCGCCGCGGGCTTGGGCGTTTTCGGTGAAGAGTTGCTGCCTGACCACCTGATCCACGATGTCTCCGGGCGCCAGTTCCATGAGCGCGAAAACCGCAAAGCCCAAAAGAAACAGCATCGCCGCCATAGTAACAAGCCGGCTTATGATGTAGGAGACGAGCGGCGCCCTGCGCTTGAAGGCGTAGAATGGCCGCCCGATAACGCCCCCTATTCGGCGCATCTGATCCACGACAACCCCTGCGGGTCTTTGTCCGTTCTTTTTCGTCATGTGCGGATTCTTCTCCTTCCTTGAATTAGGCGCGGGAAGCAAGGCGCGGAATGCGCGTAACAGCGTAAAGGGCGCGCAAGGGCTTGCCGCCATGAAGCCCAACAAGCCGTTCATGTACCGGATCAACCATCACATCCATCGCCTCAAGCGACAATGCGCCGAGAAACATGTCTTTTGCGTTGGAAACCACTATCGCGGGAAGTGCGGCGCTACGGTTTTTCCACTGAATTTTTACGCCTTCCGTTATATTGCACGTGTCCGTCTTGCCGTACGCCATGGCGGATTCCGATGTTTCCGCAATGACAAGCCTCAACGCCCCGCCGTCGGGCATTGCTTCTGCGATCACTTTGCGGATTTTTGTCTCTGGAATAAGCCCGTTTCGCGCGGCGCC
Source organism: Treponema sp. (assembly GCA_031258305.1). Classification (GTDB taxonomy): domain Bacteria; phylum Spirochaetota; class Spirochaetia; order Treponematales; family Breznakiellaceae; genus JAIRKH01. The sequence goes on along the minus strand of JAIRNA010000074.1, from coordinate 17,487 downwards.
GGCGTTAGTCAGCGTGATCTCTTTCTTAAAAACACTCATACGCGTCTCCTTGCCTCAAATATACCTGTCATCGAACATCTCTTTATTTATCCGCGCCATTTTATTGAAAGCGCTCATTTTTTGCGGTTTGGGAAATGTGTATGGTTTCAAGGCCGGCTCATAAATAGCGACAGCTATATGCCCGACGTGTTGAAAGACATTTCTAACTCCGGCTTGTCCTTCAGTACGGAGATTGCCCGGCGGGGCGCAGGTCTTGATGCGGTCTTTGCCTTTCCATGATGATCCGGCAAACTGTCCGGCTTTGCCCTTAATTGAGCCTTTGATACAATTTAACGTTGCCATAATAACTCCTTTTGATTGTGTTGGCATTGACTTGGTATATTTTCCACCTGTTTAAGCGTTTTGACAAGTGAAAAAATACGCTTCCTACACTTATAACCCAAGCCGGCTCTTTGCCTGTTCCGTAAAACTGTTCAACGCTTCTTCGAGGGTCATTTCTTCAAAAATATAGGCGGCAATCGCTTCGCTATACAGCGTATCTATCGCCTGATCGGTGGCTTGAGTCAAACGCCCGTTTATACTTTTTGCCATCTCGGCGAATTCCGCATAATGGTTTTGACCCGCCAAAAACGGTTCCGAAAAGCCGTCTTTTATCTTCTCCACAACCACGATATTTGATACAAGATCGCCTGATTCCTCTGACTAGGCTTCAAGAAAACCATCGTCGGTTGTAAGGTGGCGGATGAACTCCTTCGCCTCGTCTTTATGCGGCGTGTCTTTCCACGCGCCGAGCCAAGTTCCGCCCCAGCGGTATGACATCGGACCCGGAACCATGCCCCAGTCTTCGCCCGTCTCAATGCCATTCGTTTTTAACACAAAATGCAGGCCCCAGGTAGGCAGGAAATAACAGAAAATTTGCGCCGCTTCCCCGTTTTCATCGGCAAGCGCGTCATTCATTCCCGCGAACCAGCCTTCAGACCACTGGTCAAACCGCATGGCGTAGCCTTCATCATTCATCAGTTTAGCCACTTTCATGTATTCAATCATAGCGGGATCTACGACCAAGTTGCCGTTGACCACCCACGGGTCTTTACGCGCATAGTGAAAAGGCTGGTCCAATTCGCCCATACTCGCGATTATTTTACAGCTTCCGCCGGATTGTTCTTTAATCAGCTTCGCCGTTTCAAGAAATTTTGGCAAATCCGAAAGATACGTCTGCACCTGCGCGGGGTCGTCGGTTCCCAGGTATTTTTTTGCCAGAGAACGGCGGTAAAAAAGCGCGCCCGTTGTAGCTGCCAATCTCGACAGGGTACGCAAGCAGTTTGTCTTTGTTCGCCTCATAAATATCGGTTAAATCAAGCAAGAGGCCGGATTCTATGCAACTACGTACAAAGGCGTCTTCCATGGCGAAAATATCAGGCGCGCGCCGGCCTGTCCGCAACAGGCGGTTGAGCTTGCTTGTGAACTGATCAGTCGGCGTCATTGAATATTCAATTTTGACATTAGGATGAGAGGGCTTATAGTATTTATTAATCATATTATCCAGCTCATCGCTAAAAGACCACACGGCAAGCGTTACGCCGCCGCTCTCCGCTTTTTTCGCGCAGGTCGTCAGTGCGCCGTATAAAATTTTCTCTTCATACGATTCCGCTTTGCTCTATGCCCGACGTGTTGAAAGATATTTCTAACGCCGGCTTTGCCCTTAATCGAGCCTTTGATACAATTTAACGTTGCCATAATAACTCTTTTTGATAGTGTTGTCATTGACTTGGTATATTTTCCACCTGTTTAAGCGTTTTGACAAGTGATAAAAAAAGACGCCTCACACTTTTACAGACCTTACAAATAGATAATATGCCTACGTTGCTGAAGAAATCATTGGTTCTATATCTGTCGTTACTGCCAATTTCGGTTTTGACACGGCAATCTCCAGTTTTATATCATCCATTGTGATGCCTTCGAGCAGTTTCTCCCGGTCTTTGGCATAGTCGCCGCTTCCATTGTCATATTGCCTGAGATAAGAAACCGCGCCAAAGGGACCATATTTTTGTATTAGATCATCAAGCCGTTCTTTCATTGGACTTGTTCGACAACCTGTTTTACTGAACCCTGTCGGGTTCGGGTTGTCGAACAAGTCTCGCAAAATGCTCCGCATTTTGCTGCTTTTATAAGGAATTTGTTCGATAACTGAAGTTATCGAACAACTCTATTCTGAAACCTCCATTTTGCTTAACGCCAACAGCCAATCAGAAGGATTGGCGGCTTTCTATATGCGCTGTATGAGCCGCGTTGACCGCAAGAATTTGTCAATCAACCGTTAAAAGCGCGTCATACCCGTATTGTTCGGCCAACGCCAAATGCAAACTGTCAAAAAGTTTCACCTTGCCGTTGAAAATCAACAGCCCGCTGTTCTATTGGCGGCCGCGGACGGGCCGGCCGGATTTCCCAAAGTTGCAGCCACCGTATTTCCCAAAACCAAAGCGCGGCCGCGCGTGGCCCGCAATTCGGCGAGGTTTGCGCCGTACAAAGACCGCAAGGCGGCCATCGCCGGTCTGAAAAGCATCCGCCGCAAAACTGACCGCCGCGGCTCTGGAGGAGTCCGCCGGAATGTGGAACACGAAACGCCCGATGATTTCCCGGTCATGGCGGAACCGGCGGACCAAGGCCATTCCGTTCTTCAAGTTCTCCCCTTAAATCAGAAAGGCGGCTCGCGCCGCCAACGCCGTTGAGCCGGTTAATTTCACGATCCAAAAAATCATCAAACATCGACTGTCTTTTCCGAAAGGCGAAGCGGCGATGAAGTTGATTTTTATGGGCTTGAAAAACATTTCAAGAAAATGAACCATGCCGATTAGGGATTGGGGGTCCCGCCCTCAATCAATTCGCCGTCATTTGCGGGAAAGACAGTGTTCCTCTATGATGTTCCGTTTGCACAAAATATGTTACAAGTTCTTAATAAAAACATCTCACGGCAGAGGCGCGGGGTGTTTTTAAGACTATCGCTTGTAAATCAGTCGAATAAACTTGACTGATTTTCGTCCGCCCTTTCACATAGTTCGCCGTCATTCCTTCACCCCATATTCCCCGCTTGCATAACGCCCGGCGCTCCAGAATTCCCCTCCCCACAGCCTCTCCTTCGCTTCCGGACGCTCCTTGAATATTTCTTTCGCCGTCACTCCCTTTATCGTCCTTGTTATTTTTGCGGGGCTGTATGCCGGCGCGGATTGCGCGGGAAAACGAGCGCGACCCCTTCCGCCCTCCATCTCTAAGAATCTTATCCCACGCATCTTCGCGCGCATCCTCCAGCGCTTCACCCGCTTCCCCGCCCGTCGCCGCCCGCTCGCGCTTTGCCTGCTATATAACAGTCAATACAGGCGCATTGCGCGATCTGTGTATATATTCACTCGTTATTTCATCATATCATTCTTCATCCCTTTTCTTAACCGCCACAGAGCGGCGGAAAATTAAACCCGCGGAGATTAAATGAAAAAACACCCGTCTGCCATACGGCAGACGGGTTATATACGGGAGAAAAACCGCGCATACGGTCTTGTGTACGCCCAAGGGGCTAAAGCGCCCTATAATTTTCGCTCAATCTTTTTCCACGTATCCTTTAAGCCGACGGTTTTGTTGAACACTGGTCTGCCCTCAAACATGTCCGGATCGCGCGCAAAGTAGCCAAGCCGTTCAAACTGATAGCGGTCTTCCGGCTTCGCGTCCGCAAGACAGGGCTCCGCATACGCGAGGGGAATCATTTCAAGGGAATTGGGGTTGAGGTTGTCGAGGAAGGTCTTGCCTTCCGGAACTTCCATAGGCTTTTCAACGCCGAAAAGATTGTCGTAGACACGCGCCGTTATGGGAATCGCGTGTTTTGTCGACAGCCAGTGAATGGTGCTTTTGACTTTGCGGTTGTCGGGGGCGTTGCCACCTCTGGTCGCGGGATCGTAGATGCAACGCACTGCCGACACAGCGCCGGAAGCGTCCTTGTCGCAGCCGGTACAGGTGACAATGTATCCATATCGCAGGCGCGCGGAGTTGCCCGGATACAGTCTGAAATACTTGGGCGGCGGGGTTTCCTGAAAATCATCTCGCTCGATCCACAATTCTTTTCCAAAATATATGACGCGAACCCCGGCGGCGGCATCCTCCGGGTTATTGATCGCCTCAAGCTCCTCGAATTTTCCATCCTCCCAGTTTTCGACAATGAGTTTGAGCGGTTTTAACACCGCCATCACCCGTTGCGCCCGTTTGTTCAGGTCTTGGCGCAGGCAGTACTCAAGGAAGGCGATGTCAACAGTACTGTCGGCTTTTGCAACGCCAATCTGGGACACGAAGCTGCGTATGGCTTCCGGCGTGTATCCCCGACGGCGGAGTCCGGCAATGGTCGGCATACGGGGATCGTCCCAACCCGATACATACTTCTCCTGCACGAGCTTCAGGAGCCACCGTTTTGACATGACCGTGTAGGTCAGGTTAAGCCGCGCAAACTCGATCTGGCGCGAGGGGAAAACTTCCGCTTCCCGGATAAACCAATCGTAGAGCGGACGATGAATTTCGTATTCAAGGGAGCAAAGCGAATGGGTGACGCCTTCTTTCGCGTCGGACAACGGATGCGCAAAGTCGTACATCGGATAGATGCACCAGTCGTTTTTGGCGCGGTAGTGGTAATCGCGCCGGATGCGGTACATCACGGGATCGCGCATGAGAAGGTTCGGGTGCGCCATGTCGATCTTGGCGCGCAGGGTTTTGGCGCCGTCAGGAAATTCTCCGGCGCGCATACGGGCGAAAAGATCGAGGTTTTCTTCAATAGAGCGCCCGCGATGCGGGCTGTTTTTGCCGGGCGGCGTTTCGGTGATATTGTTTTTGTCCGCGACATTTGTCCCCCGGTACAGGCTGGTCTCTTCCCCGGAAAGATCGTCAACATAGGCGTGGCCTTTCTTGATGATTTTCACTGCCAGTTCATACAAATATTCGTAATAATCCGATGCGTAAAATTCCCGATCTTCCCAGTCGTACCCCATCCACGCAATATCGCGTTTAATGGCTTCCACATAGGAAACATCCTCTTTCTCCGGGTTCGTATCATCAAAACGGAGGTTGCACGTACCGCCGAATTGCTCCGCCATAGTAAAATCAATATAAAACGCCTTGCAATGCCCGATATGAAGCCAGCCGTTCGGTTCCGGCGGGAAACGGGTGCGGACTTCTTTAAACCGCCCGTTCGCAAGGTCTTCTTTGATAAATTCACTGATGAAATTAGCCGTTTCAATGCCCGGCGCGGAGGGCGTTGTTTCTTTGGTTTTCATTATATCCATCCTGGTGAGACAACGCTAATCCATTTTGCCGGTAATGTCAAGACCGCAAACGGTCGCGGCGCCTGCGCGACGCTCTGTGCGCGCATCTCTTGCGTAAAGCGGCAAAGTATGGTATGGTGAAGGCGTGTTGCAGGCGGCGCCATGCCGAAAGGCGGCGGCGCGACATTGAGGAGCATATCATGGGAAAAACGCTTGTTGAAAAAATTTTCGCCGCCCACGTTGTTGACAGACCCTTTGGCGAATGGGTGTTGAGACTGGACAGAGTGTTCTGTCACGAGATCACAACGCCAATAGCCATAAGCGATCTCGTCTCCCGCAATATGGACGCGGTTTTTGATCCCGCAAAAATAAAGGCGGTCATCGACCACGTAACACCCGCCAAGGATGCGAAAACAGCCGAACAGGGCAAGACGTTGCGCGATTGGGCGAGGCGTCATCATATACAAGACTTTTTTGATATTGGAAGAAACGGCGTGTGCCACGCGCTGTTTCCGGAAAAAGGCTTTGTGCGCCCGGGACATACTATCATCATGGGAGACAGTCACACGTGTACTCACGGCGCATTCGGCGCATTTGCCGCCGGAGTGGGAACCACAGACCTTGAGGTGGGCATCCTCAAAGGGGTGGCGGTGTTTAAACAGCCCGAAACCCTGCGCGTAAATTTGAATGGAACGCTAGAAAGCGGCGTTTTCGCCAAAGATGTGATATTGAGCGTTATTGCAAAACTCGGCGTCGCCGGAGCGACGGACAAGGTTATCGAATTTCGCGGTCGCGTGGTTGACGAATTAAGCATGGAAGGGCGCATGACTATCTGCAATATGGCGGTTGAAGCGGGCGCGACCTGCGGCGTTTGCCTGCCGGACAAGACAACGGCGGCGTATTTGTGGCAATTCATCGGGCCGGATGGAGACTGCGCCTATTCTACGAAAGAAGAGGCTGCCGTCGATTTTGCGCAATGGCGCAGCGATGATGACGCCCTGTATGCGGGTGTCATTGACCTTGACTGCTCCACGCTTGAGCCGTGCGCCACATTCGGCTATAAGCCCGATGAGGTGAAACCCATTCGGGAACTGTCCGGCGTCAAGGTCGATCAGGTGTACATCGGCTCCTGTACCAACGGACGCATCGAAGACCTGCGGGCAGCCGCCGCCGTAGTCAAAGGCAGAAAAATAGCCGATTCAGTGCGGGCTATCGTGTCGCCCGCGACGCCTGCGGTCTATGAGCAGGCGCTTAAAGAAGGGCTTATTGAGACGTTTATGGCGGCGGGCTTCTGTGTAACGAACCCAACGTGCGGCGCCTGCCTCGGCATGTCCAATGGCGTGCTTGCGAAGGGGGAAGTGTGCGCCTCCACCACGAACCGCAACTTTTTTGGGCGTATGGGCAAAGGGGGCATGGTTCACCTGATGAGTCCCGCGTCCGCTGCGGCAACGGCGCTTGCAGGCGCAATCGGCGGCTAAAACCGCCGGTTCTCGCTGTAAAACGGAGGTTGTATGAAAATATTTAACGGAAACGTTCTTTTCTTGGACAGAAGCGATATCAATACTGATGAAATCATCCCGGCGCGGCATTTAACTGAAAGCTCAAAAGAGTCCCTCAAACCTTATTTGCTGGAAGACTTGGCGCTTGATGGTTTTGATCCCTCAGCGATCAAGGGCATTGGGGCGATTGTCGCGCGCGCGAATTTTGGGTGTGGAAGTTCCCGCGAGCATGCGCCGTGGGCGCTTGAGGTCAATGGCGTCACTATTGTGATTGCCGAAAGTTTCGCCCGCATTTTCAGGCAGAACATGTACAACTGCGGCATGATAGCTGCGGAACTGCCTGTGGACACGCTGGACGAATTGTTCCGCGAATTCTCCAAAGAAAAAACAACGCTGACGGTTGACGCTGAAAAGGCGACTCTCACCTTTACCGCCGAGTCAAAACAAAAAACCGTCCCTTTCGCCTTGCAAGGCTTTGAGAAAGCCCTCGTTGAGGCGGGCGGCTGGGTCGAGTACGCGGTGAAAAAGTATTAAAGGCTCTTCCAAAACTTGTCTCTTTGGAGGCGCAAATGTCAAGCGCGGCGATTTCGCGTGTTGTTGATATGCGCAACCCTTCGCCGTCCTCAAAGAAGGCGAAGGGTGTAGAGTCATTTATTGATAAAGCGAACCGCCTTTCGAACTGAGGCTGACTTCCACGAAAAAGACGGCGTGTCGCCGTGTGTGTTGACATTGCAAATTCATCAATAATCCCATATACTAAAGGCAAGGACTATCGGAGGCAATCAATGGTATTAACCGGATGGAACTGGGACAACGGCAGGGCGGTCTGGCTTGAAGAAACATGGAAAGATGCTTGGGAAAAAGGTTGGCAAAAAGGCTGGGAAGAAGGTTGGAAGGCAGGTCTAGAAGAAGGACGTGAAGAACGGGATGTGGAACTATTGGAGATGATAGACGCAGGGTACGGCATGGAAGAGATAAGGAAGCGGCTTGCGGCGAAGAGGATCGCGGCTTTGCGCATATGAGGCGCAGAGCGGCGGAAACCGGCGCAAAGGGGAAAGCCGGACTGGAATCGAACCGGCCTCCATGCAGAGCGGGGAAAGCGCCGCGCCTCACGCTCCTTCATTGGCTATAACAGGTCTCTTGTAAGCGGACCTGCAAAGCGGGTCTGTCGGCCACTGCAACGGATGCGGTTCGCGTGTTACATTTTTTTTATTTCAACTTCCATGACGCGGTGTCCTGTAACCTTGAGCGCCGTAATGCGGATTTTCTCTTCAGAACTTTCAATGGTAAAGCCGTCGCCCTCTTCGGGAACGCCGCCAACGGTTTCCATGACCCAGTTTGCGACGGTGGTATGCCGCTGTTCGCCCGGTTGCCCAAGGGAAAAAGCGTCAAAGAGGTCTTCCAGCGCGGTCTTGCCCAACACTTTCCATGTATTTTCATCAATTTTTACCATTTCTTCAACGACTTCATCGTGTTCATCCCAGATTTCACCGACAAGCTCTTCAATGATGTCTTCTATGGTGATGACGCCCCGCGTTCCGCCGAATTCGTCCACCAGAATTGCCATGTGGGACTTCTTTTTCTGTAAAACCCGCAACAATTTTGTGATTCTCATGTTTTCCGTGATGAAAACCACCGGCTTTATGATGTCGGAAAGGGTCCGTTTGTTTCTGTACGCCTGATAAAAGTCTTTGAGCAGGATGAGTCCGGTGATGTTGTCAATGTTTTCCCTGTAAATGGGCAACCGTGAAAACCCGGTCTCCTGAAATTTTTTGTCAATGTCTTCCATAGAATCATAAACAGACGCGGCGATGACATCAATGCGCGGCGTAAAGATTTCACGGGCTGTAATATCGTCAAATTCAATCGTCCGTTTTATCATGTCTTCCTCCCGCTCATTGATGCCGCCCTCCTGCCGCACCTCCTCGACAAAGGTCAGCAATTCCGCCTCCGTAACCGAGTGATCCGGCTTCACCTTGAACAGCTTCATAATGAAATTCTTCCATAACCTCAGAGCGTGATTTATGGGTGAAAAGAGAAAAACAAGCGCGCATAGGCAGGGGGCGGCAAAGAGGGCGAAGGATTCAGGCGCTTCTTTCGCAAGGGTCTTGGGCGATATTTCACCGGCGATAATTACGAAAACCGTGGTCACCAGCGTGGCTATGCCCACGCCGGCTTTGCCCAATAGATCGACAAACAGCACGGTCGCCAGGGCGGAAGAAGAAATGTTGACGGCATTATTTCCGATAAGCACGGTGGAGAGCAATTTGTCGTACTGTTCCGTAAGCGCAAGCGCCTTTTTCGCCCTTTTATCGCCGGAATCGGCAAGATTTTTTATTTTTATCCGGTTAAGGGAGGAATAAGCGGTTTCACTCCCGGAAAAAAAAGCGGACAATGCAAATAAAATGAGGAGAGCGGCAATCAATACTATACTATTAATATCCATATTTCTCTTCTCCGGCGCTATGCGCCGGCTCCGCATAAAGCGGACGATTCTGGCGAACGCGACCGCAACTGACGCCAATTCGCCGGAAGACCTCGCGAGGTTGAAAAGCATAGTCCGGCGCAACCGCAGCGTACACGGAATGCGCTTTGCAACGCCTCAATAAAATTAATGCTGATCTCCTTTTGACCGCTCGCCTTCCGGCGAAGGCGCCGTGAAATAATCCGGTTCGCTTTCAGCTGCGGCTTCAGCCGCCAATAACGCGCCGGTCAGCCGCGTAACAGCGTTGCTTGCGGCGGCGGCTTTCGGCTTGAACCTGCCGTCGCCGGACGCAAGCCGTTTTTTTGCCGCCTTACTGTCAGCCAGCGACAAGGAAGCCGCCGTCTTTACCGCGTTAGCCAGATCCGGCTTTATGCCGCATGTTTCGGCGATTACCTCCACTGAGGCGGCGGCGACGCGCTCAAGGCTTAGAAAGGACTTCATAATAGCGGCCGCCTTTTTCGCTCCTATGCCCGCGACGCTTTCAAGCACGGAAAAACAGAGGGTTTCCGAACGCAACTTTTGGTTGAACGAAGTGGCGAACCGGTGCGTCTCATCACGCACAAACTGCAATAATTTGAGAGCCTCGGAACGTTTTGAAAGACGAACCGGTTCGGACGATTCTGGAAGCCACAATTCCTCGTCCCGTTTGGCAAGCCCGGCAATATCGCAATCAACGCCCAACTCGTCAAGTACGCTCAGGGCGGCGTTTACCTGCCCAAGTCCGCCGTCAATGAGTATGAGGTCGGGCATGTCCTTGCCCTCGCGTACGAGTCTGGAATAACGGCGATGCACGGCTTCCCGCATGGCGGCAAAATCGTCCACAATGCCGATTACAGTGCGCAGTTTGAAAATACGGTAATTCTTGCGGTCAGGGACGCCATTTTTGAAAGAAATGAGGGACGCGACCGGATGTTTGCCCTCAAGCTGGGCGATGTCAAATCCTTCGATCCGTACCGGCAGCCGCTTGAGGCGCAACGCCCGCATCGTCTCTTCAAGCGCAGGTCCAGCGCCGCGCTCCTTGAGCCGTTTCCGCAGGTCTTCCTGCGCATTCTGCCGCGCCATAGCAAGCACTGCCGCATGATGCTTGTCATCCGCTCCCTGTATCGACGGCGCATATCCAAAAGTCTCGATAAACCATTTCTTGAGGGAATCGCCGCCAGCTCTACAACCGGATCTGCCGTCGGCAGAGCCATTTCCACTGTTGAGCGTCTCAATGTAAATGGCTGAAGGCGGCGGAACAGCAGGGTTGTAATACGACATGAGAAAAGTCTCAACCGATTCTTCCTCGTCCGCCGCGGAACGGGTGCGGAAAAGCTCCCGGCCTATCATTTTGCCGCCCCGCATGGAGAATACGGTGAAGGTGGCGAGTACGCCCTCGCTCACGCTTGCAATGTAATCCCGCGCATTTTCGTTCATATCAACCACCATGGAATCGGCGCTGTCTTGGATCGACTCAATGGCCCGCATATTATCCCGCAACTCGGAAGCGCGTTCAAAATCGAGCGCGGCGGCGGCCTCATGCATGCTTTTGGTAAGGTCGATGATGAGTTCGGCGGTGTCGCCGGACAGTATTTTCTCCACCTGTTTGACATACGCCCTGTAATCGCAGGCTGATATTTTGCCGCAACACGGCGCGCGGCACCTTTTTATATGATAATACATGCATGGATTGTCCCTTTTGCGGAACACGCGGCACTTGCGCAGATAAAAGAGTTTTTCCGCCATAGCCATCAAGGTCTCTATGGCTTGCAAATTGGTGAAAGGTCCAAAATACAGGGAGCCGTCTTCGACAATATAGCGCGTCTTGAACACACGGGGGAATTCCTCCGAGGTTATCCGAATGACAGGATAGGTTTTCCCGTCTTTAAGATTGATGTTGTACTTGGGCGAATGTTGTTTGATGAGCGTGTTCTCAAGGAGAAGCGCTTCGTACTCATTCGCAACGATGATGGTTTCAATACGTTCGGCGCGTTTGATGAGCGCGGCGGTTTTGAGGTCTTTTTCACCGGAAAAATACGACGAAAGCCGGTAGCGCAACGCTTTCGCTTTGCCCACATAAATGACATTGTTTTCTTCGTCCCGCCACAGGTACACGCCGGGTTCAAGCGGCGCGTCATGGGCGAATTGTCTTAGAATCTCTTTTCTCTCTTCGTTATTGTCTGATATAGATGAATCCATGCGCTTAAGTATACCTGTTTTTTGCGTATGTAGCAATGGCGCCCCCACAGGGATTGACGCCCATGCGAAGGAACAAATCCCGCGCCTTTGGTCTGCCATCCCCTTTTTGTCCACCCTCGCTTTCATTCCCGTCACAATTCAAAAAGAGGCTTTTTGAGTGTCCAATCACGCGCCAACGCATCCGCTTTTTCAAGCTATTTTTTGACACGCTGTTTTTGGCGGCGCTGCCGGCGGAAAATAAATCCCGCGCCTGATGACAGATTACGCCGTGATAAGTCAGCTCTGCCGATCTGTTCCGTGTAACTTTCATTGAAATAAAAACGTATCGGGAAAGGACTGAATGCGCGCGCCGACTCGGGCATAAAAATACTGCGCGGCAATGAATAATGAAATTGAATGTCACCGTGGCGTCCGGCGATTAATATCCGGGCGTCCTGCTTGTACTTTTGTTCGCATAATTTCAGATATGGCTGAACGCTTCATCAGGAGGGCGCGGGTCAAGGTCGCCGCTCGCCTCTTTTACGCTAATATATTTTTCACACGAAGGCGGCGGCGCAAACGGCATTATGTCTTCCCGCGCGCCAACAATAAAAGCACGTTCCCTTGTTTGAGGAACGTCATAGTCCGCCGCATGATATAATTTATAAGTGAGCCTGTTCCAAAACCAACTCGAATGTAGTTCGCGTTTTGGAACCGCCTCAAATAACATTACATTTAAGCGCGTTAAAATCTTCCGGTATTTTTTGAAGAGACGGGCGTTTGTTTTAAGCAAATGCCTTTTGACATCTTCCGCGGCAAACATTTTAGATTGTATCTTTTTTACCGCTCCAACAAGGAAGATATATAAATCGCTTCGCTTGCCGTTAATGCCTTCCATATACCGCTTTTTCTCCAGCGTCCGGTTATTGATGTTTCCAAGATCAAAACTTCGTTTTTGAACTTTACAACTCCGTTGCCGGCGGTTATAACTCCGGTTTCCGGGTTCCAAACTCCAATCTTGGAGTTATTAATTCTGATTTCTATGCCAAGCTGCTATAGCGCAAAAAATCGGAATAGACAAAGAGGAGGACAACTTATATAATTTACCAACCTTGTATATTTTTTTATACACGCAACGGCGGCGCGGACGCCGCCGCTCTTGAAGCCGTTCAGGTTCTTTATTGCGTCTTTCTGGTCTCGCGGCTCTTTCAAAGTTGCCATTTCAAAATTTCGCATACCGATGACATGATAAAAAAAAAATTTGCGTTGCGGAAATAACCGGAGCGGCGGAACAAGCGCGGAACGCCGCCCCGTACCGCGCCGCAGGGGACGCCGCCGTTGATCCAGTCCGTCAACCTGCGGGCGGCGCTCGAAAACGCCCTGAAACAGAAGCTGGTAAAAACCCTCAAAGTCCTTGAAAAGAAGATAGAGAAGAGCGGTTTCTGTGAAAGCCGCTCAACAAAAACATTCCAAATATAAAGAAGAAAAAGAAACCATGAGCGAGAAAAAAGCGAAGCGATCAACCGGAACATCACGAATACAAGCCGCCTCTGTTCCGTGTATTGCCCTGCCTGTGGCAGGGCGACGCAAAAATCTCGTTCAACCTTTTGCGCGAAGCCGGAGCCGTAAAAGCAATCTGCCCGCGCGCCTCAACCATAAGAAAATCTCCTATGACGGCAAAACGGCGCAAGTCCTCCGGCTCCCTCCCGCCAGTCCGCCGGTATATTCATAAAAAGAGAGGAAGAAAGCGGCAAACTCATCATCAAAAAGCCCCCGCCGCCGGAAAAGACATCACCCTGTTAAACCGCCTCGACGACCGGGACCTACAAAAAACCTCCGCAAACTCGACGCCTTCGCTCTTTGTCTGCCCTTCAAAAAACGCCCCCGAAGCAACCCGGTACAAGGTGTTCAAAAACATGGAAAACAGGATGTCACCATGCTCAAAGAAGACATGGAGCGCATTGGACCCGTAAAAGCCTCAAAAATCTGAGCCGCCCTGCACAAGATCGCCGCCATCGTGGACATATTCGCCCTGAACGGCGAAATCGAGACGCCAGACGAGAATTTCATCTAACGGCGGCAAGGACGCCGCTGTAGAGCGAGCAAACCGCTATGATCGCGGCCTTGACAACATACGGCGACGGGGGAATAGGCAAACCTGAACCCCGGCGGGAAGACCGGTTATTGGACGACAAACCACGCTTGGCATTGCGCCGTTTGCGCGGTTTGTCGCAACCACATGTTCCCTCCGCTTATAGTATATACCTTCCAAAATCTTGATCTTTCACCAGATCCACGAGTTTTTCATTTACATAGCCCTTGTCGATGACCACGTGTGTGGGCGCGATATCCGGCGCATTAAAGGAAAGCTCATCCAGAAGCGCTTCCATGATGGTATGAAGTCTGCGCGCGCCAATGTTCTCAAGGCGGTTGTTGACCTCGGCGGCGAGTTCCGCAAGATGTTCAACGGCATCAGCGGTGAATTCAATCTCGACGCTTTCGGTTCCGAGGAGTTCGCGGTACTGTTTGGTAAGGGCGTTTTTCGGCTCGGTGAGGATGCGCAGAAAGTCGTCTTTGTCCAAGGCGTCAAGCTCCACCCGAAGCGGGAAGCGCCCCTGCAATTCGGGAATCAAGTCCGAAGGCTTGCTGATGTTGAACGCACCCGCCGCGATGAAGAGGATATGATCCGTGTTGACCTGCCCCCACTTGGTGTTGACCGTAGCGCCTTCCACAATCGGGAGGATGTCGCGTTGTACGCCCTCGCGGGATACATCCTGTCCGCCGCCCCGCTCGCCTTTTACGGCGATCTTGTCAATCTCGTCAATGAAAATGATGCCGGTCTGTTCAACCCGTTGCCGGGCTTCATCGCTTACCCGCTCGCGGTCGATGAGCTTGTCGGTCTCTTCAGCCATGATGATTTCGCGGGCGCGGGCTACGCTGACGCGCTTGCGCTTTTGTCCGCCGCCAAAGGCGCTGAAAACACCGGAAAGGCTTGACTCAAGGTCTTCAAGCCCGCCTCCCATAGCCTCTATGCCGGGAAACTGGAAATTCTGGTTTACGGTGATTTCCACGATATTATCTTCCATTTTGCCGGATCGGAGCATTTCTCGCAACTTTTCCCGCGTCGCCTGATCCGCGGGGTTGTCATGCGCCGGCTCTTCCGCCGGTTGGAGGTCTTCTTTTGCGGTTTTCTTGTCAAAAATCGGAATGCCCACCTGAATCGCCGTTCCCATGATGGAAGCTCCCGGGACTTCGGACCCGTCATTGTTAAAGGAAAACGCGCCGACCGGACGTACAATGGGCCCGCCGGCTTTTCTTGATTCCTTGCGCTTTTTGTGGGGAAAGAGCAACTCAAGCAACGCATCCTCGGTTCTCTTTTCAGCGTCGGCGACCACAAACTCCTGCATCTCCTGCTTCACCATAGCGACGCCCGCCGCCATGAGATCGCGTACCATGGATTCAACGTCCCTGCCCACATAACCGACTTCCGTATACTTGGTGGCTTCCACCTTGATAAACGGAGATCCCGCGAGTTTTGCAAGCCGCCGCGCAATCTCGGTTTTCCCAACGCCTGTAGGCCCGATCATCAGGATGTTTTTCGGGGTTATATCTTCCTTTATTTCATCATCCAACTTGAGCCTGCGGATGCGGTTTCTCAGCGCCACCGCGACCGCGCGTTTGGCTTTCTTTTGCCCCACGATGTATTTGTCAAGCTCCGCGACTATTTCTTTTGGCGTCAATTTGTCAAAGGTGGCGTTGTTTTGCCTGCTGGATTTTACGTCGCTCATTTTTTCTCCTATAGTTCTTCCACAACAATGTTGGTGTTAGTGTAGATGCAGATGTTTCCCGCTATGGCAAGGCTTTTTTTCGCTATTTCAGCGGCGGAAAAAGAGCTGCTCTCAAGATAGGCGAGTGCCGCCGCGTATGCGTAGTTCCCGCCGGAACCGATTGCAAGGGCGTTTTCCGCCGGCTCTATCACATCGCCGGTGCCGGAAATGAGCAGCGTTTTGCTTTTGTCCGCCACAAGGAGCAACGCTTCAAGCCGTCTCAGATTCCTGTCCGTGCGCCAGTCTTTGGCAAGCTCCACTGCGGCGCGCAGGAGATCGCCCGAATACTCTTTAAGTTTTGCCTCAAAGAGGTCAAACAAGGTGAATGCATCGGCGGTGGCTCCCGCAAAGCCGCACAGCACCTTTCCGTCCATGATGCGCCGCACTTTCCGGGCGTTGTTTTTCATCACGGTTTCGCCCATTGTAACCTGCCCGTCTCCGGCTAAGGCTACTTTTCCGTCTTTGCGCACCGCCAAAACAGTTGTGGAACGAATTTTACATCTATTTTGTCTATCATCCTTCATGAAGGTTCCTTAGATTTAAGTGGAAAAGCAGGCGGTTGCCGGTGGACTTAACCGCTTTTTCCCATGCCTGTTTCAAAACTGGTTTGAAACAAACCAATTACTAATATAATTAAATGCACCAGGAAAAGCAATGGGGATTTCTGAAAATCTCAATGCGCCGCCTGATCAAGCGCACAGTTTTTCTCCCGCGCAATACGGGCGCGGTCGTCAGCCTCCATCTTGGCGCGAAGCGGCTCTCCGTCCCAGAACGCGGTTTTCACCCGCGCCGCGCCGAATTCGCCGTGTTGGATTTCCTCGCGCCTTTCGAGGTAAAGGCGCCGCGCTTCCGTTTCCCGAAACCCTATGGTCGAAGAGCGGTGGAAAAGAGTGCGCCGCACCGAATCAAGGCGCTCCGCATTGGCGAGAATTGAGACAATGGTTCCGGGTCTGGACTTCTTCATGACGCACGGGGAAAGGGTGACATCAAGCGCGCCCGCCTCAAAGAGGCTCTCCATCAGGAAGCCAAACGCCTCGCCGGTCATGTCGTCAATGGCCGCCTCAACAAGGGTGAGAGTTTCCGTTTTCCATGGCGCGGCTTCGCCCGCCTCTTCACGCAGGGAAACCCGCAGGAAATTGGGGCGCTCCATGTTCCGCGTACCTATACCGCAGCCTGTCCGCAGCTCCCAAAAACGCGCCGTTGTGATAAACTCGTCGACCGAAGCCGCGAGAATAGCCGCGCCGGTCGGGGTGGTCATTTCCTTGTCAAATCCGCCCGTCGCAACCGGCATGCCCCGAACGAGAAGCTGGGTCGCAGGCGCGGGCACGGGCAGCGTCCCATGGGCGCAGCGCACAACGCCCCCGCCAAGCTCAACCTCGCCGCAGGTTATCCTGTCCGGTTTCAGGAAATCAAGGCAGATGGCGGCGCCCACAATGTCAATAATGGAATCAAGCGCGCCCACTTCGTGGAACGCCACATCTTCAACCGGCGTATCGTGAACCTTCGATTCGGCTTCGGCTATTCTCGTAAAAATGTCCAATGCGCGGGTTTTTGCGCCTTCGGCAATGTCAGAGCGCGCGATGAGGAGGCGTATATCCGTCCATCGCCGGTGAACATGATGCGTGTGATCATGCGCGCGCGCGTGATCGTGTCCGCAGTGATGATGACCATGATCGTCTCCGTGGTGGCGGCGATCCTCATCATCGGCGATATGGCTCGTATCGCCGTCAAGGTCAACTACGGCGTGGAGTCCGGTTATTCCGCCTCTTCGCTCCTTGACAAAATCCAGTTTCCAGCCGTCAAGATTGAGTTTGGCGAGTTCCGCTTTGAGATATTCGGGATCAACGCCGAGATCAACCAGAGCGCCTAGCGTCATATCGCCGGAAATGCCGGCGAAACAGTCAAAATGCAATGTTTTCATTTCTATTTTCCTTATCTTCTTTGCTTTTCATCTTTGGAAAGCATTGTGTTTGCGTAATTTGTTACAAATAAATAATTGGCTATTTTCTCCGGCGCCAACCGGGAGACTCAACCGGAATTTCCTGAGTCCGCCTTTATTGGACTTGTTCAACAACCCGGTTGGTTGTCTCACAAGTCTCACAAGTTTCGCGGATTTGGCGTATTTTTTGCAAAAATACGCCAAATCCGCCCGTTTTTTAGCGGAAATTGTTCAATAACTTCAGTTGTTGAACAACTCTAATAAATAAAAACAGCATATAAAAACA
>JAIRNA010000052.1 GCA_031258305.1 Treponema sp. | reverse complement strand
TTTGCCATTGATACCCAATGGTTCCGGTTCCTGAGAGGTTAGTCGTAGCCGCCGTGAGGGTTTCTCCCTCTTGTACTGTTCCCGTGATTGACGCTGATCCTGTCAAATATTCCTCTCCTTGGAGCGTAAAAGAGGCAAGACTCAGCTTTGCCGAACCCGATTTAAAAGATACGGGTTCCAGATGAATGTAGAATCGGTAAATATCGGATGTCTCCTCTTCGGAAGGACTAAACGAAGGGGAATTTAACACGGAAAGGGCCAGGGGAAATATTTTATCCGCAGTAAACGGCCTGAGAGAATCAGCCCCTTTATTTGAATAAAACAGCGGTAATGAAACCGTACCATTTACCACTTTTATGCCGGTTACGATACCGTTCTTTCTATCAAAAGATTGGTATCCCATTATCCCCTCATCCCCATTACTTCCAGACACTACAACATACTTACCGTCTATACCACCCGCATCGGTAATGGTAAGTTTCCCGCCGGGCGTTTCAGGCTCGGGGTTTTCGCACGCCGTAAACATCAGCACCGCGGTAAATGCAAGTACCACACTGATTGACGGAATAACAGCCGCCACTGTCCACAATAAAGAAAATTTCTTCATTTATACACTCCTTTACTAATTTATGTATTTCATACCGAATTTCACGAAGTTTTCGGTGAAATACTCGTGAGAATATTTAAACGGAGACAAACGAATCTGCCATTCAAAAAGCGAGACAGAATAAAGAGCGAATTTGTCAGTACTATAATATTGAATGACTGGGGGGGGGGGATAAAGAAACAGACTCGCTTAAAACTCCATGTCGTATCGGAGTTGTCTTTAGCTCGGAGTTTTGCCTCTTCTTTAGAAAGGAAGTATGATTCATAAATGGAACTGTTAAATTTTGTCTCATGTGCCTAAATGCCTTTTTCACGCTTCGACGTATATTATAGAGGGGAAACCAAATGCTGTCAATAAATTTTTTGCAAAAAATACATTTTATTTTTTAAATTTATGGTCTAATACCCCGCCGTTCTGCGACGGGGAGGTTCATTACCCACAGAATCCGCAGATGAAACTTTATGCGCTGAGGACGCTCGTTGGCGGTTCTTTATACTTTTTCAATCAAAATATGGTAGACTTCGCCCTCTATCAGTTCCACAGCGAGGACCTTGTGACCCTCTCCTCTCACTGATTTGGGAACGTTATCCAAAGGCTCCCCTTTGAGGAGCCGTACGTCAAGAATATCGCCGATTTTAAGACCGTGAAGGGCGATTTTTGTTTTAACAAAGGTCATAGGACAGTGTTCTTTGGTAATGTCTAAAATGGTAGTTGCCATACTAAATAAAGAGCGTTTGCCCTCCCTCCTGTAGTTCAAGAAACGACGCCACGCCGATGACACTTTTTATTTCCGGGATATAGTCGTCTTTGTTCAATCCGAGAATGACTCCGGCGGTTTCGCAGGCGTATAGATTGACGCCAAGTTTAATTGACGCGTCAATGAGTTCGTCCACCGAAGCTACGTTGCGTTTTTTCGCCAGCCCTCCCAACAGTATTGGAGAGAGACCGCCGAAATTAAGACGGCTCAAAGGAAGATTATTTCTACCACCCATTAAAAAGTTGAAGAAACGGGAGAGAAAACCATCTCCCAAGCCCTTGTGTCCGCGCTGTTTCTTGATGATATTCAGTCCAAAGAAAGTGAAAAAAAGGTTCACCTCGTAATTCAGAGCCGCAGCCCCGGAAGCGAGGGTGAACGCGGCGAATGCCTTGTCGTAGTCGCCTGAAAACACAATAATAGAAAACTTCTTTTTGTTCGCCATAGAGACTCCTTTTAATTTTACTATTTATAAACCTATATTTCCTATTGTATTACTAGGATAATATATAAAATCAACTTTTTTGTCAAGAGATTCTTACAAATTTTTAAAATTTTTTGAGTCGGCTCAATCCTATGATACCTATGGCGACAAGCATAAAGCGTTGTTATCTCAAAATCGAGGAGTAGGGAAAATATTAGGGTTGCTCAATAACCAATCGGGTTGTTGACAAGTCCATTGCTTATCCGTACACAAAAAACTACTCCCCACTCCATAAGAAAAAATTACCCTTTTTACTGAGTTACAAATTCCAGGCCGCGTTTATCTAAAACAGTAAGACTTGACAAAGCGATATACAAATAGGGATACCCGTCTTCTCGGTAGACTTTTAAAACGCCTGTGGCCTCTACCCAAGCATCAATATTTGGATATTTAACAAGCGTCTGACTACGCGGTTCCCAAGCCACCTCAAAACCGACATTTCCATCGCTTCCGCAACACCCCGGACCATACCGAAGTACAAAACAATAATCCCCATATTCGGATTGTTCACGCTTAAAAAGTCCTTCCAGTTTTATCGTCTTGCCTAAATAATCCTCGGCGTTCAGATAGACATCATTAGCCTGAGCAATAAACATTTTTTCTTTTATTTCGATAATTTTGTCTTGCATCGAGACTGGTTCATTTTGTTCCTGCGTTGTCTCCACAATATTTTCAGGTAAATCTACAGAAAGCGTCCCCGCATTATTGCTTTCTGTTGATGGAAAAGTAAAGGATTTCTGTTGTTTTTTTTCATTTCCACAAGCGGAAAAAAGCGCTATACAAATAAGCGCAAATGCCCCTAATTTTTTTATAGTTATTTTATTTTTCATAAAAACATTGATTAACCAAAACAGTACAAATGCACAAATATTGAGCAATACAACGCTTGCACCGGTAGGCGTTGCATAAATATAAGAAATAACAATGCCAATAAAAAAACAAAAAATTGACACGCATACGGAACAAATACTCACGCTCTTAAACTTTTTGAATAGCCGCATTGACGTAAGAGCAGGGAAAATGATTAACGCGGAAATAAGCATTGCGCCCATCATACGCATACCAAGCACGATAGTAATTGCCGTCAAGAAGGCGATAAGCATATTATACAAGCCTGTTTTTACTCCAGTCGCTTTTGCAAATGTTTCATCAAACGTTATGGCGAATAATTTGTGATAAAAAATGATAAAGAGAACAAATACGATAATTGACAATGCGATACTTAAATACACATCGTTTTTATTCATGGCAAGAATACTGCCGAATAAATAATTACATACGTCGGTATTCATTCCTGTTGTTTGTGATATAATCACAACGCCGAGCGCTAATGAACTTGTCGAGATGATTGCGATTGCGGCGTCCCCTTTTATCAGATGTTTCTCTCCTAAACGCAAAAGCAGGAACGCGGCGGCTATGACGATAGGAATAGAAACCGAAAGCGGCGCGACATTAAGCGCTGTCGCTATGGCGAGAGCCCCGAAACCGACATGGGAAAGCCCGTCTCCAATCATAGAATACCGTTTTAAGACAAGACTTACGCCGAGAAGAGCGGCACAGATTGAAACAAGCGCGCCAACAACAAACGCTCTAACAAGAAACGCATAATTGAACATTTCCATCAATGTGGAAAAAATTGTGTTAAACATTTTCAACTCCTCCATTTGTAAAAAAAGACTTTGCAAAATCTGAACGTATATATTCAGAAACCGTACCAAAAAAATATTGGTTATCTTTAATATGCAAGATACGGCTTGCATATTTTATTGCCGCTTGTATGTCATGCGTTACTGAAATAATGGTAATGCTGACTTCATGATTTAATTTTGCAAGCAGGTTATATAATTCCTGTGTTGCCAACGGGTCAAGACCGGCGGCAGGTTCATCAAGCACAAGCAATTTACGGGACGCGCAAAGCGCGCGGGCAATGAGGACGCGCCGCTGTTGCCCGCCTGACAATTCTCTGAAACAGCGTCCTTTTAAATTGAAAATCTCAAGCCGTTTCATGGTATCCCCAGCCATCTCTTTTTCCTTATGAGTATAAAAAGGACGCAAGCCCATAGACCCCACCACTCCGGACAAAACGATTTCTGAAACGCCGGCGGGAAAATCTTTTTTCACCGCTTCCGTTTGCGAAAGGTAACCGATTTCCTTTGTTTTTATATCCTGCGAAAAATATACGCAACCTTGCAATGGATTGATAAGCCGCAAAACGCCTTTGACGATCGTGCTTTTACCAGAGCCGTTCTCGCCCACAATGCAAAGATAATCGCCGCGTTGAACAGCAAAGCTAAGGTCACGGACAACAATATGTCCATCATAGCCAAATGCGGCTTTTTGACAGCTTAATATGTTGTCAACAACTTCACTCATGTTTCCTCCAAAATAATAAGCGCAGACTCAGTACAATAAAATACAAAGTATTTTATTGTACCGCCTCTTGCAAG
Source organism: Treponema sp. (assembly GCA_031258305.1). Taxonomy (GTDB): domain Bacteria; phylum Spirochaetota; class Spirochaetia; order Treponematales; family Breznakiellaceae; genus JAIRKH01. The sequence goes on along the minus strand of JAIRNA010000052.1, from coordinate 11,220 downwards.
TTTTTTACATTGGCTTGCATGAAGTCCAGATAGGTTTTGCCGGAGTCAAAATCCTTTTTGGACACATTATGGCAAGCGTGGAGCAAAAGTTTCTTTGCGCCGGTTGATTCCGCGATTGTGTTAGCCATTTTTTCATTTGAGAGTTCAATGTGAAAAATGACAGGTATTTGTTCGCTTTTAACCTTGTCGATTAAAAAAGCGACTGTCGCCGCGCTCGGTTCCGTTTCAGTGGAGCAACCTGGGAAGGCGGCAAAGTAGGAAAGCCCGTAAGCGTCAGCAAAATAGCGGAAAGGAAAGCGGTCGCCGAACACAATGGTTTTCCGCTTTGCGCTATTGACAACAGCTTTAAATTCCGCGTCAAGTTCATTTAGTTTTGTGATATAGATGGCAACATTTTTACGGTAAGAGTCAGCGTTCACTAGATCAAGCTCGCAAAGCGCGTCTGTAATCGCCTCTACGATACGCACGGCGTTTCTGGGAGAAGTCCAGACATGTTCTTCGTATTCCGGCTCTTCGGATTCAGTTTCTTCCGATTCCATACCTTCGACAAGCTCTTCTTCCACCACATCAACACAATCCATGAGTGAAACAATTTTCATATTGCTCGTGTCCATAGAGTCCAAAATTCGTTCAACCCATTCATCTGATTCACCGCCGACGTAAATAAAAAGATGGCTGTTTTGAATGGCGATAATGTCCTGCGGCGTAGGTTCAAAAGAATGACTCTCCGAACCTGGAGGCAAGAGCATTTTGAGGGCGACTTTATCCCCGGCTATCTGGCGGACAAAATCATAAGGCGGGAAAATAGCCGCCGTTACGGTGATTTTCCCATTCGCGTTTTGCGCGGTATTGTTCCTTTTCACGCACCCGGAAAAGCAAAACAAAAGAGACGCTAAAAACGTCAAGGCGCCGATTAAAATCGGACTATATAGTCGTTTCATATAATTCTCCTCTTGGAACAACTGACGCTGGAATTGTAGTTGCTCGTCTCGCCAAGCTGTGTTGACTCCTGACGACGCAACGTATATTCTTTAATAGATTTAGCGTTTCTTTTCAAGATATCGAAATGAGAAAACGCATGGGGATTTTAAAGAATAATTTCAGGAGTTGATTTTAATTTTCAAAGAGACGGGTGTGATTGTCGGGAAAAAGAAAATTTCGGCAAATCTGACCTGTGTCTTTACATAATCCGCGGCAAAAAAGGTGAGAGACGCCGCACTGCCGACGCGTCCTAGTTTTTCAAGCAAGCACCGGGCCATTTCTATTTGCAGGCAAATGGGACAAGTTTCTCCAGTATGGTCATGATCAAGGTGGGTGAATATAAAAATTTCCGCACGAACGGCAGTCAGCGCCAGACAAGCCGTTAAAATGATGAGCCAAACCCTGTTTTGCAAATTAACCATAGAATTAGTATAGCATACCTCAAAACTTTGTGCAAGAGGAACGCGCCCAGGTCCGTAAATGCCGCCTCATCGTCCTGCTTTTACTTGTACCGAGCTGAAGTCCAGAATCACTACGCCGCGCTCGTCGTTGGGAACAGGAAGAGTCTCCGAAGAATAAGCGATGGCCGCGGGAAACGCCAATATCTCCGCAAAATCCGCATTTTTTTGCGGGACATTCTCCTTTTCTCCGGTAAACCCGACGCAAACATCTATACCTTGCGCCGTCCATTCACGGGCTAAGAAAAGGGCTTTTTCACAGAGTTCGTCAACTGCTTGCCGCATAGAATCCGTGTAGGGTTCGCGTGTTCGTGTGTCAAGGAAGAGCAGAACGCTTGAGTGAAAAGGCGGAACCCTTTCCGTCTCGCGGACAAAGAGTTCCCCTGCGTGACCGAAAAGTTTCCAATTGATTCGCCGCGGATCATCTCCGGGAACATAGGGTCTATGATCCATGAGATTTTCACCCTTTAAAACACGTGTACCAATACTTCGCGTGTTTCCGCCTTTCACCGCCGGACCGCTCCTTTTTTCCGAGGAATTTGGCAGAACGAGGAGAGGTGGACCAGGCGAGGCGAGCAAGGCGTTCTTCAGCGAAAAGAAGCCCATCGCATCTGAAAGGACAAACGCGTCGCCGTTTCTGTAATACGCGCCCCGTTTCTTCGCAATAAAACCAACGGGACGCAAAGGGTCAAAAACATGGCGAATCAACCTCTTATCAATCGTTAAAAGTTTCGTTTCACAACGGATAAGGATACCAGGTATTTTCAAGAATTTCAAAAGACGCGGACAATGGGCTACAGACACCGTAACTTGTCCACCTCCCGTGGCGCCACAGGCATTCACCTTTTCCGATAAAACGATATGAAAAGAAATGTTTTTTTTCATTTTCTTTCTAAAGACGAGTCCTGTGATTAAAATCACGATGAAACAGTAGCCAAGAACCGCTGAAAACACGCAGGCAACAAGAATGAGAGCTATTTCATGGCGGAAATGCCCGGCAAAAAAGCAAAGAATAACAAGAAAAATGGTAAAAATGCCTAAAGATGTCGGTTTCGGGAGCATTTCTTTCGTTACGCGGTTCTCTTTCTGAGATTTTCCACGCAAATTCCCCGTATTATAGGAATAATATCGACAGGTTTGACGAAACGGCTTGTCTTAAGACGGTGGCAAAGAGCGGGACCGCAGAGAACCGCTATGTCTTCATCAATCACGAAGTCCCGTCCCCGAACAAAAGCCAACGCTCTGGATGCCGCGAGGAAATGCAATCCGGCCCGAGGCGAAGCGCCCATGGTGATATTTTCATGGATACGGGTGGTGCGAACGATGTCGACTATTGCCTCTTTTAGGGTTTGATGGCAAAAAACCCTGCTTACATCGTCTTGGGTCCGCAAAAATTCGGTTCGTGTTATAACAGGATCAAGTTCAGACAGAGCTTTTTCCGCGGGATTATTTTCCAGAATCACCAGTTCCGCTTCTCTGTCCGGATAGCCCAAGGAGAGCCTGAGCATAAACCGGTCGAGCTGCGCGGCCGGCAAAGGAAAGATGCCTTCACTTTCAACAGGATTTTCCGTAGCAATGACAAAAAAAGGTTCTTTCGGTTTATGGGATGTATTTCCGACCGTAACCTGTCGTTCCGCCATAACTTCAAGCAGAGCGGATTGCGTCTTCGGCGTGGTTCTATTGATTTCATCCGCCAGCACGACGTTTGCCAGAACCGGGCCTGGAACAAAGTGGAACATTCTTGTTTCAGGGTCGAACACGTCCACACCGGTGATGTCGTAAGGCAGAAGATCAGGGGTAAACTGTATGCGCTTGCATACAAGCGGTTTGCCATCCTCGTCGGCGATGAGCCGCGCCAAGGTCTTTGCGACCGTGGTCTTACCCAGTCCTGGATTATCTTCAATCAAAACATGTCCTTTTGCCAAAATACAGGCAATGAGCAGTTCGAGGAATTCTTGTTTACCTTTTATGACTCTTTGAATCCCATCAAGTAATTTTCCTACCGATTCATTCATAGGAAAAGCATATCAAAAAAAGCCTTTTAACGCAAGAGGCGATGGAAAAGAGCTAATGGGATCGTTGGGTTGAAAAGTATGATGATTCAATAAGGCATACGAGGCGGTGTCTTTCACCCTTGAACTTATCCTTTGCCTATGCTATAATTCCTCTTGTGTTTCTTAAAAGTCTTGACATATTCGGATTTAAGTCATTTGCGGACCGTACGAGAATCGAGTTTTCCGGGGGCATAAGCGCCCTACTCGGGCCAAACGGGTGCGGTAAATCAAACGTAGTAGACGCCATAAAATGGGTTTTAGGCGAACAGAAATCAACGGCGATGCGCGCCGAAAGAATGGAAGACGTCATCTTTAACGGCACAGAGAGCAGGAAGCCGCTAAATGTCGCTGAAGTAACCCTCACCATTGTAAATGAAGCGAACCTTCTCCCAATAGATGCACCAGAAGTGCAAATCAAGCGCAGACTCTTCAGGTCCGGTGACAGCGAATACTCCATCAACTCACAAAACGTTAAATTAAAGGACGTGCGTGAGCTTTTCTGGGGAACAGGCGTCGGGAAAGCTGCTTATTCCGTCATGGAACAAGGCAAAATCGATCAAGTTTTATCCTCAAAGCCTGATGAAAGGCGCTATTTATTCGAAGAAGCCGCTGGAATCACCAAATTCAAGGTCCAAAGCCGCGAAGCGGAACAGAAAATCTCTCGTACAGAGGAAAATATGCGGCAGGTGCAAGGTATTTTAGGTGAAGTCCAACGCGCGTACGACAGCCTCAAAGTTCAGTCGGACAAAACCGTTAAATACCGCGTTCTGAAAGACAATGCCTTTCGTTTCGAGGTTGATATTCAACTCCTTCGCCTTAAACAATTCAAAGATAACAAGGACGAACGCGCCGAAAACCTACAACGGTGCACCGCAGAGCGGGATGCGCTTAAAGTGGAACTCGACACAATTAATAAACGCCTTGAGGAAAGCATGGACATTGTGAACGCTATGGAGGCGAAACTCGTCGAGTATCAGAAAAATATCTACGGATTGGCCGTAGAAAAGAATGCTAAAGAGAAGGAGTTGCGCCTCCTCATCGAACAGCAGACAGAAAACAAGGCAAAAATCGCGCAAAATGATGTGCAAGAACGACAGGTCGAGATAAAAATCGAGGAATTGACTGAAGATGCCAAAGAACAGGACAGCGCGGTACAGGATTTTCGCAAGAGGACCGTCAGCGTAGAGGATAATATTCACTCTTTTGAAGAGAATATAGCACTTGCCGGCTCGCAAGTTAAGGAAAACGAGCGGAACATTCGTCAGAAAGAATCGGAAATAGGTCAATTCAGGCAAAAAATCGCCAATCTTGAGAAAGAATTGGAGAAAATCACCGATGATATCGTTGCCGCGCTGGATAAAGGTTTGAAGGAAGCGGGCTACTCAGCGACCGAGCGACGGGCAAGCGAAGCCGCCTTGATGGAGACGTTTGCGCGGATTGAAACCACGATCAGCGGTCGGGAGACCTTTGCCAGGGATTTGGCGGATATGGTGGAACGAGGACAGTCAGTCGGAACCATGCCGACTTATGCGGACGTTTGGCGGACATCCGCGAAGGTTGCGGCCGCTATTACGACAGCTCTGTCCGAAATCTCCGTGAATGTGTTAAAAGCGCAGGAGCTTTTTAATTGTTATCGGCAGTCTACGCCCGTATTTTTGGACGACTTTCTTGCACCGGAGGGTATTATCACCAAGAAACGAATGCTGGATGCAGAAATTCGTGGTGCAAAAGACGGCGTGGAACGGGCATGGGCGCGTATTGCGGAGCTAAGAGAGGAAAACGCAAATTTGGGCGTGAAAATCGGCGAGTACCGTGCCACTTTGCAGGATTTACGGGTGAGTCAGGCGCGTATGGCCGCCCAAGCTCACGCGGCCGAAGAGCAGGCGCGCCTCATACGGCGGGAGCTTGCGGGACAAGAGTCCCGTCTCAAAACCATTCGGGACGAGCTTTTCCTCGCCCGAAAACGTTTTGACGAAATAGCGGAGCATATTTCAGATACGGAACAGGAAGTGGCGGAAATTGAGAGCAAAGGTATAACTATCACCGCAGAATTAGAACAGCTTGAAGTCGATTTGAAAAAGCGCAATAACGATGTCTCCGGCGCACAGGATATGATAAAAAAAAAATTTGCCGACCTTTCGCGGTCCCAATCTACAATAGAAAAAATTCATCTTGAACTGGCGCAATCCGAGACGGAAATCAAGAATATTGCGGAAAATTTTCGGGAAACTCACTCCCGCGATATCGGCGAGTTTGAAGAGCGTATGTCTGAAATTGCAAAATCGACGTTAGTCGCGCCGATTTTGCGGGAGAAGCTTGCAGAGGCGCGGAATTCGCTTAAAAATCTGGGTGCGGTGAACCTTATGGCGCCGGAAGAATTCGCCGAAACCAAGACGCGGTTTGATTTTCTGTCGAATCAGTTGGCGGACTTGACCAAGGCACGGGACGACCTTGAGAACATTGCGGCGGAAATTCGTGCGGAATCGTCAGAAATTTTCCTTGTGGTTTACAATAAAATCAAGAAAAACTTCCACAATATGTTCCGCCGCCTTTTCGGCGGTGGACGGGCGGAATTGCGGCTTGTTGACCCAAACCATATTCTTGAATCAGGCATTGAGATTTTCGCCCAGCCCCCGGGTAAGAAGCTCGAAAATATAAGCTTGCTCTCCGGTGGCGAAAAATCTATGACTGCGGTCGCCTTGCTCTTTGCCACCTATATGGTAAAGCCTTCACCCTTCTGTCTTTTGGACGAGATTGACGCGGCGCTTGACGAGGCTAACGTGAGCCGTTTTGTGCACGTTCTACGAGAATTCGGGAGCGCGAGTCAGTTTATCGTCATCACGCATAACAAGAAGACGATGGTGGGCGCGGGCACTCTGCTTGGCGTGAGCATGGAGGAATCCGGCGTTACGAAGGTCGTCTCGGTGCGTCTGGAAAACCGAGATGAATCCAAGCCGCCTCCACCTGCCGAAAGTTTCCTTGACGAGGACGTAGAGTTCGAGCGCGGAAGGGAGCTTCCCCAAGGCATGAACGATCCAACTTTGGTGAAGGACGAGGACTTGCGTCCGGTGCGGGGGAAACGGGATTAACTCGGTAAAGACAAAGTCCCATGCAAGCTTCGTACTAAAAATGGGGATTTTGCGAGGTCGCGACAGACATCTTTCGTCCCCCTTCTCTTGACACTCTTTTACGATAATTGGATAATAGACCCTATACATTAAAGAGATGAGGAGAATAGCTTATGAAAAAGAGCGCATTTTTATTGAGAATTGTAGTGCTTATACTTACATTTGGATTGATTATTGCGGGATGCGGCGGCGCAAGCGGAATTGACAGCGACGAAGAGGACGTCACATCGCCTGCTAATGTTACCGCGCTCATTGCCATCGTTAGTCATGAGAAAGTAACCCTTTCATGGACGGAACCGAGCGTCGAGGATTTCGACAGAGTGGAAATTACCTATAAACCGGATGGATTAAGTCCTATTACCGTAAAAAAAGGAACCATCGTCAAAGAAATTACCGGGCTGACCAATGATACAAAGTACACCTTTACCGTTAAGAGCGTAGATACTTCGGGTAACAAAAGTGCTGGGGCGACGAAAGAAGTTACAGTCGGTTATGTTCCTCCAACATGGGCCGTCGTAGGAGATAGCAAATTTGGCAAAGACAACCATATCTGGAGCATAGCCTACGGTAGCGGTAAGTTTGTCGCCACAGGCGACGGCGGTAAAATGGTTTATTCTTCTAATGCGACAGCATGGACTGAGGTAGGGATCAGCACGTTCGATATTAGCATCTATACTATAACCTATGGCAACAATAGATTTGTCGCGGTAGGCGGCGGCGGCAAAATGGCGTATTCCTCTAACGGAATAAACTGGACCGCGGTACAGGACAATACTTTCGGTGACAGCATCATCTACCATATCGCTTATGGAGATGGTACGTTTGTCGCGGTAGGCGGCGGCGGTAAAATGGCGTATTCCCCTAACGGAATAAACTGGACCGCGGTACAGGACAGCGCCTTCGGTGACAGCATTATCTATAGTATCGCCTATGGCAACAATAGATTTGTCGCCGCAGGCGAAGGCGGTAAAATGGCGTATTCTACTGATGGGACAGATTGGACTGCGGTACAGGACAGCACTTTTGGTGACAGCATCATTTATCGTATCTCCTACGGCGGCGGTACGTTTGTTGCCGTAGGCGTCGGCGGTAAAATGGCATATTCCACTAACGGGACAAATTGGACTGCGGTAGAGAACAGTACGTTCGGAGACAGCATCATTTATAGTATAACCTACGGCAACAATAAGTTTATCGCCGCAGGCATCGGTGGTAAAATGGCGTATTCCACTAACGGGACAAATTGGACTGCGGTAGGGGATAGCAAATTTGGTGATAGTATCATTTATAGTATCGTCTATGGCAACAATAAGTTTGTCGCAGTAGGCGACATCGGTAAAATGGCGTATTCTGCTGACGGAATAACATGGACTGCGATAGGGGTCAGTACGTTCGATATTAGCATCTATGCTATAACCTATGGCAACAATAGGTTTGTCGCCGCAGGCGAAGGCGGTAAAATGGCGTATTCCTCTAATGGGACAAACTGGACCGCGATACAGGACAGCGCTTTCAGTAACAGCGACATCTATCGTATCGCCTATGGTAACAATAGATTTGTCGCGGTAGGCGAAGGCGGTAAAATGGCGCATTCCTCTGACGGAATAAACTGGACCGCGGTACAGGATAGTACGTTCGGTGCCAGCATCATCCATAGTATCGCCTATGGAGAGGACAAATTTGTCGCGGTAGGTGAAGGCGGTAAAATGGCGTATTCCTCTAATGGGACAAACTGGACCGCGATACCGGACAGTACGTTCGGTGCCAGCATCATTTATAGCATCATCTATGGAAAAGATACGTTTGTCGCGGTAGGCGAAGGCGGCAAAATGGCGTATTCCTCTAACGGAATAGACTGGACCGCGGTACAGGATAGTACGTTCGGGGGCAGCATCATCCATAGTATCGCCTATGGAGAGGACAAATTTGTCGCGGTAGGCGACGGCGGCAAAATGGCGCATTCCTCTGACGGAATAAACTGGACTGCGATAGAGGACAGCGCTTTCGGTACCAATCACATCAAAGCCATAACTTACGGAAACAGCGACCGATTTGTCGCTGTTGGCGTCAACTGCCAAATAGCGTCTTCCCCTGACGGAATAAATTGGGTGCCGTCCGTGGACAGTTTGTTTGAGTCCGGCGACTTCTACGACGTAGTCTATGGCGACGTAGGGAGGTTTATTGTTGTAGGCAGTAATGGCAAAGTAACGTATTCCAATATTCTGGAACATCTGCCTTCTACTCTTTAAGTCTTTAAGGAGGCGGCATTTGGGAACATGCTTCAATAGTGAGCGTTAAGGCGCTCTAAAAAGCGCCTTAGAATTTTCCCGTTGGTCGCTACCCAATGGCGGTTTCTCTCAGATTTAAAAGGACCAATAAAAGGTGATTATTATGTTTCCGTGGATTTCTTTTTTTTCGTATATAATCATTATGGCTTATACGCCAGGACCAAATAATATTATGTCTATGAATAATGCAAAAAATGTGGGATTCAAAAAAGGTATAGTGTTCAATTTGGGAATATTTGCCGGATTTTCTATTGTAATGATATCATGTTTGATTTTCTCTACGGTTTTATATTCTATAGTTCCAAAAATACAACTTCTAACGAAAATAATAGGAGCGCTGTATATGGTTTATTTAATTGTTAAAACACTAATTCCTTCAAAAACCCATGAAATTAAAAATAACAACGGAAGTTTTATCATAGGCGCATTATTGCAATTAATAAATCCAAAAATAATAATCTATGGAATGACAGCAATATCATCGTATATATTGCCGTATTATAAAGAAATTCCAATATTAATATTATTTGCTTTTTTATTATCGTTTGCAGGATTTACCGGAACTCTATGTTGGGCATTATTTGGTTCAATATTCAGTATATTATTCAATAGACATAGTAGAATACTAAATATAATAATGGCATTATTGCTTTTATATTGCGTCATATCATTATTTATTTAACGAATACTTGATATAAAGAAAAAAATGACGAAAGAAGAACTGGAATACAGAGTCGGCACGCTCTTGTACATGCCGGCGCTCTATGCAAACATCGTCGAAAAAATACGCACCGGGCGGTTCTGGTCGGTCGATTCCCTTGCATTTTGCCTCGAAGACTCCATTCAAGACTCATCTCTTGATAAGGCGGAAGAAGTCATGTTTCATTCGTTCCGTGATATCAATCGGACCGTACGCAAACAGTCTGCTCCGTTATTGTTTGTCCGCGTCCGCGGGCCGCTTCATATGAAACATATTCATACCGCGCTTGGGCAAGATGCAGGTCTATTGACAGGGTACATTCTCCCAAAATTCGATGAAGCCAACGCGGACGACTATGTCAGACTCGTCCATGAAATGAACGCGGGCGCGGCTGAGACGGTGTTTGTTATGCCGATTCTGGAAACCGAGCGGGTCGCTTGCGCTGAAACGCGTCGAGACGCGCTTGGGTCAATCAAACGTCGCATCGACAGTATGGAAGAATACGTCTTGAACATTCGGTGTGGTGGCAACGATTTCTGTAATATCTTCGGTATTCGTCGCTCGATCAACCAAACTATTTACGAAATCGGCGTCATTCGGGACATTCTCGTAGACATTCTTAACTATTTTTCCTGCTCCTATGTGGTATCCGCGCCAGTGTGTGAATTCTTTGAAACCGGGACGTCGGACGCATGGAAGGATATTTTGCGGAAGGAAACGCAATTAGATAGGCTCAATGGCTTTATCGGCAAGACGGCCATCCATCCTTCTCAGATTCCGGTGATTGCAGAATGTATGAAGGTTTCCAAAGTCGACTACACGGATGCCTTGCAGATCCTTAACTGGAATGATCTGGACTTGGGTGTGGCGCGTGGCGAAAATGGACGCATGAACGAGGTGAAAGTTCACGGTGTATGGGCGCGAAAAATTCTCCGCCTTGCCGAGGTTTACGGGGTAGAGGAATGTCTTCCCCATCAAATATGCACCCCGATACGCTAATAAGGGTGTTAGGCGCAGCGGGAGGGGGCGATGTATTTTTTAAAAAAGGCGGTATATGTCGTCTAATGTTTCGGCCGTTGGCGACGTTTTTGCAATTATAACCGCAAAAACGTGGGTGGAGCGGAGCCGTGGGAGACTGACCTAGCCGAATGGAGGCCAAGCCCGCTACTGCGGGGCAGCGTAAACAGTCCTGTTAGGCGTAGTGTGCCTGTACTCCAGTGATATAGCATAATTTATTTTTATATAGTTTTAAATTATGCTACTATTCTTTTTCCATAATATAAATGCTCCACCTCTATATTATCAAAAATTGCAATTTTAGGCAAATGTCCCCCATTTTTTATATCCATATTTTTCTATCAATTTTATACTTGCCTCATTATTATTTCTATTATACATTTAATTCCATAATGATCACTAGAATATTTATAAATATCTTCTGGATTTAATCCATGCGGAAATTTTTTTACATCATTTACAAATTTTGAATAATTTTTATTCCCTTGGGGTTTAATACCCCGCCCCTTGGGGCGGTTAAAACTGGGGGTGCGGGGGATTTGTTCCCCCGCATACGCAAAGATTTCAAGGTAAAATCTTCAATACCCCGCCGCT